>JAUNVM010000030.1:0-13573 GCA_030537635.1 Flaviflexus sp. | reverse complement strand
AGGAGGAGTCCAATCATGGCATCCGCCAGGGCTCCCCCACTATCGCCGAGCCAGATGAGCTCGATGACGCCGAGGCACATGAGGGCGAGGCTGCCGAGCCACCAGGCGGTGGCCCGACCAAGTCCGGCCTTGAAGGCGCGGGCGAAGGCGGCGACGGTTTGCCGGGTGCCGGCCTCGCGGGCGATGGCGGCGGCCCCGTAGGCTCCGGAGAGCGCGGCGCCGAGGGTGACGAAGGGAAGAATGGCAAGGGAGGTGAGCAGGCTAATGACCGCCAGATTGGCGATGAGGATGAGGGTGTCTTGCAGCTCACCCTCGGGCGAGAAGATCCGGCTCATCGTCCCTCCAGGTGAAGAAGTAACGCAGCGGGTGCGGACGGTGCGTCCGCACCCGCATGCTGAATTAGCCCTTGACCGCGCCCGCGGCAACGCCCTCAATGATGTGGCGCTGGACGAACACGTAGAAGATGACGATGGGGATGATGGCCAGGACGAGCATGGCCATGAGCGCTCCCATGTCACGGTTGCCGTTGGAGCCGACGAGCTGCTGGACCACGACGGGGATGGTCCGGTACTTCGGATTGGACAGGCCAATGACGAGGTAGGGCAGCAGGTAGTCGTTCCAGATCCACATGGCATTCAAGATCGCCACGGTGATGGCGGTGGGCTTGAGCATGGGGAAGACGACGGCAAAGTAGCTGCGCAGCGGCGTGCACCCGTCGATGAGCGCGGCCTCTTCAATTTCCAGGGGAATCGACTTGACGAAGCCGGCGTACATGAACACCGACAGGCCGGCGCCGAAGCCCAGGTAGAGAACGACAATCGACCACGGGGTGTTGAGGCTGAGGACGTCCGCGATCTTCACCGTCGGGAACATGACCATCTGGAACGGGATGACCATGGAGAACACGAACAGGTAGTAGAGCAGGGACGTCCACCAGGTCTTCACCCGGGTGATGTAGTAGGCGGTCATCGCGCAGAAGAAGACGATGACGATGACGGAAACGATGGTGATGAAGAAGGACCACATCATCGCGTTGAAGAAGCCGGACAGGGCGAGGCCCGTCGCGTAGTTCTCCAATCCGGCCCACATGTCCCCCACCGGGAGGGCGAAGGGCGAGGACGAGATGGAGAACTTCGACTTGAACGAGTTGAACGCGATGAAGAAGATTGGCCCGAGGAACACCACGGTGAGGAAGCACAGCACCGCGTACAGCAGGACCTTACCGGCCTTGGCGGGGCCGGAGAGGGCTGGCTTCTTGTTGGGGCCGGCCACGCGGGAGCGAATATCCGCCACCGGGGCGGGAGCGGTGGTGCTCATGCCTCAACCTCCTTCGAGCGGGTGGCTCGCAGCTGGAACATGGCGATGACAACGACCACGACAACGAAGATGACGGCCTTGGCCTGGCCGACGCCTTCCTCGCCGATCCGGTAGAACATCGTGTTGACGATATTGAGCGCCACCATCTCCGTCTGGGAGGCGGGTGCGCCATTGGTCAGCGCCAGGTTCTGGTCGAACATCTTAAACGTTGACGATAATGTGAGGAACAGGCAGATGGTGATCGAGGGCATGACCATGGGAATGGTGACATTGCGCAGGATCCCCCACTTGCCGGCCCCGTCGATTTCGGCGGCCTCCACCAGCTCGGGCGGCACGTTTTGCAGGCCCGCGATGTAGATGATCATCATGTAGCCGACGAGCTGCCAGTTGATGAGAATGATGAGGCCGAGATAGCCGTACTTCCAGTCGGCGATAATCGTGGTTTGGTACTTGGCGAGGATCGCATTGATGATGACCTGCCAGGTGTAGCCAAGAACGATACCGCCGATGAGGTTCGGCATGAAGAACACGGTGCGGAAGAAGTTCGTCCCCTTGAGCTTGCGGGTGAGCACCCAGGCAATCGCGAAGGCAAACAGGTTGACGGTGACGATGGAGACGACAACCACCAGCATGGTGAAGAGGAAGGCCGAGTTGAATCCCGACCGGGCGGCAAAGACCTCCTTGTAGTTCTGCAATCCCACGAACTCAGCATCCGAAATCGTGGTGAAGTCGCAAAACGACAGGAACAGGCCGATGACGAACGGGACGAGGAAGGCGATGAGGAACGCCAGCAACGTCGGCAGGACAAAAATCGGGAAATAGCGTTTGAGGCTTGAGTTCATGACAGCTCGCTTCACTGACGAGGCCAAGGTTCGGGGTGGGCGGACCCACCCCGAACCTCATGAGTTACTTCGCTTCGGCGGCCCAGCCGTCAACGAAGATCGACACGACCTGATCCCAGTCCTGGTTGCCCGAGGCGTACTGGCCGAGAGCCTGGCCGAAGTCGCTCTTGAACTTCTGCGACGGGAAGGTCTGGAACACCCACGGAACCGTCTTCAGGTCATCATTCGACATGTAGGTCGAGACTTCCTTGGCGAGCGGATCGGAGGGGATGTCTTCGTCGGTGTAGTTGCTGAACGGCGCGATGAAGCCGAGATCCTCAACCACGTGCTTCTTGCCAGCATCCGACAGGAACAGCCACTCAACAAAGTCATGGGTGGCCTTCTGATCGGCCTCGGAGGCCTTGGCGTTGATCGCCATGAAGGCCTCGGTGCCAATGCAGATGCCCTGGTCTTCCTCGCCCTCGTGGCCCATGTACAGGGGAAGGAACTTGATGTCCTCCTCCTTGACGACGTTGCCATCAACGCCCTCAACCTGGCTCCAGGCCCAGTTGCCGTTCTGGACCATGGCAGCCTTGCCCTGCGCGAATTCCGCCATCGAATCCGTCACCGTCTTCGAGGGGGTGACGGTCTTCTCGACGGTGGAGTCCTCGAGGTAGAGGTCGAAGAGGTTCTTGAACTCCTCGTTGTAGGTGAAGTCGATGGCATCCTTGTCGGTCACACCATCGGCCTCGTACTCGAAGTACACCGGCACATTGGCGAGGTGGGTCTGCCAGCGCCACTCCTCGCCCGGGGCGAGAGAGGTCGAGGCGAAGACGCCATCGATGCCGAGATCGGCCTTCTTGGCCTGCATGTCATCGGCCACGGCCTTGAGGGTCTCGAAGTTGTTGATCTCGTCAATGGAGGTGGCCTTGGCTCCGTCCATGGCGAAGTAGTCGTTGAGAATGGCCTCGTTGTAGACGATGCCGTAACCCTCAACCGCGAGCGGCACACCGTAGATCTTGTCATCATCACCCTTGAGGGCGAGGGTCGGATCCTTGAGTTCCTTGGCAATGGTTGAATCGGTGATATCTGCGGTGTACTTATTCCACGTTGCCAGACCAACCGGTCCGTTCACCTGAAACAGCGTCGGCGCTTCCGACTTGGAGATCTCGGACTTCAGGGTCTGCTCATAGGTGCCCGAGGCGGCGGTGACAACCTTGACGTCAACCCCGGTCTCCTCGGTATATTCCTTCGCAATCTGCTTGTAGGCCTCTTCCTGCTCCGGCTTCCAGTTCAGGAAATAGACCGAACCCTCGCCATCAGCACCCGAGTCGTCCGATCCGCAGGCGGCGAGACCACTCAGAGCGAGAAAAGCCGCAGCACTGACCGCGAAGCCTTTCATGACACGCTTATTTTTCACTTCCAGTTCCTCCTTTGGAGCTGTGGCATCGCTGCCAACCACTAAGGCCGGGACTCCTGCCCGGCCGTGGCCCTCAGTGTACCAGCGAACACCGCGACACACCGTCCCGATAAGTGAGACTTCACCTTGTTTACCAGGAATTTTACTAACCAAAACACCGCTAAAGTACTACCTCCCGACATATTCACGCATCGAAAAGCTAGGCGGATGGTCCCACACCGGGCTATAACATGTGGCCGATATGAGATCAGATCCTCGATCTATCACCGGCTCTCCATCGTGAAGAGAAGCCCAGTCTTTTAGCGTTATTTCCGTCGGTTCATCTACTTTCTGGGGCGTGAGTCCCACGCCACCCACGCAACTAAGCCTCCCACCCACCTTCACCCCACACTTTGTGAGCTGCTGCATAGAGCGGGTGGGTGCTGTCACGTAGCGTGGAAGTACAGCGTGACGCCATCACGCTGGTCAACGAGCTTAACGAAGGAGTGAGCGAGTATATGCGAGCAGCACGTTACTACGACAACAAGGACATCAGGATCGAAGAGATCGAGGCGCCCGAGGCCGGCGAGGGCCAGGTGCTCATTGACGTTGCCTGGTGCGGTATTTGCGGAACCGATCTTCACGAGTATTTGGATGGCCCGATCTTTATCCCTCCGCACGGACACCCCCATCCCATCTCCGGCGAGGATGCCCCCATCACCATCGGCCACGAAATGTCGGGCACGGTGGCGGCCCTCGGCGAGGGAGTGACCGATCTCGAGGTCGGCCAGAAGGTCGTTGTCGAGCCCTACATCATCGACCCCCAGTACTCGACAAAGGCCGAGGACAATTATCACCTCACCCCGAACATGAACTTCATTGGCCTCGGCGGTGGCGGCGGCGGGCTCGGCGAGAAGATCGCCGTGGATCGCCGCTGGGTGCATCCCGTCGACATCCCGCTGGACGAGGCCGCCCTCATCGAACCCCTCGCGGTGGGCCATCACGCCTACGTTCGCTCGGGAGCCAAGGCCGGAGATGTTGCCCTCATCGGCGGCGCCGGCCCCATTGGCCTGCTCCTAGCGGCCGTGCTCAAGGCCGAGGGTCTCAAGGTCATCATCTTCGAGCTCTCCAAGCTCCGCCGAGATAAGGCCACCGAGACCGGGGTGGCCGATCACGCCCTCGACCCCAACGAGGTGGATGTGGCGGAGAAGGTCCGCGAGCTCACCGATGGCAAGGGCGCGGATGTGGGCTTCGAATGCTCCTCGGTGGACGTTGTCCTCAACACGATCCTCGAGGCGGTCAAGCCCACCGCCGTCGTCGTCAACGTCTCCATCTGGGGCCACCAGCCCAAGGTGGACATGCACACGTTGGTGCTCAAGGAGATCGACCTGCGCGGCACCATCGGCTACTGCGGTGACCACCCCGCCACCATCAAGCTGGTCGAGGAGGGCAAGATTGATCTCAAGCCCTTCATCACCGGCAAGATTGGCCTCGAGGGCCTCATCGACGAGGGCTTCGATACTCTCATCAACCGCAATGAGACCGCGGTGAAGATCCTCGTCTCCCCCTCCGGCAAGGGTCTGGAGTAAACCACGAGGTCACCGAGCGAACTCACCGCGATAACGAACTGACCACGATCAACCACGGGTGGGCCGCTGATCTGCGGCCCACCTTCGTGTCTCGGCCCGGTCCCGGTGCCGGTTCTTTTCGGCAGTTCAGCCCGGGCAGTGGCCGCGGGGCAGCACGACCGCGCTGGCCAGTCCCATTTCGCCCATGGAGAGGATGAACTGGTAGCGACCGCACGTGGAGTAGATATTCCATACCTCGGCCACCTCCACCTCCGTGAAGCACAGCCGCCAGGCGCTCGGATAGTTCCGCGGCAGCTCGACCCGAAGATGGGTGGGCTGATCCGGTCCGAAGATCTGGTCCGGGTGGTCAAGGAGCACGGCGGTGATGATGCCGTCAACCTCTTCGAGCATGAGGGCGCCGAGGTCCTCGAACTGGGTGTGCGGCCGAATAATGCTGGCTTTGTTTTTGCTGGCCGGACGCAGCTGGGCAACTCCGAGATCGCCGAGTTCTTCGATCCGGACGGTGGTGCGGGATTCGGCCGGCGCGGTGAGCACCGAGGTCTCCAGGGGCGTGACCGCCACCTGGGTCACTCCTTCCAAGCCGTCCCACCACAGCTCTGTTAAGTACTTACCGTCCTGGGCGAGGAACTGGTGGCACAGCACTCCGGGGTTATCGGAGAAGATGAAGCGCACCCGGCCATTGGGCTCGGTTTCTAGCACCGCATCCCGGGGGATCGAGCAGGGAAACACCTCCCTATCCCACACAAAGGCCATGGCTCGCACGCCCTCGGCGCGCTCTTGGAGGATGATGAGGTCGCTTTCGCAGGCATCGACCCACTGGACAATGCACTCGCCAATTCCGGCGCCGTGATCCCCCACCTGCAGGAAATATCCCGTCGGATCGTAGTCGATCCCCACGATTGTCCTCATCAGCACTCCACTTCCGTTCCACGCGAGCGGGCGGGCCAGATTATGTGTGCCAATCTACTCCACCCGGCACCAAATGCGAAGGGATACCTAAGTCGATATCGCATGCTGGTGGGCCCGAGCTAGCCGCCGCCTACTCCCGGTCAGCTGCTACGGAGCTGATCCCTGGGAGCTCACAAGGGCTTCACCGCCGGACCCCTGGCGGTTTCGGGAGGGATCTGGCGGCCGGCCGCTAGAAGATCTTGGCGGCAACCTCGGCGAGGGTGACCGCGCTGACGCAGACGAGGAGAATGCCGAAGGCGAGGGTGAGGGTGGAGTTTTCTACCCGCTTGGTGATCGGGCCGCCGAGCAGGCCGCCGATCATGGAGGTGGCGGCGAAGATGAGGACGATGGGCCAGTCAATGCTCACGTGGGTGCCCAGGCGGGCGAGCAGCCCGGAGGCGGAGACGATGATCATAACGAGCAGCGAGGTGGCTGCGGCCTCCTTCATGGGGAAGCGCAGCACCATGACGAGCATGGGCACGACGGCGAATCCGCCGCCCACGCCGAAGAAGCCGGTGAGCAGGCCGGTGAGGGTGGCGGCGATGATGAGCTGGAGAATCGAGGGAGTCACCTGGCCGCGCGGATCCGGCCCGGTTTCTCGCCTCTGGAGGCGGCCCTTGCGGATCATGAGGAAGGAGACGCAGGCGAGCAGGATCCCGAAGAAGAACATGAGCCAGTCGGGATCGACAAGAATCGAGAGCCGCGAGCCGGCGGTGGATCCGGCGATGGCGAGCACGCCGAACAGCGCGCCGTCCTTCCAGTGCACGCTTCCCGCCCGGGCGTGCGGGAGGATGGAGACGATGGCGGTGAGGATGACGATGACAAGCGATCCCGCGGCCGCATTGTGCGGGGTTTGGCCGAGCAGGTAGACGAGCACGGGAACGGAGAGAATTCCGCCGCCGGCGCCGAGCGCCCCCACGATGAGACCAACGGCTAAGCCGATGATCGCCGCAATGATCATGTCACTTCACTTTCGGGCGCTTGGATCGCCGAACATCCGGATCCATGATGTCCGCCGGCGCCCGATTCTCTCGGATCAGCCTGGCCATCGCCACCAGATCCGGTTTGATGGTGCTATAGAAATTATAGAACCCCTCGCACAGGTAGTTCTGTCCCGCCTCGCCATCGACCGAGGTGGTGAACCGGTCCTTGGGGCATCCGCCGTTACACATGCGGCGCACCGGGCACCGGCGGCACTGCTCGGTGAGTTGATCATTCTTCTTCCGGGAAAAGGCCCGCATGGTGTCCGTGGCAGCCAGCTCGGCAAACGGGGACTCGGCGATGTTGCCGAGCTTCCAGTCGGGCTCCACCCAGTGATCGCAGGCGTAGACATCGCCGTTAAATTCCATGGCGAGATTGTTGCCGCACTCCGGGGCGTGCACACACACCGAGTATTGCCCAAAGAGCGAGGAGAGGGCCGAGTCGAAGTCTTGGACGAAGACCTCGCCCACGTCCCGGGCGATCCACTCGTTGAACACGTCGAGTAGGAAGCGCCCGTACTTCTTCGGATTGACGCTGCGGGAGGTCACCGCGTCCCCGGTCTGCTGGTAGAGCAGGCGCGCCCCGGTGTCGGTGCGCCAGCCGGCCTCGGCGGCCGGTAGATCCTTGGCCTCGACCCGCTCGACGATGGGAATGAACTGGAGATAGGTGGCACCCAGCTCGTCGCGGAAGTAGCGGTACACCTCGGCTCCCCGGTCCTCGTTCGCGTGGTGCACGGTGCACAGGATGTTGCAGCGTACCCCGGCGGCCCGAAGGTAGTTCCAGCCGCGCAGCACCATTGCGTGGGTGCCCCGGCCGGCCTTGTTCACCCGGTAGGCGTCGTGAATGTCGTCGGGGCCGTCCATGGACACCCCGACGAGAACATCGTGCTCGGCGAGGAAGGCCGCCCATTCCTCATCGATGAGAGTGGCGTTGGTTTGCAGGGCGTGGACCACCTGCTGGGAGGGGCGGCGGTAGATCTCGCACAGCTCGATGAGCCGGCGGAAGAAGGGGAGCCCGCGCAAGGTGGGTTCTCCGCCCTGCCAGAGCATGGTCACCTCGCCATCGGGACTCGCGGCCAGGTATTCGGCCACGTAGCGGTCGAGTACCTCCTCGGTCATGAGCTGGCGCGGCGCATCGTAGAGCAGCTCCTTGGACAGGAAGAAGCAGTACTGGCAGTCCAGGTTGCAGGCCGCGCCGGTCGGCTTGGCCACGACGGACATGGGAAGGCGGGTGCGCTTGAGCGGCTGTCCGCCCGGGGAGGGGACGGCGCCGGTGGCAGCCGGCTCGCGGCTCGGGGCGTTAATCACTGCTCCTCCTCACTGCGCATCTTCCAGGACAGCCTCGGCCGCCGCCACCGCGCCTCGCGCGCACGAAACCGCATCCTGCTCGGCGGGCAGCACGGCCGCGTCAATGCCGCCAATAAGGTGAGAACGCATGGCGGCGCCGGCCTTGGTGACGATCGAGGGAACCGCGCAGGCCACCTCTCCGCCGAGGATGACGAGGGCGGGCCCAAGGAGTAGCACCGCCCCCGCCATCACCTCGCCAAGCGCACCTGCCGCCCGGTCCAGGGCGGCCGTGGCCCGCTCATCACCACGCATGAGGGCCGAGGCAAGCTCGTCGAGGTCAGCCACTCCGGCCGCTCGGCAGAGGGCCGGCGCGGAGGCAAGGGTTTCCAGGCACCCAGTTTTGCCGCACTGGCAGGGCAGCTCACATCCCGCCACCTGGATGTGGCCGAGTTCCCCGGCCCGTCCCGCGGCCCCGCCGGCGAGGGTATCGGCAACGATCGCGCAACCACCCACCCCGCCGGACAGGCGAATATAGAGCTGGCTGGATTCTTCTCGGCCGGCGCCCCAGCGGGCCTCCCCCAGCGCGGCCATGCGCACCGCATTGTCCACGAGCACGGGAGCATCCCAGTAGTGGGCCACCACCTCGGCGAGTTCCCCGGCCACCTCTCCCCCGCCGGGCGGGACCGGCAGCGGCAGGCCGATGCCGATGAGGGCGGTGGTATCGGTGTCCACCCCGCTGCGCCGCGCCGCATTGGTCAATTCTTCGGCGAGCGCGCGCAGGGGCGAACGCCAGCCCGAGAAGCTCTCGTAGGTGATGGTGGCGGAGGCGAGGGTGGCGCCCCCGCGATCGGTGATGATTCCGGAGGCCTGGCTGCGGGCAATGTCAATGCCTATCCCGTAGGCGGCATTGGCCACGAGGATGAGCCGCTCAACCGGGCGGCCCCGGCCGGTCGCACTCGTCTTCTCTGCCCGGATGGTGCCCCCGGCCAACAGCGGGGCGAGCCCGCGGCCAAGGTTGGTGCGCGATACCCCGAGCCGCTCGCACAGCTGGGAGCGAGTGAGGCTCTCTTGTTCCAGGCAGGCGACGATCCTCGCCTCCAGGCCCGCACCCTGGTCCACCGTCGAATAGTGCATCCTCGCTCCTTCCTTTTCCTACTGTGCGCGCCACACCGGCCACACTTCCACTTGACCGCCCAGTTTCATCACCGGTTGCACCCGGAAGTCTGCTGGTCAGGCACTCGCTCCCGCATCCGGGCCACCAGCTCGGATGCGCGGCTAGGCGGCCTGACCAGTGGCCTCAGACCCGGGGTCTTCCGGGCCTGAGGCCGGGGGCCGGCTGGCGGAGGCATGCCTGCCGGCCCCCGGGTTAGTCGATTTCCACCTCGTCGAGGTCGGAGCGGGCCGTGTTGACGAGCGGAACGTCGAAGTCCACCATCGCCGCCATCCACTTGGCAAACGAGTGGTCTCCGCGCTCGCGCAGCTGGGTGTAGAGCTCCTTGGCGAGCTCGCGGCGAATCTCGTCGTAGACGGGCACGTCATAGACGTTGTTCATCTCCGACGGGTCGTGGCGAAGATCGTAGAGCTCGTTGATGGACTCGTGGGAGACGATGAGCTTGAAGTCCCTCGTCCTCAGCATTCGCTGCTGGAGCGGGAAGTGGTGGCCGTGGAACTCGCAGACAATGTTCTCGCGCCACCCCTCAACGCCCTCGCCGCGGGTGAGGTCAACGATCGACCGTCCGTCCTCCACCAGGGAGGGATCGAGGCCGGCAATATCAAGGACGGTGGCCGGCAGGTCGATGAGCGACACGAATTCATCGGATTCGCCCACCGTGGAGACGCCGGGAATGTGGGCGATGAAGGGGACCTTGTAGATGTCGTCGTACATGGCCGGGCCCTTGTCATTCATCCGGTGGGAGCCGGTGAACTCGCCGTGATCGGCGCAGAAGAACACCGCCGTATCGTCGAGGACTCCGAGCTCGCGGGCAGCATCCATGATGCGGCCGATCTCGTAGTCGATCATGGCGACGTAGCCCCAGTAGATGGCGATGAGCTTCTTCCACTCCTCATTGCTGAACGAGGAGGTCGACCAGTAGGTGGCGTAGTTCTGCTGGATCGGCGGCTTGCCAATGAGGGAGTCACCGAAGTTCTCCGGCAGCTCCACCACGTCCGGGTCGATGAGGTCGAACCATTCATCGGGCAGGAAGTAGGGCAGGTGCGGGCCGAAGAAGTGAACGTCGAGGGAGAAGGGCTTGCCGGTCTCCTTCCAGTCCTTGGCGTACTCCTTGAGCTTCTCAATGGCGCGGTCGGCGAGGAAGCGCTCGAAGGTGGCGTTCTCGCCCTGCTTGAGCCGGGCCGCGATAATGTGACCATCACGGCCGCCGGGCAGCTTGCCGCGCTTGAGATCATGAGCCTTGACCGGGGGAAGGTTATTCTCCTTCAGCCAGGCCTGGTAGAGCTCATTGCCCACCGGGTTCTCGGCACCCCAATACGAGTCGTCATCCATGCCGAACTTGTCCGGCAGGTTGGGGCCGCAGTGGTACTTGCCGACAATGCCGACGTTGTAGCCGTTGTCCCGCAGCTCCTGAGTGTAGGTCCAGGCATCGAGCGGGATCTCGGTACGGTAGGCGATATTCCATTCGGGATTGGCGAGCACCTGATGCTTGACCGGGATCTTGCCGGTGAGCAGGGAGGCGCGGGCCGGGGTGCAGATCGCGGTGGGAGTGAACGCATTCGTGAAGGCGAATCCGTTGCGCCCCATCTCGTCCAGCACCGGGGTCTGGGCGTGGGGGTTGCCGAGGCAGCCGATGGTGTCGGTGCGGTGCTGATCGGTCATGATGACCAGCACGTTGCGCACGTTATCGGGAATATCCCGCTCCCTGGAAGCGCTCTCCTTCGGAGCGGTCTCCTGGGGAGCATTCTCACTGGTAGTAGTCATATCTTTTCCTTAACTCCGTTGTCTCGGATCAGTTTCCCATGTCCTCGAGCTGGCGGCCGGAGGTCTCCTCCAGATACTTCGCGGTGAAGATAACCGCGAGGACGCCGAAGGCGGCGTAGATCCAGTAGGTGCCGGCCGGGGACCAGGCGATGAGGTAGGGGAAGAGGAGGACGACGAGGAAGTTGACGAAGAAGTCCGCGCCGGAGGCAATGGACATGGCGCCACCGCGGATCTGGTTGGGGAACATCTCGCCCATGACGATCGAGAAGATCGGGCCCCACGAGGAGGTGAAGCCGAGGATGAAGCAGCACAGGGCGGCCAGCGCCACGTAGCCGAGCACCGGGTTCGACGAGATGTCGGGGTGACCATCGACCACCGGGGCCACGGTGAACACCATGGCAACGACGGACAGGGAGATGAAGATGAGGGTGCCGCCGTAGACGAGCATCCGCTTGCGGCCGAGCTTATCGACGAGGAGGATGCCGGTGACGACGCCGACGATCTTGAACAGGGTGATGATGAGGGTCTGCTGGAAGGCCGTCTCCTCGGCGAAGCCGACCGCCTCGAACAGGGTGTTGGAGTAGAAGAAAATGCCGTTGATGCCGGTGAGCTGCTGGAAGGCGGCGATGGCAACGCCAACCATGACCAGGCCGCGCCAGCGGGAGGTCATGATCGCCTTGAAGCTCATCTTTTCCGTGCCTTCGCCGAGGGTGGCGCGAATGGACATGACGCGGGCGCGGGCCTCCTCCGGCTCATCGCCCGTCACCTTCTCGAGAATCTCAGCGGCCTCATCATCCCGCTTGACCGAGACGAGGTAGCGCGGGGACTCCGGGATCCGAGCCGTGAACACGATGAAGAGGATGGCGGGGATGAGCAGGCAGAGGAACATCCACTGCCAGGCCTTGAAACCGAAGGCCAAGGTGGCCTCCGAGGAACCGGCCCAGTTGGTCACCAGCAGGTTAATGACGCCGGCGAAGAACAGGCCGAGGATGATGGCGAGCTGACGGAAGGCAATGAGCCGGCCGCGAATATCGGCCGGGGAAATCTCGGCCACGTAGCCGGGAGCCACCGTCGTTGCCGCACCAAAGCCAATGCCGCCCATGACGCGGCAGAAGATGAGGAAGAAGTAGCCGCCGAGCACCGGGCTCAGGGGGCCGAGGATGGCCTCGAAGAGCAGGAACGGACCCACCCACATGAGCACGCCCTTGCGGCCAATCTTGTCGGAGATGCGGCCGGCAAAGATCGCGCCGATGAGACCGCCGATAATGCCGGCAGCACCAGCAACGCCCTTGGCAAGCGCACCCAATTCAAATTCCACGCCAACGGCCTTAATGGCGCCGTTGAGAACCATGCCTTCAAAACCATAGAAGAACGGGCCTAGAGTGGCGATCAGAGCAAGAGTGGTCGCGTACTTGCGGGCCTCACGCACCTTCGGGGTCATATGAGCTTGTGCGCTCTGACCAGTCATGAGCTCCTCCTTGAGCATCGGGGCCGGCCACCTTCACCGGCCGATATACGCTCAAGCTACCAACGAGAATTTTTAGCCATTCAAACTGACATAATAAAGCCTATGATGTCAATCACGATCCTATTGACATCTTAGGTAACCATTAACGCCCTTCAAGATGGTCAAAAATCCACTCGTGAAGCTCCTCCCACCTCACGCCAAACGTCGGTTTCCGCGAAAACACACACCCTACGGTGCCCGCGCCCCGCCCCATCAGCGCCCATCCAGTCCCGCATCTTCCGCCCCAACCGCCAGCACCCACCATCTTCGACAACGCCGTCCCCTCGCCCCCATTCCCCTCGACACCGATCTCATCACCTGCGTCCACGACAGCGACGTTGTCACCGACTCAGCCCGACTCGTCTTCGACCCGGAAAAGGAACTGCTCCACCACGTCAACTACGTCTTCAGCACCATGGACGTCACGGCTAAGGGCACCACTCCCGGCACAGCCGAGAACCTCAAGTACCACGTTGTCTGGGATTTCTAGGAGATCGAGGCGTCGGCGATCGAGAAGTAGCCGGCAAAGAAGCAGTCGCCGCAAAGAAGCTTCCGGGAAAGGAAATCACCTGCCTCTCCCGATCCGCAACGCAGCCCTCCGACCAGGATCACTCATGTCCACCGGGTTCGATAAAGTGGCGGAGAACGAACTTTGAGGAGGCCGCCTGTGTCCACATCCGTCACGCGCACAACGTTGTGCACAGATATGGGTGTGGATAACGCACTCCTTTCCGGAGCTGTGGACTCACTAGGAGGTCAGCATGGCTGTCTATGAGTCCATGGTGGTCAT
>JAUNVM010000029.1 GCA_030537635.1 Flaviflexus sp. | reverse complement strand
AGACCAGCGCAGGGGAGCAGCCGTAGGGCTTGTGCGCCGCGGCGGGCGGCACATTGCTGGGAAGTGCCTCCATGCGAAAGAGGACTTTGCGCGCAACTTTCCGGGTGGCGGGAAGGTCGAGATGAGCGAGGAAGCGGGGTTGTCGCCAAGATCCAGCCGCGTGGACGCGCGGTTTTGGGCCCGTCGAGCATAACGCGGAGCCCGGCGGACGGGCCCGTGCCGGAGTGCAGAGAGACGTGAATCTCATTGTTCACAAGGTGCGCACTCCTGATACCTTGTCTTTAAGGCTTGTACTCATTGGGGAGGATCCGAGATGCGTCCACGCGGTTCTTCTTCGCGCGACACCGGCTCACAGCGGGCCCTGCGATCGCGCAATGAGCGCAGTGTGCTTGAAACGCTCATGCGCTCCGGACCGCAAACCCAGGCTCAGCTATCGAAGTCCACCGGGCTCAGCCCGGCCACCGTATCCAATATTGTGCGGGAACTGGTTTCCCAAAACCGGGTGGAACGCCGCTCGGTGACAAGCTCGGGCCGCAGAGCCTCGCAGGTGCGGGCGGTGGCCGATGGTCGAGTGGCCGTGGGCGTGGCAATCGGTCGGCGCCACCTGCGCGTCATGCTCATGGGAATCGATCACCGCGAGGAAGCATTCCGCGAGGAGAACCTGCCCGCACAGCATGGGGCAGCAACGACCATCACCCGGGCCTCGGAGCTCGTCCATCAGATCTTGGCGGAGCATGATCTTGGCCCGGAAGAGGTCATCGGCACCGGGGTAGCGCTGCCCGCCCCCATCGACCCCACCACGAATGACGTCGTGGAGCCGAGGATCTTACCGGAGTGGAGCGGCCTCGACCTCATCGACCTCATGACGGGGACCATGCCCGCGCCGGTCATCATCGACAATGACGCGAACCTGGGTGCGCTCGCCCATCTGCACTATGCCGATGCCTCCGAGCGCGGCTCACTGATCTATCTCAAGCTGTCCGATGGCATCGGCGCCGGTCTCATCATCGATGGCCAGATCATTCGTGGTTTTCGCGGGGGAGCGGGGGAAATCGGCCACGTCTCCCTCGATCCGTGGGGTGCCTACTGCCCGTGTGGCAACCGGGGCTGCCTCGAAACCTTCTCCTCAATCCCGGCCATTCGCCAGGCCGTGGGGCGCACGCTGGGCATGACCGAGGATCCCGAACTCGAGGAGATTCACCGGCGCCGTTCCGATCCGGCCCTCGCCCGTATTCTCGACGATGCTGGGCGGTCGGTCGGCCGCGCCGTCGCCATGCTGGCCACCGTCTTCAATCCCGAGCGAATCGTTGTTGGCGGGCCACTCGCCGAGCTCGGCGACGTGATCATCAACCCCATCACCCAAGAGGCCAAGCGGCACTGGCTGCCCGGGCTCACCGCCGGAGTGAGCATCGAGGTGTGCACCCTCGGATCTCGGGTGGACGCGGCCGGAGCCTGCGCACTCGTGCTGCGGGCCGCCGGCGAACTTTAGCCTTCACCTGGTACATGCGAAGGTCACGTCGATCGTTGACGGCGCGCATCCCCGACCCGGAGTGATCGCGCATCCCATCCGGTCGCCTCATCCCACTCTTTCCTTCGGACAGTCGTAGAAAAACGAAGAGAACCCATCTGCGTTTTCCCCGCACATAGCCGGAATTTGACCTTAGTTTGCAGCGAGATCCACGCAATAGCTGATAGAGGTTGAAGGCATGATATTCGTCATGTGTTTACTAGTTGACGGCAAGGGGCGTGAGCGGTTAGCGTTTTCCCCAACGGTGGCGAACGCCTCCGACATGGACGTCGAAGGAGACTCGTGTGAACACTCTGCTAGAGATGCGGAACATCACGAAGGAATTCCCGGGTGTTAAAGCTCTGGATAAGGTGTCGATGACCGTATCTGAGGGTGAAGTTCACGCGATCTGTGGCGAGAACGGTGCCGGAAAATCCACCCTCATGAAGGTGCTGTCCGGCGTTCACCCGCACGGCTCCTACGAGGGCGAGATTGTGCTCGACGGCAAAGAGGTCGCCTTCAATTCGATTCGCGCCTCCGAGGAGGCCGGCATCGTCATCATTCACCAGGAGCTCGCCCTCATTCCCGAGCTGTCGATCACCGAGAATCTTTTCCTCGGCAACGAGGTGGCCAAGGGCGGTTACATTCATTGGCCCGAGGCCAAGCGCCGGGCCCGCGAGCTCATGGAGAAGGTCGGGCTCAACGAGGATCCCGATAACGCGATCAAGAACATTGGCGTGGGCAAGCAGCAGCTCGTCGAGATTGCCAAGGCCCTGTCGAAGGACGTGCGCCTGCTCATCCTCGACGAACCGACCGCCGCGCTCAATGAGCAGGATTCCGAGCATCTCCTCGGCCTTATCCGCCAGTTGCGCGAACGTGGGCTCACCTGCATCATGATTTCCCACAAGCTCAATGAGATTGCGGCGATTGCCGACTCGGTGACGATCATCCGTGATGGTCAGTCGATCGAGACTCTCAAGGTCGATGATGGTATCGACGAGGATCGCATCATTCGCGGGATGGTGGGCCGCGAGCTCGAGTCCCGCTATCCCGAGCACACCCCGAAAATCGGGGAGACGTTCTTTGAGGTCAAGGACTGGACCGTCGCCCACCCCCAGATTCCCGAGCGCCTGGTGTGCAAGAAGTCAAACTTCTTCGTTCGACGCGGCGAGATCGTCGGCTTCGCCGGCCTCATGGGTGCCGGACGCACCGAGTTGGCCCGATCGCTCTTCGGCCGCTCCTACGGCACCTACCTGTCCGGCACGATCACGAAGGACGGCAAGGACCTCAAGGTGACCAATGTTGCCGACGCCATTGACGCCGGCATTGCCTACCTCACCGAGGATCGCAAGGTTTACGGCCTCAATCTCCTCGATGACATCAAGGCCACCGTCGTCTCGGCCGATCTTCAGCGGATCTCCCGGGCTGGCATGGTTGATAGTCGGGCGGAATACACCCGCGCCGAAGAATACCGGAACAGCCTCAACATCAAGACGCCGACGGTGCACGCCGGCGTCATCGAGCTCTCCGGCGGCAATCAGCAGAAGGTTGTTCTCGCCAAGTGGCTGTTCACCGAGCCAGACCTGCTCATTCTTGATGAGCCGTGCCGCGGCATTGACGTCGGTGCCAAATATGAGATCTACGGGATCATCCAGTCTCTCGCGGACCAGGGGAAGGGCGTTGTCGTCATCTCCTCGGAGCTGCCCGAGCTGCTCGGCCTGTCCGATCGTATCTACACCATTTGCGAGGGCGCCATCACCGGCGTGCTCGATCGGGAAGAGGCTACGCAGGAAAACCTCATGCGCCTCATGACCACTACCTCCACTAGCAACTCCACAACCTCAAGGGAGAATCAATGAAGCAGATCAGGGACATTTTTGGCGGTGATTTCCGTCAGTTCGGCATGCTCTTCGCCCTGGTGGCGCTCATTGCCTTCTTCCAGATCCGCACCGGCGGCCTGGTGCTGACCTCAACGAACATGATGAACCTGCTCAATGGCAACAGCTACATTCTCGTGCTGGCCATTGGCATGGTCCTCGTCATTATCGCCGGACACATTGACCTGTCCGTGGGTTCGGTGGCCGCCTTCGCGGGCATCGTCACCGCCATTTCCATGCGGGACTGGGGCTTCCCCTGGTGGGGCGGCGTCCTCGTCTGCCTCACCGTTGGTCTCCTCATCGGCATCTGGCAGGGCTTCTGGGTTGCCTACGTTGGCATTCCCGGCTTCATCGTCACCCTCGCGGGCATGATGCTCTTCCGCGGCGCCAACCAGCTCGTGGGTAAGTCCAATACGGTTCCCGTGCCGGATGAAATCCAGTACATTGGCGGCGGCTATCTGCCCGAGGTGGGTCCGGAGACTGGCTACAACAACCTCACCCTTATCATCGGCATTGCCATCATCGTTGCCCTCGTCATGCTTGAGCTGCGCAACCGCCGCATCGCTATCAAGCTCGGCGAAACAGTTCCGGCCTTCTGGGTCGTGGTGGTTCGCCTCGTCGTCCTCGCCGGCGTCATGGGGTACCTCACCTACATGTTTGCCACTGGCCGCAAGGGAACGGGCTTCCCGATCTCCGCGCTCATCCTCCTTGTCCTCGTCGTGCTCTACACGATCCTTTCCCAGCGCACCATTATTGGCCGCCACGTTTACGCGGTGGGCGGCAACCGGCTGGCCGCCGCCCTGTCTGGCGTCAAAACCAAGCGGGTGAACTTCCTCGTCATGATGAACATGTCGATTCTCGCCTCCCTCGCGGGCCTCATCTTTATCGGCCGATCCACCGCCTCCGGCCCGTTCGACGGCGTCATGTGGGAGCTGGACGCGATTGCCGCCGTGTTCATTGGCGGCGCAGCCGTGACCGGCGGCGTGGGCACCGTGGTGGGCTCCATGATCGGCGGGTTTGTCATGGCCGTGCTCAATAACGGTCTCCAGCTCATGGGCATTGGCGCCGACATGACCCAGATTATTAAGGGCCTCGTGCTGCTCATCGCCGTCGCCTTCGACGTCTTCAACAAGACGCAGGGCCGCCCCTCGATCATCGGGTTGCTCACCTCCAAGTTTGGCTCCGGAAAGCCCGGCCTCACCGGCGCTGCCGCCGAAGCCACTGCAAAAGAAACCCCGGCGGAGTAATCCGCCTTCACCACCGCGCGTCCATCCGGATGCACAACCGAAGGAAAACACATGAAGAAAACCACTACATCGGCGCTGGCGCTGCTTGCCGCCGCCTCGCTCCTTGCGGGCTGCTCCGGCGGTCGTGAAGGCGAGGGCGAAGAGTCCAAGGGCGCCGAGTCCTCCTCGAGCGAGGCTGCCGAGAACGAAGGCGACGGCGACGGCGAAGCCGCCGGGGAAGGCTTCGAGGAGGGCTCCTTCATCGGTATCGCCCTTCCGCAGAAGACCTCCGAGAACTGGGTGCTCGCCGAGTCGCTGTTCAAGGACGGCCTCGATGAGGCCGGCTACGAGTACGACGTGCAGTTCGCCAACGGCGGCGTCTCGGAGCAGCAGAACCAGATTCAGTCCATGGTCACCAAGGGCGCCAAGGTCATCGTTGTCGGCGCCATTGACGGCTCGCAGCTGGGAACCCAGCTCGAGGCCGCGAAGGACGCCGGCGCGTACGTCATCGCCTACGACCGTCTCGTGAAGAACACCGACGCGGTTGACTACTACATCGCCTACGACAACTACCAGGTTGGTCAGCTGCAGGGTCAGGCCCTGCTGGACGGCCTCGCAGAGCGTCGCGGCGACCAGGACACCTGGAACATCGAGCTCATCGCCGGCTCGCCGGACGATGCGAACTCGCAGGTCTTCTTCGACGGCGCCATGGACATCCTCCAGCCCAAGATTGATGATGGCACGCTCGTCGTCCAGTCCGGCCAGACCACCTTCCAGCAGGTGTCGACCCAGGGGTGGAAGGCTGAGAACGCTCAGAAGCGCATGGATACCATCATGTCCTCGACCTACACCGACAAGGAGCTTGACGGCATCCTTTCCCCGAATGACACCCTGGCCCGCGCGGCCATGGTGTCCGTTGCCGCCGCCGGCAAGGATACCCCGGTTGTCACCGGTCAGGACTCCGAGGTTGAGTCCGTCAAGTCCATCCTCGAAGGCGAGCAGTACTCGACCATCAACAAGGACACGACGAACCTCGTGCACGAGACCATCGGGATGATCAACACCCTCCAGAAGGGTGAAGAGGTCCAGGTCAATGACTCCGAGTCGTACGACAACGGCGTCAAGGTCGTCCCGGCCTACCTGCTCGAGCCGCAGATCGTCACCGCCGAGAACGCCAAGGAATCCTACAAGGATGATAAGGTGCTCGGCCCGGTTGTCGCCGAATACTAAAATTCACCACTGAAGGCGCCCGGCTTCGGCCGGGCGCCTTTGCGTGACGTGCCCGCCCGCCGACCGGCCCCACGGGTTGCGGGCGCACGTCGTGACACATCCCGGGAGAGCCTGCCGCGCGGAGGGCTGAAGGATGAGGGCGGCTGGGCCAGGTGCCCGGAGGGGGCTCATTCGCCGCGAGCCGGCGAAGCGCCTGTCCGCTATGGGGGAATATAATTCTTGGGTGTGGTCAACTCCACGCAATCGTTATGGTGGGCAAAAGTTCCAACTTCGAGGCGGCAAACATTGCGAGAATAGATCTGGGCGACCTGGGTTTTACGGCTCAATTTCGCGGCTTATTCTGCGGTCCCGCGCGGTTTTCTTGTCGTCGATACGGATGTCCCGACCCGCTGTTGGGGTGGCCGAGGATGAAAATACGCAGTTTTCTGGACTTGAGATACGTCATGATTGCGTCTTGGGTGAGGCGTGCCAATACACTGAAGTTAGCCTATCCTGTGCTTGTCGAGAATCGTGCTCAACAAGAGTCCATGGATAACTCGACCAGATGAAAGGACACGGTATGACGAACCGAATGCTGGGCCTGCTGAGTGCGGCCTGTCTGTCGCTGTCTCTTGCGGCGTGCTCCTCCGATGATGGTGGAGAGGCCGAGGGCGGCAGCACCGAGGTGGGCTCTGGACTCAAGGTCTACGCGACCACGGGCTACTTGGCGGATGCGGTGGCGAACATCGCCCCGGGTGCCGAGGTGACGACAATGGTGGGGCCGGGCGGCGACCCGCACACCTACGAGCCGTCCACGCAGGATATTCAAACGATCCAGGCCGCCGATCTTGTGCTGTGGAATGGCCTGCACCTCGAGGCTCAAATGATCGACCAGCTGGAGAGCCTGGGTGACCGCCAGCTCGCGGTGGGCGAGGAGCTCAGCGAGGACATGCTGCTCGCGTGGCCGGAAACCGATGATGAGGGCAATCCGCTCCACGACCCGCACGTGTGGAACTCCCCGGATAACTGGAAGATCATCGTGGAGAAGTCCGCCGAGAAGCTCGGCGAGATTGACCCGGACAATGCCGATGCGTACCTGGCTAATGCCGAGGCCTATAACGCGAAGATCGACGAGGCCGCCGAGCAGGCTCGTGAGCTGCTCGACAAGATTCCGGCCGATGAGCGCATCCTCATCACCGGCCACGATGCCTTCAACTACTTCGGCGATACCTACGATCTCGAGGTGTACGCCACCGACTTCGTGACCTCGGAGGCCCAGAAGACGGCCTCGCAGATCTCGGAGATGGCGGATCTCATCGCCGAGAAGAAGGTGCCGACCATCTTCCTCGACAACCTTGCCAATCCGCAGGCCATCACCTCCCTCAAGGAGGCCGTTGAGTCGCGCGGTTGGGACGTGCAAATCTCCGATGAGGAGCTTTTTGCCGACTCCCTCGGGGAGGGGGAGGACGTGGACACCTACCTCGAGGTGTTCATTCACAATGCCACGGCGATCTCCGAGGGCCTGTCCAAGTAGGACCCAGAAACGCCACCCAAGCCCTGCTGGGCGTGACGAAAGGACCATCCAAGTGACTGATCAGTGGGCGTGCACCGCCCGTAATCTCTCCGTTGCCTATCGCAGCGACCCCGTCCTTCGTCACGTGGACTTCCGGGTGCCCGTTGGGGCCTCGATGGGAATCGTGGGCCCCAACGGTGCCGGAAAGTCCACCCTGATCAAGTCCATGCTGGGCCTGGTCGCGCCGCTGGCCGGGGAGGTCGAATTCTTCGGGCGCCCCCTGGACCAGGTGCGCGCCCGCGTCGGGTACATGCCGCAGTCCACCTCGGTCGATTGGGATTTCCCCACGACGGTGCGCGACGTTGTCCTCATGGGCACCTACGGCAAGCTGGGCTGGCTGCGCCGGCCGGGAGCCAAGGAGAAGAAGGCGGCCGCCCGGGCGCTTGAGCAGACCGGCATGACCGAGTTTTCCCGCCGTCAGATTGGTGAGCTCTCCGGGGGTCAGCGCCAGCGCGTATTCCTGGCGCGAACTCTCGTCCAGCAGCCCGACCTGTACATCATGGACGAGCCCTTCCAGGGCATTGATGCCAAGTCGCAGCAGGCCATGGTCGACGTGCTTGCCAGCCTCAAGGCGGAGGGCAAAACCATCATCATCGTGCACCACGATCTCGGCACCGTGCGCGACTACTGTGATCATGTCACCTTGCTCAACAAGTCGATTGTGGCCTCCGGTCCCGCCGAGGAATCCTTCACCCGGGCCAATATCCGCGAGGCCTATGAGATCGCCGCAACCGAGGAGATGCTGCTCGAGGTCGTCTCATGAGCCTGGTGGAATTCTTCGCCAATCACACCTATCGCATGGTCTTCCTCGGCACGGTGATCATTGGCCTCGTCGCCGGTGCACTCGGCAGCTTCGCCTATCTGCGCAAGCAGTCGCTGATCTCCGATGTCATCTCCCATTCGGCCCTACCCGGCACCCTCATCGCCTTCATCGTCGCGGTCCAGATCGGCGCGAATGGTCGCAATATGGTGGCGCTCATGGCGGGAGCAATCATCATCGGCACGATTGCCGTCCTCTGCGCCAACTACATCACCCGAGCCACGAAGATTCGGATCGACACCGCCATGGCCATCACCCTGGCCTCCTTCTTCGGCCTGGGCATGCTCCTCATGCGGATCATCGCCAATTCGAGCTGGCCGGGTAAGGGCGGTATCCAGGACTACCTGTTCGGCAAGGCCTCGGTGCTCACCAAGGCGGACATCCGAGTCTCCGCCATCGCCGGCATCTTCGCCCTCCTTGTCGTCGTTGCCCTGTGGAAGGAATTCGAGCTGCGAATCTTCGATCCCGTCTTTTTCGAGGTCGCGGGATTCCGGGCCCGGCTTGTTGATGTCGCCATGTTCTGCGCCATCGTCATCGCCACCGTTATTGGCGTCAAGGCCGTCGGCCTCGTTCTCATGGTGGCCTTCGTTGTGACCCCGCCGGCCGCCGCGCGCCAATGGACGAACTCGCTGCGCTCCATGGTCATCCTCTCCGCCCTCATTGGCGGCCTGTCCTCCGGCATCGGTGCCTATCTGTCGATTGCCTTCGGGAATCTACCGACCGGACCGCTCATCGCGATCGTCCTCTTCACCATCTTTGCCATCTCGCTTCTCATTGCCCCCGGCCGCTCCATCGTCACGAAGATCATGGCGCGCCGCAGGGCCAATGCGGAGCTGCTCGCCGAGGCCCGGGAGGTAGTCGCATGAGTTTCGTCCTGGGAACCTGCCTGCTTGCCGTCGTCACGGCGGTGACCTGTGCGCTACCCGGCGTTTTTGTCGTCCTGCGCAAGAACTCGATGCTCGTTGACGCCATTGGACACGCCGTCCTGCCCGGCATTGTCATCGGCTACTACTTCACCCGGGACCTCGACTCGCCCTTCCTCGTGCTCGGCGCGGCCCTCGCCGGCCTCATCGTTGTCCTGGGATCCGAGTACCTGTCGCGGACTGGTCTTCTTGCCGGGGACTCCCCGCAGGGCCTCGTCTTCCCGGCGCTGTTCTCCTTCGGCGTCATTCTCATCTCGCTGAACTTCGCCAACATTCATCTCGACACCCACGTCGTGCTCGTGGGCGACTTCAACCTCGTCGCCTTCATCCCGCTCACCATTGGCGGCGTGAGCATCGGCCCGTCCTACCTCTACTTCATGCTGTTGGTGGGCCTCATCAACGCGGCTTTCATCGCCATCTTCTACTCCCATCTGAAGATCACCACCTTCGACACCGAATTTGCCTCAACAATCGGGGTGCGAACCGGAGCGGTCAACACGGCCTTCATGTTCCTCGTGTCTTTCACGGTGACCGCGGCATTTAACGCTGCCGGTGCCATCCTCATCGTCGCTCTCATTGTCGTGCCACCGGCAACGGCCTATCTGCTCACCGACCGGCTCGAGGTCATGATCGGTTTGACCGTTGTATTTGCGGCCGGTGGGGCGCTTGCGGGCTTCTGGATTGCCTACTATCTCAATGCCGCCACCTCGGCCGGCATGTCGGTCTTCTACGGTCTCCTCTTCGCCGCCGCCCTCATCGTCCAGCGGATCCGGCGCAAGGTGAAGCGCGACAAGGTGGCATCCGCCCACGCCGATCCGCTGCCCGAGCCGCGCCTGGTGACCGCCGGCTAGGCCCATCGCCTCATTCGGCCGAGCCCCACCGCCCCCGGCACTAACAGCCCGGCATCCGGCAAGAAGAACCCCTACATCGCCTGTTGCTCGGATGCAGCTGTCTTCTGCCACCTTTAGATGGTGGGGTGCTGGGGCCCTTGGTACGCTTGTCTGCATGAATGCCAGGCCGGGGAAGAAGACGGGCCCCAAGCCGCGGTTTACTCGCGGTGACATCGTGGATGCCGTATTGGAGATTGGCCTCGATACCTTCACGCTCGGTGACGTGGCGGCCAAGCTCGGCGTCGCCACCTCGGCGCTGTACCGGCACGTGACATCGCGTGACGAGATCATTGCGCTCACCCTCGAGCGGATTGTGCGCAATGTGCGGTGGGACATGCCGGGGGAGACATGGCAGGATCTGCTGCGAGCCCAGGGCATGCAGTTTTGGGATTTGTGCGAGGCCTATCCTGGCCTGTCCCGCGTCATCATCGACTTCACCGGCTCCTCGAGCTTTGCCAAGCGGGTGATTCATGATCTTCTCGCCGAGCTCGATCGGCGCGGCCTCAGCCCCAAGCGCGCCATCTTCGCCCTCGATTTCATCGGTGATTCCGTCCTCATCGTCCACCAGGCCGTCTCCGCCATGCGAAGCGTGGATGAGGAGGGCCGCACCGGCCTGGAGCGGGCCTACGAGTTCTTCAGCGATCAGCCTGCGGATGCGGCGCTGCACCCCTCGCCGACATGGGTGGAATCGGGCTCGATCAAGGCAAAAATCGAGCTCATTATTCGCGGCATTGAGTCCCTGCCGGACGAGTTTTTCGAGAACACGGGCCTGTAGCCCGCCCGCGACTAGCCGCCTAGGCTTCGCGCACCCAGATTTCAGCCGCCGCGGTGGGGGCGAGGGGTAGCTCCTTGTCTCCAAGGCACAGAAGGAGGGAGCCCGAGTAGGGGGATGAGGCGCCCACGGTGAGCCGGGTGCCCACGTCCACCCCCTGAGAGGACAGGAAGCGCAGCAGCTCTGGATCATCATCGGAGATGCGCTCGATGATGACGGTGGCCCCCTCGGGGGCGGCCTCGAGGGAGGTGGCTTCCGATTTTTCCATGGATCCGTCCGGGCCGGGAATCGGATCGCCGTGCGGATCTCGGGTGGGATGTCCGAGGTGGTCATCAATGCGGGAAATGAGCAGGTCGGAAACGGCGTGCTCGAGATCCTCCGCCTCATCGTGGACCTCGTCCCACCGGTAGCCGAGAACCTCGACGAGGAAGGTTTCGATGAGGCGGTGACGCCGGATCATCTGCAGAGCGTGGGCCCGGCCCGCATCGGTAAGTGAGATGGCACCGTAGGGGGCATGATTGACGAGCCCCTGCTCGGCAAGTTTGGACACGGCCCCGGATACCGAGGAAATTCGAAAGCCCGTGCGCGAGGCCAGCAGGGAGGCCGTCACCGGCTCATCGGACCATTCGCCAAGAGACCACATGATCTTCAGGTAGTTCTGGGCGCTGGGGGAAAGATCGGAAAGTGCCATGGTCCCACTCTACCGGGAGGACCGCGCATGGGCCGGCCGTGGCGGTGTGGGCCGAGGTCGGGCAGGAATGAAGATCACTGCGCTGGAAGGTGAAAAGTCCCCCACAGCTATGGACTGGAGGTCCACAACAGATAGGATATTGCCCAATGCACTTCAAATGAACCAGGAGGACGTGCATGAGCAATCCGATTATGTCTCGTAACCCCTACTTCACCGGCAGCACCACGCCCGCCGGTTATCCGGCCATGCCCGGCTATGAGGGGTCGGGCAATGCGGCGGGAACAATGCCGCGACCGTCCGACCCGGCGGCGGATGCCTACGCGCGTCAGCAGTCTTATCAGACCGATCCGGCCGCGCAGATGCCGCAGTACGGCGCCGGCGGCTACGTCGAGGGTCGGGCCGCCAACGGCGAGCCCGCCATGACCTACGATGATGCGATGATCAAGACCGGCATCCTCCTCGGTGCCGCCCTTATTTCCGGTGCTCTCGCATGGGCCCTGCTCGTGCCCACCTCGGTCACCTCGCCCAGCTACAACATTGTCATGCCCCTCGCCATCGGAACCTCGATTGGCGCCTTCGTTGTCGGCATGATGATTGCCTTCAAGCGCACCATCGGCCCGGGCCTGGCCTTCGCCTACGCCATTCTCGAGGGCGTCTGCCTCGGACTCATCACCGGCGTCTTTGAGCTCATGATGCCGGGCATTGCCCTCCAGGCGGTCCTGGCCACGGCCTGCGTTGTCGGTGTGGCCTGGTTCCTTCACACCACCGGACTGGTGAAGACGACGCCGAAGGGCATGAAGATCGTGCTAACGATCGCGCTCGCCGGTATCATCTTCTCCTTCGTCAATCTCGGCCTCATGGTCACCGGGCTGAACGATCAGCCCTTCGGCCTGCGCTCCGCGGAGATCGCCGGCATTCCGCTCGGCGTCATCCTCGGCATCGTCATGATCGTCGTTGCCTCCTACATGCTCATCAACGACTTCGAGACCGTGAAAATCGCGGTGGCCAACCGCGCACCGAAGTCCTTTGCTTGGATGTGCGGCATCTCGATCGTCATGACCGTCCTGTGGATCTACATGGAGATCCTGCGCCTGCTCGCCATCCTCAACCGCGACTAGGCCGGACCGAGCCGGTTGAGGCAATCTCCACCGGCCACCGATATCAAAGACACACAATGGGAGGCGGGATAACCCCGCCTCCCATTGTTCTACTGTTCTACCCTGGCGCTTGCCGGGGCCTGGTTGCGCTCTGGCGCCGCTCTTACCTCGCCGCGCTTGGATGAGCGCCGGCGCTCGCGACTAGTTGACCGCGCGAATGTCGACGACGAAGACGAGGGTGGCGCCGGGCTCGATGCCCGCGGCGGGAACCCCGCGTTCGCCATAGGCCTTCTCCGGCGGAATCGACAGCAGGAGGCGCGATCCCACGGTCTTACCGACGAGCGCCTCGTCCCAGCCGGCAATGACGGCACCGGTGCCGATGGGGAAGGTGGCCGGCTCGCCGCGGAAGTAGGAGGAGTCAAAGACGTCGCCATTCCAGATCTGGCCGTGATAATCGACGGTGATCCGGCGCCCGGCCTGGCAGATCTGCCCATCGCCATCAACAATGGTCTTCACGTGGAGGCCGCGCGGCGGCATGGGATCCGGAAACTCAATCTCCGGGGCGTCGCCGAAATTACCGGTGGCGGTGGGCAGTTCGATCATGATTCTCCTTCGGGAAGCGGGCAGGCAATACCGGTTCTGGCATGGCACTGATATCCGCCGGGGTTCTTATAGAGGTACTGCTGATGATACGGCTCGGCATAGAAGAATGGGGGAGCGGGCGGCTCGTGGAGCTCCGTGACGATGGGGCCGAGCCCGGCATCCGCGAGCTTCTTCTCGTAGGAGGCCATCATCTCCCGGGCGAGGGCCACCTGCTCGGCCGTGGTGGCAAAGATCGCCGAGCGATACTGGGTTCCCACATCATTGCCCTGCCGATTGAGGGTCGTGGGATCGTGCGATTCGAAAAAGACCTGAAGAATCCTGGAGAGGGGCAGGGAAGCGGGATCGTAGACCACCCGAACGGACTCGGCGTGCCCGGTGGTGCCGGTACACACCTCCTGATAGCTGGGGAACTGAACGGTGCCGCCCTGGTAGCCCACCGCGGTCATCGTCGCCCCGAGTTCCCACATGAGCTTCTCGGCACCCCAGAAGCATCCGAAGGCGAGGAAGATCTGCGCATTATTGGCCTCCACCGGTGCCAGCATGTCGCCGCCGAGCACGGCGTGCGGGGCGGGGGAGGTGAGCTGCGGGCTGCGCGTGGGACGATAACGGGCGAAGAAATCCATACCCTCATTCTCGTCGGCTCACCGCGAAGAAACAACAGTGCAGAAGACGAATTATCCTTGGGGCGGACACCAACATCAATTAGGCTGTCCTCATGAGCATCATCGTGACGAATGAAATTACGGTCCCCGCCGAGCGCGCCGAAGCGGTCGCGGGACGATTCAAGGCAAACTCGAAGAACCTCCACGGCCTCGACGGCTTTGAAGGGTTCCAGGTCTGCCAGCCGACCGACCCGGACGATTCTCGCTGGCTCGTCATCACCCGCTGGCGAGACGAGGAAGCCTACGCCGCCTGGCGAGAGAGCAAGAATTACGCCAAGTCCCATCCGGACAATCCCGCGGATGAGGCGAAGCGCCCACTCAAGGGAGTTGATGCGCAGTCGGTGGTTCGCCACTATGCCATCGCTCACGACTACACCCCCTAAGTGCCCGACAACCACCACTTCGTAGCGCCGGTTGCTCTCACGCTGCCGGCGTTGCTCATTGGAGTGGCGTCACGCGCCGGGACGATGTGCCATCCGTGGCGCTAGACTGACGGAGTATCCAACGAAAGTCGAGTGACTGAGTAATGGCAGAAAAGAGTTCCAAACAGGGCTTTAGAAAGATCCAGCAGCGCGCCATTGAGCGCCGCCGGCAGCTCTCTCAGCCCCCAATTCAACGTACCGACCGGCAAGAGCGCCACACGTCGAATCATCCCGTCCCCTGGGGTGTGAGATCGGCAGCTGCCTGGTCGTGGCGCTTCCTCGTCATTGCCGCCGCAGCGGGCGTCATTTTTTGGGTGCTCGGCGTTTTCAAACTCATCGTCCTGTCGCTGCTCGTTGCCTCCCTCCTCACCGTCCTCGTCGAGCCCGCCATGCGCCTGTGCCGTTCGACGCTGCGGATGCCGAGGGCGCTCGCGGCCGCTGTCACCCTCATTGGATTCATCATTGTCGTCTTCGGCCTCGTGGGCGGCGCCGGCGCCTCGATGGTGGCTGGCTTCCAGAACCTCAAGGGTAAAGCCCGGGACGGCTTCGACACGATCATCGACTGGCTGGCCACCGGCCCCCTACAGATCGACTCCCAGCAGCTGGACAACTATGTCCAGCAGGTGGAGGGCAAGCTGCAGGAGAATGCCAATACGATCGTTGGTGGCGTCATGTCGGCCACCTCTGGTGTCGTCACCATGCTCACCGGTCTTGTCCTCGCGCTATTCTGCATGTTCTTCTTCCTCAAGGATGGCAGGCGCATGTGGCATTACACGGTGCGCCTGTTCCCCTCGGCGGCTCGCCGCGAGGTCAATGAGGCCGGCATTCGTGCCTGGAAAACCCTCGGTGCCTACACCCGCACCCAGATCCAGGTCGCGCTCATCGACGCCGTCGGCATCGCCATTGTCGCCCTCGTCCTCGGCGTTCCGCTCTGGTTCCCCATCGGCGTCCTCGTCTTCGTTGGTGCCTTCATTCCCATCGTCGGTGCCTTCGTCACCGGCGCGATTGCCTGCCTCGTTGCCCTCGTGGATCAGGGCCCCTCGGTGGCACTGCTCATGATGCTTGGCGTACTCGTCGTCCAGCAGGTCGAATCGAATGTTCTCCAGCCCTTCCTGCAGGGCACCCAGCTCTCGCTTCATCCCGTGGTCGTCATCCTCGCCGTCGCGGCCGGATCCGGCCTTGCCGGCATCTTCGGCGCCATGTTCGCCGTGCCGCTCGTCGCCATGGTCAATGTTGGCGTCAACTATCTGGCGGGCAAGGATATGTATCCCGAGCTCAGTCACGATCCCAACCGTCCCGGTGGACCACCCGATGCTCTCGAGGCAGCCTTCGCTCAGCGCGATGAGGAATTCGCCAAGCGCGCCGAGGTGGCGGCCGAGAAGGCCGGAGATACGGAGGAGGCCGAGGCCAAGGCCGCCGAGAAGGCTCAGGCCAAGGAAGCCCAAGAGGGACGAAAGCAGTAGCCGAGAGAGAAGCAAGCAGGAGGGCCGCGCATCTGCGCGGCCCTCCTGGCGTAGTGAGCAGTCCCGATGTCGTGAGCGGCTACTTCAGCGCCTCGAGATCGAGGATCTTCACCTCAATAGTCTTGCCATTGGGGGCGGTGTAGGTGGCGGTCTCGCCCTTCTTCTTCCCCATGATCGCGCGGCCCAGCGGGGCGCTTTCGGGGTAGATCGGGATCTCCACGTCGGCGGAGGCCTGGCGGGAGCCCACGAGGAACTTCTGCTTGGAGCCGGCGATCTCGGCGGTGACGACGACGCCGGAGCCAACAACGGAGGTGTCAATCGAGTCCCCACCGACCTCGGCATTGCGCAGCAGCTCGGTGAGCTCGAGGATACGGCCCTCCATCTTCGACTGCTCCTCGCGGGCGGCCTGGTAGCCACCGTTCTCGCGAAGATCACCCTCGGAGCGGGCCGCCTCGATGCGGGCGGCGACCTCCTCGCGGCCGGTCGTCTCGAGCTCCTTGAGCTCCGCAGCCAGGCGGTCGTAGCTCTCCTGGGAGAGCCAAGTGGTGTTTTCGGCCATGATCGTTCTTTCGTCTGGTGGGTGGGTAAAAAACATGCCGCAACTCGCGGCATCCTGCGCCAACTCTAGCAGGTGGAGACGTCCTTGTCAGGACCCGTGAGGCCGCGGAGAAGCGCGGTGAGGCGTGGCGGTTGGTGCGCGCGCTGGCGTTGAGCGCCAGAACGCCTGGCTATCGCCTTAGGGGACGTCGAGCACTCGGCATGATTCGACCGAGCCGGCGGCCGCCCGCTCGGAGGTCTGGAGGATGAGCTCTCGGGCCACCCGGTCTGCCTCCAAGGTGATGTCGACCTCCTTGGCCCCCACCTCGGCGAATTGACCATTGACGGCAGTGGCCGTGCATGCCACGGTCATGCCCTTTTCCCCCTGGAGGGTAAAGGTGAGCCGCACCCGACCATCGTCAACGACGGTGTGCCCGGTGTTGGTGACCGCCACCGTGGGTTCGCCGAGCCGAATCACCTGAATGATGATGCCGGCGGCGATGACGAGGGCGATTGCGACGCCGATAATGACGAGCTGAGGGCCCCGCCTGGTGGTGCCGTAGCGGTCAGCGATCCGCTCTTCATCGCTCATAGCTGAGTGCGACATGCGCCTCCCTTCGCTTTCGGGCCCATTATCTCAGTAGACTCAAGCGTAAACACAATCTGGATAAGGGAGGCAACGTGTCGTTTGAGCCGCGAATGATGGCGGTCCACGCGCATCCCGATGATGAAGCATCAAAGGGTGCCGGGACGATGGCCAAGTACGCCGCGAAGGGACGTGTGCGCGTGGTGACGTGCACGGGAGGCGAGCGCGGCTCGATCCTCAACCCTCGGCTTGCCCATCGCGCAGACATTATCGATAACCTTCCCGAGGTGCGCAAGGTGGAAATGGCCAATGCGGCAAGCGCCCTCGGCATCGAGCACACCTGGCTCGGATTCATCGACTCCGGTCTTCCGGAAGGGGACCCGCTTCCCCCGCTACCCGAGGGCTGCTTCGCGGCCATCGACCTCGATGAGCCGGTGCGTGCCCTCGTTGCGGAGATCCGGGAGTTTCAGCCGCAGGTGCTCACCTGCTATAACGAGCAGGGCGGTTATCCCCACCCCGACCACATCCGCGTTCACGAGGTCGCCATGGCGGCCGTCAAGGCGGCTGCCGATCCGGATTTCTACCCGGAGCTTGGACAGCCCTGGCAGGTGTCAAAGGTTTACTACGACGTGAGCTTTGGCAGAGAGCGGATCTCCGCGCTGCACGAGGAGTTTCTCGCCCGCGGCCTGGAATCCCCACTTGAGGACTGGCTCGCCAATAAGGGCGACCGGCCCAGCCGGAGGGTGGATGCTCGCATCGAGGTCGCCGACTACTTCCCGGCGCGTGACGCCGCACTGCGCGCCCACGCCACCCAAATCGATCCCGACGGGTTTTTCTTCGCCGTGCCAAGGGATATGGAGGCCGAGGTGTGGCCGTGGGAGGACTTCGAACTTGCCTTTACCGTCGGCGAGCGTCCCGACGGCGTGGAAGACTGTCTCTTCGCAGGCATTGAGGAGAACTAGCCGTGCTGCCCTTTGAACCCTCGCCCTCCGCTGACACCGCACCCCTGGAGCTGTGGGAGGCGAGCCCCGGTTTGCAAGGATTCCTTTACGGCTTCTTCATTCTCGGCATCGCCCTCGCCCTGCTCATGTGGTCCATGACCCGGCACCTGCGCAAGCTGCGCTACGCCGCAGACAAGGAGCGTGCCGAGCGAGCGGCGCGCGCCGAGGCCGCAAAGAAGGCCGCCGCAAGCCACGGTGCTTCGGGTGAACAATCCGCGGCGGAAGAAGCCTCGTCGGCCACGGAGGCCACACCAGAGTCACCGGATGACCCATCGGGTGACACTGAGCCGCCGAGCAGCGCCTCCCCGGCATGACACAAGCGGCATGAGAAAGGGCTCCCCGATGGGGAGCCCTTCTCCGTTAGTCTCTACTTCTTGGACTTCTTCGACTTCTTGTCCTTCTTCTTGGACTTTTTCTTGTCCTTGGGCGTCGAATCTTTCTTGTCCTTCTTTTTGGACTTCTTCTTATCCTTCGACTTCGTGGACTTCGTGGATGTGGCGCCCTTGCCGCCGGACTTTTTGTCCTGCTTCTTCTTGGCCTTATCCCGATCCGCTGAGCCATCGGCGAGGACTGCATTTTCGCCCCCGGTGCCCGCTGCCTCAGCGGCCGGCGCATCGGCTCCCTTATGAGCCTTGTCGCCTACCGTGTCATCGTTCGGGTTGAGCGGATCGGAAACCTCGGCGGAGGCGGGGGAGATGGTGTCCTCGTAGAGGGCCTCGACGGAGGCGGAGTCGCTGAGATCCTCGGAGGCGTCGGCGAGGGCCGCGCGGTAGGCCACTTCCTTATCCTCGGCCTTTGCGGCGTCCTCGAGGGCGTTTGCGAGCAGCTTCTTGGCGGTGTTCTCGTCGACGGTTTCGAAGAGCCGGCGGCGCTGAACATCGTGGTTCCAGCGTACCGAGGGCCACTGCGGGTCGAGATCGATCAGCGTCTGAAGGAGCAGCTCGGTGACGGCCGCCCTCGCATACCACTTGTGGTCCGCGGGAATGACATACCAGGGGGCGTACTCGGTGGAGGTGTAGCGGAAGACATCGGCGTAGGCGGCCTGGTAGGCATCCCACTTGGCGCGAGTATCCAAATCGCCGGGGACGTGCTTCCACTGCTTGTCCGGACGCTCGATCCGCTCAAGTATGCGGGCGGCCTGCTCGTCCTTGGAGCACATGAGAGCGACCTTGATGACGGTGGTGCCACCATCGACCAGGCGCTTTTCGAAGTTGTTGATTTCCCGGTAGCGCCCCCGCCACTGCTGTTCCTTGACGAGCTTGTCGACGCGGGCAATCAGAACGTCTTCGTAGTGCGAGCGGTCAAAGACGCCGATCTTGCCCGGTTCGGGCAGGGCCCGCTTAATCCGCCACAGGAAGTGGTGATCAAGCTCCACCTTGGTGGGCTTACCAAAGCCGGTAATGGCGACGCCCTGCGGATCAACCTGGCCGACAACGTGGCGGACGATGCCACCCTTGCCGGCGGTGTCGAGGCCCTGAATGACGAGCAGGACGGAACGCTTTCCACCGCGCTTACCCTCGGCAAACAGGCGCTCCTGCAGCTCGGACAGGAGCTCACCGGTGGAGGCGAGATACTCCTCGCCCTCCTTCTTGTCCCCGGAAAAGCCGGGCGTGGCCGAACGGTCAAAAGTCTCGAGGTCGAAGTCGTCGCCTGCTTTGAGGGCTAGCCGCGGACTGAGTTCCCACATGTGGGCCTCCTAGTTACTGAAGTATGCGAGCCAGATGGCGACGCAGTGGCAGGCATATGCCAGGACCGTGCACAGGTGGAAGAATTCGTGGAACCCGAAATGCTTGGGCCACGGATTCGGCCACTTGAACGCGTAGAACATAGCGCCAATTGTGTAAATTATACCACCGATGATGACGAGCCACACGACGAGGGGGCTGCCGGAGCGCCAAATCGTGGGTAGGTACCAGACCGCCACCCACCCCACCGCGATGTAGAGCGCGACGTAGAGCCAGCGCGGGAAGTGCACCCAGGAGACGTGCATGATCGATCCAAGGATGGCCCCGCCCCAGACAATGGACAGGCAGATGACGCGATCTCTTCCCTCGAGAAGGTGCACCGTGATCGGGGTGTAGGTGCCGGCAATGAGGACGAAGATGTTGGCGTGGTCGATCTTGCGCAAGACCTCGCGCACCTTCGGTGACCAGTTCCCCAGGTGGTACATCGCGGAGTGGCCGAACAGGGCCAGGGAGGCGAAGAGGAAGACAACGGCGGCGATGATTTCCGCCCGCGACTCCGCGACAATGATGAGGGCGATGGTGTTGATGAGCGCGAGGGGAGTGGCGGCACCGTGGATCATTCCGCGTGCCGTCGGCTTACCCTCGTCCCGGCGAATCTCCCAATAGCCTCGGCTGCTCGTGCCGCCCGGTGGCTCGCTGATGGTGTCAATATCAGGGGTGCTGCGCATACTTTCACCTTAACCTAGTGAGCGGCGGTAGCCTAAGGTTGAGTGCGGATTAACGAAAGGGTGCGCCAATGTTCAAGGATCTTCTCTACCAAGCGTATGAGAGGCGTCTTACCCGTGAGCTGGACAAGCAGCGGATGCCCCGGCACGTTGGCGTCATTCTCGATGGCAATCGCCGGTGGGCAAAGACTCTGGGCGTCACCGCCGCGCATGGGCACCGCCGCGGCGCCTCAAAGATTCGAGAATTCCTCACCTGGTGCGAGGAGACGAACATTGAGCTGGTGACGCTGTGGCTGCTCTCCACCGATAATCTTGAGCGCTCCTCCGATGAGCTGAAGAGCCTCCTCGATATCATTGTCGCCACCGTCGAATCCCTCGCGCGGGCCGGCAGGTGGCGGCTGCATCTCGTTGGCGATCCCTCGGTGATTGACGAGAAGCATCGCGCGGACATCGCTGCCGCCGTCGAGCAGACCCGGGACAATGAGGGGCTGCTTGTCAACGTGGCGATTGGATACGGCGGACGCAACGAGATTCTCGGCGCGATCCGGGAGTTTATTGCCAGCCAGGCGGAGGCGGGCAAGACTCCGCGGGAAATCGCGGATGCGGTGTGTGCCGAGGAGATCGAGGCCCACCTGTATACCCGCGGCCAACCGGATCCGGATCTTGTCATCCGCACCTCGGGAGAGCAGCGCCTCTCCGGGTTTATGCCCTGGCAGACCGTGCACTCGGAGTATTACTTCTGCGAGGCCTACTGGCCCGATTTTCGGCGCACCGACTTTCTTCGCGCCCTGCGCGACTACGCCCAGCGGGACCGGCGGCACGGACGCTAAACCGTTGGCTTCAGGGGCGGAGCTTATGTCGTGGCGAATGCCTCGACGTGGTCGAGAAGCTCCTCGCGGCTCGGCATGACAGCGCCCTGATAGGAGACGGTGATGGCGGCGCCGGCATTGGCATAGCCGCCGATGGTGCGCAGCTGGCGTTCGGATAGCTCGCCAAGCTGGTCCCGGGAATCCGCACCCGTGACGGCGCACCGGCCAAGAGCATCGATGAGGGCAGCCGTGAAGGCGTCGCCCGCACCGACCTTGTCAACGACGGCAACCCGGGGGGTGCGGCTTTCGATGCGGCGCTTGGCGGTGGCTAGTACCGCGCCGGCGGCCCCGTTGGTAACGGCGACGAGCTTGGGGCCAAGCCCCAGCCATCTCGTGATGACCTCATCGTCGTCGAGATCCGGGTACATGCCGCGCAGGTCGTCATGGGAGGCCCGCACGACGTCGGCACGCCGGATAAATCGCTCGCACGTCGCCACCGCATCACCCATCGACCCCATGGTCTCCTCGCGGTAGTTCGGGTCGTAGACCACGGTGGCCGAGGACACCGAGTCGATCCAGGCGAGCACCCGCTCGGGATTGATGTGCACCGCAAGGGATCCCGTGTGCAGCACGCTGGGGGTGGGGGTGATCTCGGTGGGCTCGGGTGGGCAGAACCTGATGGAAAATTCATACGTGGGTTCGCCAGCCGCATTGACGTTGGCAATCGCGTGGGAGGTTTCCCGGCCGGTGATGGAGCCATCGATGAGGTCAATTCCGGCCTCGGCCACAGCCTCGCGCAGCAGCTCCCCCCGCTCATCACCGCCGATTTCGGTGGCAAACTTGACGAGGCGCCCCAGTCCGGCGAGCGCCCGCGCCACATTGAAGGCGCTGCCACCGGGAAGAGAAGCGTCGGGGAAGATGTCGACGAGAGACTCGCCAACAACGAGGTTACTCACTCCTCGTCGCCTCCCGGCTCCCGCCCCACCTGGGCGGCCTGCAGGCGCAGGCGGGCCCCGTCGAGCCACTGCTGGCAGCGCTTGGCAAGAGCCTCGCCACGCTCCCAGCGAGCAATGGACTCCTCGAGGGTGCCCTCACCCGTTTCCAATGCGGCAACGATCTGCACGAGCTCGGCGCGCGCCTGCTCGTAGCTCAGCTCGTTGATATCGCCGTCGGGCTTGTCAGCCATCGGCTTCCTCCTTTACAGCAATCACCTCGAGGCCGGCGCGGCCTCGGGCAAGCAGCGCCTCAACGCGCTGTCCGGTGGTCAATTCGGCGGCGGAGCGCACCACGTTTTCCGGCGTGCGCAGGACCGCGTAGCCGCGCTCGAGCACGGCCTGGGGAGATAGGCTGCGCAGCTGGCGCAGCAGGGAATCAAGCTCGGAGGCAGAAGTCTCCACGGTTCTTGTGGCGAGCTCGGTCAGCCGAGCCCGGGCCCGTTCCAACGCCTCGGCGTGGGGCATGAGCAGCACCTCGGGATTGGCGAGGACCGGCCGGGAGCGAATCGAATCAAGATCATCGGTCACCCGGCTCAGTCGAGCATCGACCGCGCGGCGCCCCCGGGTGAGCGCCTCCTTGATGCGCGCCGCCTCCTCGGCCACCTCGGGCACAATGAGCTTGGCGGCATCGGTGGGCGTCGAGGCGCGCACGTCGGCCACATCGTCGAGAATGGGACGATCGGATTCGTGGCCAATGGCGGAGACGATGGGGGTGGTGGCCGCCGCTGCGGCCCGCACCAGCTGCTCATCGGAGAACGGCAGGAGATCTTCGACCGATCCGCCGCCTCGAGTAATGACGATGACGTCGACATCCGGTGAGCCATCCAGCTCGGCCAGCGCCGCCATGACCTCGCCCGGGCACTGCGGACCCTGGACCCGGGTGTGCCGGATCTCGAACTGGGCGCCGGGCCAGCGGGCCTGCGCATTGACGACCACGTCGCGTTCAGCCTTGGCATTGGCCCCGCAGATGAGGCCGATCTTGCGCGGAACGAAGGGCAGTGGCTTCTTCCGCTCGGAGGCGAATAGGCCCTCGGCGGCGAGCTTGCGGCGCAGCTCCTCGAGTCGGGCGAGAATATCTCCGATTCCGGCGAAGCGAATTTCGGCCACGTGCAGGGACAGCGAGCCATTGCCCTGCCAAAAATCCGGCTTGACCCGAAGAATGACGCGGGCCCCCTCGGCAAAGTCCGGGGGGATGACTCCGGTGAAGGCCTTGCAGCTCATCGAGACCTTTTCCTCAAGGTCCCGCAGGGTGAAGAACTGGACCCGATAGCTCGGGCGGGGATTGTATTGCAGGACCTCGCCCTCCACCCACATCGCCGACATGCGATCGACGTATTCCTTGATTTTCACGCACAGCAGGCGCAGCGGCCAGGGGCGCTCCGCGGTTGTCTGTCCTGCCAGCTGCGGCAAGTCGGGTGGAATGGTCACATGCACATGCTAGACATATTCGCGCTGGAAAAGGTATGCCATAGTTCCCAATCGGCATGTCGTTATGTCAAAGATGAGGAATGCGTCGCCGTTTGTCTCGTCGGTGACGTGGAACACTGTAACCCGGCGCAGGGGAGGGGTTACGGGCGGGCGGCGAGAGCAGGGGAACCTCAGTGAGCATTCCCCGCCTGGGCACCGCCTAGCGAGCATCGGCCACCTCGCGTAATGTGGGGGCCGTGAGCAATTCCAACCATATTCCGTCCCTCGCCGGGATCTCCGCCTTCCCGGGAGAAGTTCCCTCGAGTCCGTCCAGCGACGGCAAGAAGGTCCTCCTCGCGGCCCCGCGCGGCTACTGCGCCGGCGTTGATCGCGCCGTCGATGCCGTGGAGAAGGCCCTGGAGCTCTACGGTGCTCCGGTATATGTGCGCAAGGAGATCGTCCACAACAAGTTCGTCGTCGAGACCCTGTCGAAACGCGGCGCCATCTTCGTCTCGGAAACCGATGAGGTGCCCGAGGGAGCCCGGGTGGTGTTCTCCGCCCACGGCGTCTCGCCGGCCGTGCACGCCCAGGCCGCCGAGCGCAAGCTCGAAACGATTGATGCGACCTGCCCGTTGGTGACCAAGGTGCACCGCGAGGCCGTGCGCTTTGCTCGCGAGGACTACGACATCCTCCTCATCGGCCACGAGGGCCACGAAGAGGTCGAGGGAACCCAGGGGGAGGCCCCCGACCACATTCAGGTGGTCAACGGCCCCCACGATGTCGACAAGGTCGAGGTGCGTGACCCGGACAAGGTCATCTGGATCTCCCAGACCACCCTCTCGGTTGACGAGGCCATGGAAACCGTCAACCTGCTGCGCAAGCGCTTCCCGAATCTTCAAGATCCGCCCTCGGACGATATTTGCTACGCCACTCAGAACCGCCAGGGCGCGGTCAAGCAGATGGGTCCGCGGTGCGATGTCGTGATCGTTGTCGGCTCGGCCAACTCCTCGAACTCGGTGCGCCTCGTCGAGGTGGCACTCGATGCTGGGGCCAAGGCCGCCTACCGGGTGGACAAGGCCGATCAGGTGGATCCGGCCTGGCTCGAGGACGCCACCACGGTTGGTCTCACCTCCGGGGCCTCCGTGCCCGAGCTGCTCGTACGCGATGTTTTGCAGCTGCTCTCCGACAAGGGTTTCACCGACGTCGAGGTGGTGCGCACCGTCACCGAGGACATCCAGTTCTCCCTGCCCAAGAACCTTCGCGCCGACCTTAAGGCCGCCGGACATCACCCCGACCGCCCACACAAGGCGCGCGGTCGGCGCACCGCGGGTGCAAGGCGCAACCGCAGCTAATCGGCATAAGACTCCGGCGGCCCGAATGGCCGCCGGAGGTTTCTCTGCGGAGGAAGAGGCGAGCTCAGCCCCGCCGGTCCCGCCCTCATCGGCTTTCCAGATCCGCCTCCTCGTCGGCGAATTCGGTGAGCAGGGCGCGAGGCTGAGCATCCGCTCCGTCGAGCCGCGGGGGTGCCTCCGAGATCGGGGGTAGGGATTCGAAGTCCCGGGCGGTGACGAGCAGGCGCTTTTCGATTGAGCCCACCGTGGCGTTGTAGGCCTTGACCGCCCGGGTCAGGCCGGTGCCCAATTGGGTGAGGTGCTCGCAGACCTTGCTCAGGCGGGTGCTGAGATCCTTGCCCAGCGCCATGATCGATTCGGCCTCCTCGGCGATTCGGCTCGAGGACCAGGTGGCCGCCACCGAGCGGAGCAGGGCGAGCAGGGAGGAGGGGGAGGCGAGGACGACACCCCGTCCGGCCGCATCCTCCAAGATCGCCCCATCGCGCGCCAGCGCCTCGGCCAGCATGGACTCGGTGGGCAGGAAGAGAACCGTGAATTGGGGCGAGTGCGGGAACTCGCCGGGATAATTGCGCCGCTGGAGCTCGCGAATGTGCTGGCGCAACGCCTTGATATTGGCGTCAAGCAGCTCATTACGCCTCTTCAGCGACTCCTCATCATCCGCCCCGATGTCAATGGCTCGCAGATAATCCGACATGGGTGCCTTCGCATCGACCGCGAGGCGGCCCCCGCCGGGCAGGTTAATGACGAGATCGGGCCGGCCGGAACCCTGGGAGGCCTGCGCCTCGAAATGCACCCGGTTGAGCATGCCGGCGGCCTCGACGATGCGCAGGAGCTCGGTTTCTCCCCACACGCCGCGCGCCGAGGTCGACATGAGGGCGGCATTGAGCCGCGAGGTGGCCGAAATGAGCTCCTGGGAGGTGACGTGGGCGTGTTGCAGCTGCTGGGAGACCTGCGCCGAGGAGGCGCTTTGCAGCTCGTGCAGCCGGCCCACCTTCCCCGACATGTCCCGCAGCTGCTCGGTCACCGGGCCGAGGGCGCGCAGCAGATTGTCATCCTCGCGGGAGCGAATGCGCAGCTGCTCGTGCTCCCGAGCGATCTCCTCGTAGCGGGCCTCGGCCGCGGCAATTCGGCCGCGCTCACCCGCCCAGCGGGCCTCGGCACGCAGCGAGGCGAGCACATATCCGAGCGCGAGGCCGACAACGGCGGCGATCACTACGGCAAGTAGCGTGACGGTATCCATGCCTCCAGGATGTCAAGGCGGGCGGACACAATGCGGGAAGGCGCGGGCAACACGCCCTCGTCCGTCACCTCTGCCGCCTCTGCCAGCCGCCTAGAATGACCGCGATAGGGGGAGACGATGAAAGAGCCGGTGCACTCGGAGATTGACTCCATTCACGTGCCCGCCCACCCGGCAACCTTCGCGCTCGCGATCATCTTCCGTTTCGCCCTGGTCGGCCTGGCCGGCTGGATCTGCATGCAGGTCTTCTGGCCCTTCGCGCCCGCCGAGCTGCTTGACGCGAGATGGTTCCTCGCCGCGCTCGCCCTGGTCACCTACCTGCCCAGCCTGGTGCGCCTGGTCGTGCCCGGCAGCCTGCGCAAGCGCCTGGAGGGAAACTATGGCTGGGTGCGCGGATTCTGTGCGCTCGCGGCCCTGGGGCTCCTGCCCTTCTTACTTTCGGCTGAGGCCGGGACGCTGACGACGGCGGCGCGCCTGCTCGCCGGGGCGGTACTTGCCGACTGGCTGGTGGTGGGGCGCAATCAGGAGCGCTTGCATCGGGGAATTCCCGTGCTGTGGCTCCTCATGGCTCTGCCGTGGCTGGGGGCCCAGATCTGGTCGGCCCACGCGGGCGGCTTCGCCTACGCCCTCTTCGATCCCAGCGGAACCTATTTCGGCCTCATTATCATCGGCCTCATCCTCGGCCTGCTCGGGGCAGGAACCGTCCTCGTTGCCGCGGGGCGCCTCAAAGCAATGATCACCGGCACGTCCGAAACAGTGTCGGCCCGCGGTTCGTTCACCCCGCTGCAGTGGTGAGGCGCCGCGCACGTCGCGCCGGGGGAGCCGATCTCCTAGAATGAGGGATTGTGGCTCTTACAATTGGCATCGCCGGACTGCCCAACGTCGGCAAATCGACTCTTTTCAATGCGTTGACGCGTGCGACCGTGCTCGCGGCGAACTATCCGTTCGCGACGATCGACCCCAACGTGGGAGTGGTTCCGCTGCCCGATGATCGGCTGGAGGTCCTCGCGAAGATCTTCGGCTCGCAGAAGATCATCCCCGCCACCGTGTCCTTCGTCGACATCGCCGGCATCGTCCGCGGCGCCTCCGAGGGCGAGGGCCTCGGTAACCAGTTCCTCGCCAACATCCGCGAGGCCGACGCGATCTGCCAGGTGACCCGCGCCTTCTCCGACCCGGACGTCGTCCACGTCGATGGCAAGGTGGATCCGGCCTCCGATATTGAGACCATTACCACCGAGCTGGTGCTGGCCGATATGCAGACCCTGGAGAAGCAGATTCCCCGCCTCGACAAGGAGGTCAAGGGAAAGAAGACGCCGAAGGAATACCTGGACACCGCCCAGGAGGCCCTCAAGGTGCTCGAAGAGGGCACCACCCTGTACTCGGTGCGCGATCAGTTTGACCAGGAGATCCTTGGTTCCTTCCACCTCATGACCGCCAAGCCCTTCATCTACGTGTTCAATACCGATGATGAGGGTCTGGCCGATGAGGAGATGCAGGCCAAGCTCACCGAACTCGTGGCCCCCGCCCAGGCCATCTTCCTCGATGCCAAGTTCGAGGCCGAGCTCGTTGAGCTCGAGGAGGACGAGGCTCGTGAAATGCTTGAAGAATCCGGCCAGGAAGAATCCGGCCTGGACAAGCTCGCTCGGGTGGGCTTCGACACCCTCGGCCTCCAGACTTACCTCACGGCGGGGGAGAAGGAAACCCACGCCTGGACGATCCGTAAGGGCTGGACTGCCCCGCAGGCCGCCGGCGTCATCCACACCGATTTCGAGCGCGGCTTTATCAAGGCCGAAATCGTCTCCTTCGACGAACTCGTCGAGCTGGGAGGCATGCAGGAAGCCAAGGCCGCCGGCAAGGTTCGCATGGAAGGTAAGGACTACGTCATGCAGGATGGCGATATTGTCGATTTTAAGTTTAATGTCTAGAATCTGGCGCTAAAAGATTGAAGGCGGCCGATCCCTCCTGAGTCCGTGGCAGAGATCGGCCGATGATGAGCTGCGCAAGCTGCCGAATCGCTGGAAATCGAGGTCTGCGCAGCGGACTACCATGTCAGAATGGATGACCAAGCGCCGCGCAGACAGGGGATCGCCACAGGTAGGAAGCCTACTTGGCGGTGGGTACTTGCGCTTGTCCTTGCCTGCTGTGCACTCCTGTCCACCCTTATTCTCTTCTTCCATCTGACCGGGCCGGGCGGTAGTCTCACGCGGGTTCGGCCCGGGGTAGTCCTTCTGGCGATCGTGGGAATCGGCGCGGTCCTCCTTGTCCTCCTCGTCGTACTCGGATGGCTCCTGGTCCGAGCTCATCAGCGGGTCGCACCCCACCTTCCCGCCCCGGCGCGCTGGCTCGTGGCCGCGCTGGGTGTTGTGGTGGAGGTAGCGGCAGCGGTGCTGGCGCTTGTCGGCCTGCTCCTGTTGTTCCTCCAGCAGGATGACATGTACTCCACGCGAATCGATGGGCCGGCCTATTACGTCGAGGCCGGCTACCCCGGTGCCGACGGTCGGCATTCCGTCTGGCGGGCCAAGGATCTGGTGCGAATGACGAAGGTTGGATATCTCGAGCAGGGCAACAGTCACGTTGAGGGGCTTGATCGTGACGGCGTTAAGCAGCTTCTTCTGATCGTGAACCACGGAAGGCTCGACCGAGAGGAAATAGCGACCTTTGGGGGAGCGGCCCTCATCGGAGCCGCCGAAGGAATCGATGAT
>JAUNVM010000028.1:13856-29753 GCA_030537635.1 Flaviflexus sp. | reverse complement strand
GCGCCTTGGCCGCTCGCCTTCACTGACATCTCGTCAATGTATGGGGCCAGATCGGGATCGATCCGCAGGTAGATCCACTCCAGACCGGGGCTCACAGTTGCTCGATAGGCGAGCATGAGCTCAAGAGAGTCCGGGCCTGTGGGACCATTCGATGAAACGCCAGCGCTGACAATCGACGAGTCGACGATTTCAGTATTCTCTGGCATTGGCCAATTATCAGTGTCGAGCGCGCTGGCCGAGTTCGATTTCATCAAGCCTGGCGCGATAACCATCGCGGCGACTAGAAGAATGGCGAACAGGAGGCTCAACGCCCTCCGAGGAGCTCCCCGTACGGGGGCTACCGTCGTTGGTGTTGACATATACCTTTCCTTTTCTATGTAAAGGTCGGCCGCGGGTGCAGCCAGTACCAAGAATCCTAACGAGAATCGAAGGATCTTTTCAGAGTCCCCCAAGTTTCCTTTTGTGAAAATAGCGAAGACTGATTGTTTTCCATTTTGATGAATAGGGGAAATAAAGACCTTAGGGACTAAAGCCCGCCCTATATGTCGAGTGATTAAAAGCTACCGCTCAGTAACTGGATATTTCTTTTCGTATATGTGGCCAAACTAATGTCAGCAAAAGTGAGACTGGAGCCACAGAATGGTCCCGCCTGTCCTTTTCGATGAGAGGAAATGAGGCTGCGACCAGTGCTTTTCCGAAAGAATGTGCGGCCGTCTTCGCGTCACGAGAACGGTCGTTCTTCTGAGAAGCGGCTTGTCATGCGGCGTCGTCCGTCAAGGTGGCGCCAGGCCGGGGGCTCTCCACGTGAGCCCGTTGCTAGGTCGACAGATCCCGCTGCGTCCGGTTCTGGACTATGGGGGTGACCGATCTTGTGGCTTGGGGGTCGTCATCCGGCGGGCCGTTAATTCCACAGCGCCCACAGCTCGCGATCCATTGACGGACGTTGTTGCGGAGGGGACGGGAGGTTCCCCAGGGCGCATCCACAGTGGGTAAACGAAAAGGCTCCCAACTGGGAGCCTTCTCAGTGCGTGCGATGTCGTGAAACATCGCCTGGTCGGGGTGACAGGATTTGAACCTGCGACCTCTTCGTCCCGAACGAAGCGCGCTACCAAGCTGCGCCACACCCCGTGCAACTCGTCCATGGTACCCAAGGACGAGCGAGAAACGAAAGCTGGCGGCCACTTGGCCGCATTAACTACATCACCCTACAAGGTCAATAATCTGAACTTCCGGGCGGCAGGCGAGGCGGAAGGGCGTCATCGGGCTCGTGCCCATGCCACGCGAGATCGCCACCCGCATGGCATCCGGCTTGCCGCCGGGCCACGGGAAAACCCCGGAGGCCAGCCGCGGGGGCAGGTCGCAATTGGTGACGAGGGCGCCGTGTCCGGGGAGGCAGATCTGGCCGCCGTGGGTGTGCCCGGCGAGTGTGAGGTCCACCCCCTCCTCCGCATAGGCATTGAGGATGCGGGTATAGGGTGCATGGGTGAGGCCGATGTTGAAATCGGCCTTAACCGCGCTGTCGGCCTCTTCCGGCGGATAGACGTCAAGGTCGATATGTGGGTCATCGACGCCAATGAGGTCGATGACGCGTCCTCCCGCCTCGATCCGGGAGCGCCGGTTGCGCAGGTCGATCCAGCCGTAGTCGGTGAGCCTGCGTGTCATCTCGGCGTGCGGCAGCTCCGGCGGCTCGGCGGCCTCCGAGCCGAGGGCGGGGAAGAGATAGGACAGCGGGTTCTTCCACACCGGGGCGTAATAGTCGTGGCTGCCGTAGACGAAGGCCCCGGGGGTGCCGGCTAGCGGGGCAAGCGCGCCGAGCAGGGTGGGCAGAGCCTGGGCGGATGACAGCTGGTCCCCGGTGAGAAAGACGGCATCCGGCTCCAGGTCGGCAAGTGATCGCATGAAGGCAACCTTGCGAGCATCCCCGGGAAGAATATGCAGGTCGGAGATGTTGAGGATGCGCAGGCGTGACGAGCCGGGCGGGAGGATGCTCAGCGTGTGGTAGGAGCGTTGGAAGGCCCGGGCCTCGGCGAGGCTCCACCCCGCGACAGAGAGGAGTGTCGCGGCTCCGAAGAGCGCGCGGCCCCTACTCATCACCCTCGCCTTCCGGCGGTGCCTCGGGGGCGGGCTCCTCGCCTTCCTGGGACTCCTCCGTATTCTCCTCGGCTTCGGTGGGCTCCGGCTGAGGCAGTGCCGGGTTATCGTGACCGGGCGGAATGACATTAGCCGGCGGGGGTAGCGGGCCGTAGGGGAAGCGCTGGGAGGGCTGCCCCTCAAGGATCTTGCGGTTGAAGTCGGAGAAGGTGGCGGCCGGGTATTTACCGCCGTAGACCTGCTGGTTGTACACCCCGTTGATGACGGTGTTGAACATGGAGATGTTGCCTTCCATGTGGCCCAGCCACACGGAGGTGGCCTGCTGCGGGGTGAATCCCATGAACCAGGCGTGCCAGTCCATATTTGTGGTTCCGGTCTTACCCGCCACGTCGTGTCCGGGCACGGCGGCCTTGGCACCGGTTGCGCCCGGTTCGGTGACCTTCGTGAGGACCTGGGTGGCGGTCTTGGCAACGTCGGGCTCGATGACCTGGGTGCACTGTGGTTGCGGCTCGGCAATGACCTCGCCGGCCTGATTCTCAATCTTCGTGAAGGATTGAACCTCGCACATCTTTCCGCCGGCCGACAGCGTTGCCATCGCATTCGCCATCGACAGCGGGGTTACCGGATTGGTGCCGAGCACGGCGGACGGGTTGGGAGACAGCGGCTCGCCATCTCCTCGACGCACGCCGAGCTTCTCTGCCATGGACACGATATTGCACATGTCGAGCTGATTGGCCATGGCCACGTAGGAGACGTTGACCGAGCGGCGGGTCGATTCCACCACGGTCATCATGCCCGAGCCGATGCCCTCGATGTTCTTCGGGCTGTAGTCATCGGCCATGGCGGGATTGCACGAGATGGTCCACGAGGATCGGGGAAAGGAGCGATTATCCGCGTTCACCCGGTCCCATACGCCGTGGCCGGTGCGAATCCACTCGAGCAGGGTGAAGACCTTGAAGGTCGAGCCGGACTGGAAGCCGGTGCCGCCGCCGCGATCCTTGCCGACATTGAGATTGATCGTCGTCGCATTGGGATCTTCATCGCTCGCCGTGCCGTAGTTGGTGTTCTGCACCATGGCGAGAATGTGGCCGGTGCCGGGCTCGACTGACGACAGTGCCATCTCCGTCGAGGAGGGATCGTTGATCGGCACCTGACCGGTCACCGAGTCAAAGGCCATCTGCTGCTGATCGGGGCGCAGCGTCGTGTGAATGATGAGGCCGCCCCGGTAGAGCTTATTGAGCCGGTCCTCCGCGGACTCGCCCCATGAGTCGGATGCGAGAAGATCCTTGACGACGTATTCGCAGAAGTAGGTGGAGATCCCGGCCGATTCGCAGCCATTGGTCGGCGTGGAAACATTGAGCATCTCCTCGATCGGCACGGCCATGGCCTGCTTGAATTCATCATTGGTGATGTAGCCGAGCTCGTACATCTTCGCCAGCACGGTGTCCCGGCGGTTCTTTGCCGCCTCCGGGTGCTTGACCGGATTCCACTTGCCGGGGGACTGGGTGATGCCGGCGAGCATGGCCGCCTGGGGAAGGCTGAGATCCTTGGCGTGCTTGGAATAGTAGTAGAGAGAGGCCGCCTCGGCTCCGTACTGGGAGGGGCCGAACATGGCGACGTTGATGTATCCGGTGAGGATCTCATCCTTGCTCATCTGCTTTTCCATGGCGATCGCATTGCGCGCCTCGGAGAGCTTACGGGACATCGAGCGCTCGGTGGCCGCCGCGATCAGCTCCGGGTCATTGGAGTTGCGGCCCTCCTCGATTGCCAGGTTCTTCACGTACTGCTGGGTGATGGTCGAGCCTCCGGCCAGCCGCCCGCCGGTGAGATTGTTGAGCGCCGCCCGCACGAGGCCCTCCGGGTCCAGGCCGTGATGCTGGTAGAACCGCTCATCCTCAATGGAGACAATGGCGTCCTTGAGGTAGGGAGAGATTTCGTCGGAGCCAACGACAATCCGGTTTTCCGCATAGAAGCGGGCCAGCTCGGAGCCGTCGGCCGCAAGAATGACGGACTGCTGCGACGGCTCGGTGAATGTCGTATCGGTCGGCAGGTCATCAAACACCGCGCTGGAGGCATTAGCTAGCATGCCCGCCGCATTGACGAACGGCATGGCTAGCCCGGCTACGGCCAGTCCGCCCGCCGTGCACACCAAGAGGATGCCGAGCACGGCGGCAATCGCCTGAAACCAGCTCGGCCCGCGTGAAGAAGAGGTTGACATGGTCACGAGTCTAGCGTTATCCGCGCCGTTGGCGGGGATGATGACTGGGCCTTGATCCCCACACCGCTGAGGTCGGCGCCATGGTCCGCCCCCGGGCGGGACAGACGGGGAAAGATGAAGCTCCGGGGATGCTCGGTCGATGAAGAGAAATCGGATGGCGCGCGGGTGCAATCAAAGAGGTTTCAGGACCAGATCTTCACGGAAAGTCAAGGTAGTCTCTTGGAAAGAAACTAAGGGTTGGCAAGGGTGGGTCAAGAAAAGATCGGGATAGGTATTCGCAAGCGCCACCTATTCTAAGTATTTAGCTTTTATTTCGGTAAGACAATAATGGCGTGGGACGCAATTGAAAGAATATGTGTCCACTTTTGTGCGTTAAAGGAAGTGGTCGAAGGTACCCAGCGGGCATCAACCTCTGCGAAGAGGGAGGGCGATTTTTCAAAGTGAGAGCTTACCCGTTATATTAGTTGCATAGATGGCACCCGTCACACGAGTTGATTGTCGATACTGGGGTCGAGGACGCCTCTGGTGAAGGAGTGAGGATGTCTCTCTTACTTGAAGGCCAAACGTGGGCCGCATACGCCGCCTGTGCTGATGTCGATCCGGATACTCTTTTTGTGCGAGGTGCCGCCCAGCGGCAGGTCCGCCAGGTCTGCTATGGATGCCCCGTCCGCATTGAATGCCTGGCTGATGCGCTGGACTCGAATACCACGTACGGCGTGTGGGGCGGTCTCACGGAGCGCGAGCGTCGGGCCCTGCTGCGCCGCTTCCCCAATGAGCAGGATTGGAAGGCCCGGATCGAAAAGTCGTCCGATCCGATTGCCGTTGATATTCGTGCCGGAAAAGTCCCGAGACTCAACGGGAAGTAACAGCTATGCTGGTGCCATGACTCAATGGGAATACATGACGGCACCGCTCCTCATTCACAACACCAAGGCGATCCTCGACAACTTCGGCTCCCAGGGCTGGGAGCTTGTCACCGTGATCCCGGGTCCGGCCGGAACCGATAATCCGGTTGCGTATCTCAAGCGAAAGAAGGAGGCGTGAGCGCCTCCCAGCGGCTTGCCGAGCTCGGGATTGAGCTTCCCGAGGTTGCTCAGCCCGTTGCCTCCTATGTGCCGGCGGCCCGGCACGGCAATGTCGTACGCACCTCCGGGCAGCTGCCCTTCTCCTCGGGCAAGCTCACCTGCTCGGGCAAGGTGGGTAGCGATGTTGACCCGGAGGACGCCTACTGGGCATCCCGCACCGCCGCGCTCAATGCATTGGCGGCCGCCGCCGATGTGGCCGGCGGAATCGACAACATTACGCAGATTCTGCACGTCGTTGGCTATGTGGCCTCATCCCCGGATTTCGTCGGGCAGCCGGCCGTCATCAACGGGGCTTCGGATCTGCTCGGAGAGATCTTTGGGGAGGCCGGCGAGCACACGCGCTCCGCAGTGGGTGTCGCGGTGCTTCCGCTGGGCGCCCCGGTCGAGGTGGAACTGACCTGCCTCGTGCACGACGGCAGCTAATCGACATTATTCGCCGCCGGTAGTCGCCAGCCGAAACCGGCTACCGATAGACATAAGCATAGTACGCAATGAGGGTGGAGGTTCATACCTCCACCCTCATTGTGGGACTGTGGTTATTACGAGGCGCGCTTTTCGAGGCGGGCCACCTCGATGAGGGTGACGGCCCGGCCCTCGAGGCGGATCCAGCCGCGCGAGACGAAGTCCGCGAGCGACTTGTTGACGGTTTCGCGGGAGGCGCCAACGAGATGGGCGATCTCCTCCTGGGTGAGATCGTGGGCGACGTAGATGCCGTCCTCGGTGCGCTGACCGAAGCGAGAGGCCAGGTCGAGCAGGGCCTTGGCCACGCGGCCCGGCACGTCGGCGAAGACCAGGTCAGCCATCTGCTCATTGGTCCGGCGTAGGCGCTGGGCCAGCTGGCGCAACATATGCTTAGCCATCTCTGGATGGGAGTCAATAAACTCCATGAGGTCCTTGTGGGACAGGGAGAGAAGGTTGGTGACGGCCACGGCGGTGGCGGTTGTGGAGCGCTTGCCAAGATCGAAGAGCGATAGCTCGCCGATAATCTCGCGCGGGCCGAGAATAGCAATGAGATTCTCCCGGCCATCATCGGAGGTATGGCCAAGCTTAATCTTGCCGCTGACGATGACATAGAGATGGTCGCCGGCATCGCCCTCGTGGAAGAGCGATTCACCGCGCTTAAGCGTCTGTTCGCTCATAAGTTCAGCGAGCTTGTCCTGGTCCTCGCCAGACAGCCCCGCGAAGAGCGGGACAGAGGAGATAATCGTTGTGTCCACTGCAGTCCTTTCGTTGCCTACTAACGCTCTCCGGCGGTAGCCGGACATGCTGTCAGTCGTATCCCTACTATCCTATGTGATAAGCGGCATAATGTGGTGATGTGACGACGAAAAACCAGAAATTCCCTCCGCGCCCGCGCTCCATGGCAGCGCGGCGTGAGCAGGCCCGGGCAGTGCGCGAGGCGCTTGCCCGGATTTATCCGGACGCCACGTGCGCCCTGAACTTCCGCAATCCGTTCGAGTTGCTCATTGCCACCGTCCTTTCGGCCCAGACGACCGATGAGCGCGTGAACTCCGTGACTCCCAAGCTCTTCAGCGAATTTCCAGACGCCGCGGCCTGCGGTGCGGCGCGTCGCGAAGATGTCGAGGAGATCCTCCGCCCGTTGGGCTTCTTTCGCGCCAAGGCACGATCGGTCATCGGGATCGGCCAGGCCCTCCAAGCGAACCACGGTGGGCAGGTGCCCGGAACGATGAAAGAACTGGTGGCGCTCCCCGGGGTGGGTCGGAAGACGGCCAATGTGGTTCTCGGCAATGCCTTCCATGTCCCGGGAATTACCGTGGATACTCACGTTGGTCGCCTCGCCCGCAGGCTGGGATGGTCCAGGCAGACGGACCCGGTCAAGGTGGAGGCAGATATTGCCGAGCTCATTGAGCCCGAGCACTGGACGATTCTCTGCCACCGGCTCATCTACCACGGACGCCAGGTGTGCCATTCGCGCAAGCCCGCCTGCTCCTCCTGCGAGATTGCCACGTTGTGCCCGTCCTACCCGCTCACCGCCTAGGCTTGCACCTTGCCGGGCCAGGTTCTCGTCGAGGACCACGCCGGACCGGTGCCGGTGGTCTAGATGCCGTGATGGGCGGCCAGATACCTGGTGATGAGGCCGGTGACCCGCTCGGGGGCTTCCTCGTGGGGGAAGTGACCGGCCTCGGGAATGACAATGTGCTGGTAGGGGCCGGTAATGTGGCTGCCCGTCTTGGCCCAGGCCCGGTCGGGAAGAAGCGGATCGAGGGCCCCGCGAATGGTGAGCACCGGGATGTCGAGGGGTGCCTCAATCTGCTCAAGGAAATAGCGCCCGGTGATTGACCGGGGGCTGCGCCAGGACCAGCGCAGCTGATCGATCTGGCAATGTGCCGCATTGGGCAGCGCCATGGCCTGGCTGTAGACCTCCGCCTGGCTGGACGCGCCGGTATTGCCCGGGGCGGAAAACTCGGTGAGGAGGCGAAAGATGACGTCCTCGCGCTGAATGGCCTTCTCGGCCAGCGTGGGAACGAAGGCGGTGAGCGAATGCCGCCAGGTACGGAAGGTGACGTGAAAGCCGAGCCGGTACGTGTCGACGGGATGCGGGGCAGATAGCGTCACGAGGCCGCGCACGAGGCTCGGTTCGAGGGCGGCGGCCGCCCACGACAGTCCGGCCCCGTGCCCGTGGCCGACGAGAATGGCGGAGGTGGCTCCGAGGCTGCGCACCACACCGGTGATATCGCGGGCCAGGGTGGGGCCGTCGAAGGATTGGCGGGTGCGATCCGAGCCGCCGGCCCCGCGCAGGTCCATGGCCGCAACGGGAAGGGAGTCGAAGGCGGGCAGCTGGTGGCGCCAGGCATACCAGTATTCGGGGAAGCCGTGCACGAAGAGAAGCAGGGGCTGGCCCTCGGTGATCTCTCCCCTCAGGGCAACGTGAAACTGGGCTCCCGAGGCGCGTACGAGGCGGTGGGTCCAGGGGCCCGGAATGGTCACGCACGCATTATCGGCGGGCATGGCTCTCCTTGAAAGACGGGAGCGCGGGCGTGAGCCCGCGCCCCTCTCATGGCTGACTGGTTACTGGTCCTTCTTGGCCAGCAGTACCTTGCGGCGGCCAAGAATGTTGCCGCGCTGCTCGCCCGACTTGCGCGCCGAGTGCGCGACAATGCCGGTCATGAGCAGCAGGAAACCGAAGATAGCGACACGGCCCGTGGCCAGATCGATGGTGAGGTGGTGAACCACATTGCCGGTGAAGGCGTTGATGTTCCGGAAGCTCTCCACCGCATCATTCGCCAGCAGATTCTGGGCGAGACCCGGAGCGAAGAGCGCGACCATGCCACCGATGAAGAGGATGAACCCGAACAGGGTTGGCGCAAAGGCCGACTGGGCGGCCAGGTACCACAGCACGCCCACGCAGAGCAGGGCACCGAGGAACTCGAGCAGCGACATCCAGTCGAGAGTGGTGGTCTCCCACTGAGACTCGGGCAGGACGCCGAGGCGAATCCCAGCATCCGACATGAGGTACCAGGCGAAGGGAGCCAGCAGGAGCGTGGCGAAGAAAACGCCAACGTGTGCCCAGCCGCGGCCCGAGGGCTCCTTGGGAACCGGGGTCACCGCGCGACGAATCTGCTGATCGGTGGCGGCCGAGGTGGCAGCCACCGGGGTGCTTGTGGCGCTCGGGGCCTCGGTGCGGTCAAACACGGAGGTGCGCTGCGGGGTGGTCGGAGCGGAGGACAGCTCGGCATCCCCTCCGGAGGCGGCCTCGGACACGCGGGTGGCGGTGTCCTCGTAGGCCTCAACGACGGTGGCGTCATCGGCCTGGCTCAGGCGCTCGCGATCGAACATCGACTCCCGACCATCGCGGTCGAAGATGGAGGGGGCCTGGTGGCGCTCGGCGGAGCGGTCCTCGCGGAACTCACCGCGCTCCACACCGATCTCGGTCTGCTCATCGGAGGTGCGGGAGTTGCCGAAGATCGACTCGCGCGGTGAGGAATCCTCGCGGCGGAACTCACCCTCGGAACGCACGGGAGCAAAAGTGCCAGACTTGTACTTGTCGTCGCTCACCGGTTCGGTGTCCCCTGCGCGCTCGGAACCGGCCCGGTTGACGTCATCGGAGCGATCGATGTCGTCGGAGTGGCCGGAGTCGTCGCCGCTCGCGGGCGGCGCGGACGGGGCCGAGGGCTGGACGGGGGCATTGAACGCCTCATCCCAAGCTTCCCGCTCGGCGGCGCGGGCCTGGGCGGGAAGATCCTCGCCCTCCTCGAACCGGGTGCGGGTAGATTCAAAATCTTCGTTGTTCTCCAGCTTCGCAGAGCCCTCTTCCTGGGCGGGAAGCGGATCAAGAATGTCGTTATCCTCGTCCTCCGAATGGGGGCGGGAATACGGATCGGTAGGGTTGGACACAGTTGCCTCCTAGCTGGTTATGGTGCGACGTTATCTCGAATCGCTGAGAGATTCAGTCAAACGCGCCTGTGCAACTACTCTTAATAGTATGGCCTCGGACAACATTGTGTTGACATCGCTCCTTACCCAGCTGGGGGAAAGTCCCCAGATCAAAGCGGCGGCGGCGGATGTGGCCGGAGCCGTGCGGTCGGTGCGGTTTTCCACGGGATTGCGCCGCTCATGGCGTGAGGCACGCACCGAGGCATCGGTGCATTGCGTCTGCTCCTCCCTTCACGCGGCCGGCATCACCGTTTATCCGGACACGATTCGGCGCGAGGTGGTTGATCTCGGCGAACCGGCCTCGTGGCAGGCTCGGGGTGCTTGGCGCGCGCACGCCGACGTCATGGATCACGTTCCCCCGCTCAACACGCGCGACGTGGCACCTCGGCCCGCCCCCTCGGCCGCCGCTATGCTCGCCCGGCTGCGCAGAGACGTAGCCTCCACCCACCCTGATCCCGCTGTGCGCGCCCATGCCGGCATCGCCTCCGGCTCGGCGGGTGACGCCGAGCGGCTCCTTGCCAACATCGCATCCGCGAATGCTCCCGCCCTCGTGGTCCTCGCCGTTCTCATCGGCCAGTGGCTCTCCGACCCGCCGGGACTGGTGGGGGATGGGATTGTGCGTGATGCGATGGTGCGCTGGGTGGCGACCTCGCGAGGATTTGAGCCCACCGGAACCGCCGTTATCGACACCGCCGCGCTCGGTGAGATGCTGCACCACTACCGGTCTGGCACACCGGAGGGCATGGCGATATGGGTGGGCGCCGTGAGCCGCGCCTACGTGACAGCGATGAGCGGAGCCCTCGCCATCTCCCAATCCATCCTCGCCGGGCGTACCGACCCCTCGCTCGGATAACCCGGTCCACAGCTGCACTTCAGCAGCGCTCGCGCCGCAGGCTTGGCGGCGAGTGTGGTGGGCATGAACGAGCAGAATATCTCGCACCGCCGCGTGCGCACCCAGCCCCTGGCCACCGTCCTGATTCGGGCCCGCACCGCCGATCTCATTACCGACATTGAGCGGCTGGCCGAGGTGGCGGGGGTGGATACGGCGGCGGTAGCCCCCGGGGAGGATGCTCCGCCCGCCGTACTCACCCTTCTTGAGGATCAGGCGGGAGCCGTGCGGGCCAGCTTTAACGAGCTTTTCCAGCCGGAGTTTGCCGGCAAATGCGTGCTCGTCAGCCCGCGTACCCAGCCCGCCGACCTTCTCGAGCTTTTCGTTGCGGCGGGGGCCAGTCAGCGCGGCCAGATCATCGGCGTACTCGGGGCCCACGGGGGTGCGGGAGCATCGGTGTGCGCGGCGATGGTGGCGAGGCAGTTGGCCGGGGACCGGGCCGCCACCACACTCGTCGACATGGACCCCTATTCCGGCGGTCTGGGGGAGATGCTCAGCCTGGAGGAGCGAGGCAAACGCTGGCCCGACATCACTCAGGAAAGCGGCACCCTGCTACCGGGCCGGCTCGCGGCCAGCCTGCCGCGCTGGCACGGGGTGCAGGTCCTGTCCGGGGATCGCCGGGGCGGCGTGCCCACCACCGGCCGGTCCGGCATCCTCGCCGTCGGCTCACTCGCCCAGGTGAGCGCGGTGACCGTTCTTGACCTGCCCCGCCTCGTGCTGCATAAACAGGGCGCGGCCCATGAGTGGCTGAGCTGGCTCGACCACCTTCTGCTCATCACCCGGCCGCATCTGCTCAGCCTCGCGGCCGCGCGTCGGGTGCTCGGCCTTCTGCCCGACGTCGACACCACGCTCATCGTCGGCGGGGTGCGCAGCATCGGGCAGGCGGAGGATGCCGCACATCAGCTCGGCGTGACCGATGCGTGTCCGCTGCGATTTGAACGGACCTTTGATGGAGACATCGAGCACGGCATGAGCCCGGGGGATCGACTGCGCTCCGGATCGGCGCGGGACATCCGCCGCATCGCCACCCGGGTGCTCCAGTGAGTCAGCATGCGGCTGAGTTGGCGGCCGCCCGCTCCGCCCTCATTGAAGGCGAGGATCTCGGCGCCATCCTTGCCAAGGCCGGTCCCGGGGCGATCTCGGTGGAATCCGTGGCCTCGCTCGGTCGAGGTATTCTCCAACGCCTCGAGGGGGCGGGGCCGCTCCTCCAACCACTCCTTGATGATCCGTCCGTGACCGATGTGCTCGTCAATGGCGCCACCGGGGTGTGGGTGGACCGGGGCGCCGGCCTGGAGCCGGTGGCCGCCGAGATTGAGCCCGGTGAGGCGCGGGCGCTTGCGGTGCAGCTGGCGGCGAGTTGCGGCCAACGGCTGGATGATGCCGCGCCGATTGTCGATGGCACCTTTCCCTCCGGCCTGCGTCTGCACGCCGTACTGCCCCCGCTCAGTGCCGAGGGCACCATTATTTCCCTGCGCACCCAGCGGCGCAGTGGGCTCAGCCTGGCCGATCTCGCGGCCGGTGGCACCGTGTCAGGCCCGGTGGCCGAGCTGCTGGCGCAGCTCGTGGCCCGGCGGCTCAACGTCATGATCTCCGGGTCTACCGGTTCCGGAAAGACGACCCTCCTGGCCGCCCTGCTCGCCCTCGTTCCGGCGAGCGAGCGAATCATCATCATCGAAGAATCGGCCGAGCTGCGGCCCGATCATCCCCATCTCGTCCACCTCCAGGTCCGCCACGCCAACGTCCAGGGCGCCGGCGAGATCTCCATGAGCGAGCTCGTGCGCGCCGCCATGCGCATGCGGCCGGACCGACTCGTGTTGGGGGAGTGCCGAGGCGCCGAGGTGCGCGATGTTCTGGGCGCACTCAACACCGGCCACGAGGGCGGGTGGGCCACCATTCACGCGAATGCGGCGGAAGACGTTCCCGCCCGCCTCGTGGCCCTCGGGGCCCTGGCGGGGATGACGGAGGCAACCGTGGCGGCCCAGGCGGCAGCCGCCCTCGATGCCATCATCCATATTCGCCGCACGCGCGCCGGCCGGCGCCTTGACCACATCTCCCGGCTCTTTCGCCGCGGCGGCGAGCTGGTGACCGAGCTCGCCCTGGACTGCCGCACGGGCGAGCGGGGCCCAGCCTGGCCGGAATTGGCGGCAAGGCTTGACAGATGACGGTCTTCGCCCTGCTCCTTGCGGCCCTCGCGCTGGCCCTGCCGCCCGAGCGTCGGCTCTCCGGAAGGGTGCGAGTGCGGATTCCCCGGCCGCGTATTCGGTTTCCGGTCTCCCGGCGCCGCGACATCGATCTGGGAGTCCTCGCCGCCGAGGTGGCGACCCGCCTGTCCGCGGGTGCTGGCGTGGAGGCGGCCTGGCAGGCCGCGCTCGGACGGGCGGGCCTTCCCGAGGTTTATCCGGTGCTTGAGGATGGATGTCCGCGGGTGCTCGTCAGCCTCGACGAGCCCCGCTCGTGGCTGCGGCGGGCAACCGACCTGCTGTCCGGGGCTCCGCGGATCTCTCACCTCACCCGGGTGGCTCTTCCCTCGCTGCTGGCCGCAGCCCGGCTCACGTGGCACACCGGTGCCCCCATGGCCCACGTGCTCGATGAGTGCGCGGAGGGACTGACCGAGGCCGGGCAGGCCCAGGCCGCCCGGCAGATCGCGCTGGCCGGACCGAAATCGACGGCGCGCCTGCTCGCCTGGCTGCCCCTGCTCGGGGTGGGCCTCGGACTCCTTGTCGGCGCCGATCCTCTCGGCTTCTTCCTTGGTCATCCGCTCGGCCGACTCGTCCTCCTGTTCGGCCTCGCCTTCGAGGCGGCCGGTCTCCTCTGGGTACGTCACCTCGTGCATCTGGCCGAAATCGACGGGGCGCTCGGGAGTGGACCATGAGCGCTGTCATCGCCGGCCTGATCGCCCTCGCGTTGCTCGCCGGATCCTTACCGGCCCGCCGGCTTCCCCGGCCGCCGCGACCACGCACCGCGCGGCCCCGCCCCCTGGACGAGGCCATGATCATCGATCTCGTCGGCGCTCTCATCTCCGCCGGCGCAGCGATCCCGGTGGCCCTGGAGTCGCTCGGGCAATGCCTGCCACCAGGGGCGGAGGCCACGGAGGCGGCCACCGCGGGCAAGGCCCTCCTGCTCGGGGCCTCCTGGGAGGAGGCGTGGGGTGAGGAGCCGAGGCTGGCTCGGCTCGCCGCCGCGCTCGAGCCGGCCTGGCAGGACGGCGCACCCCCGGTCATTCTTCTTCAGCGGGCTGCGGGGGCGGTGCGGGCCAGGCGCATGAAGGACGCTCAGGAGGCGGCCGGGCGGCTCAGCGTGCGCCTCGTGTTGCCGCTCGGGCTGTGCTTCCTGCCCGCCTTCTTCCTCATCGGCGTTGTGCCGATCGTGCTCTCCCTCGGAATGAAGCTCCTGGGCGCACCATAGGCCCACCGGGAGGGGTGGGCCTATGTGCGCTCGCGGGACAAGCCCGGTAAACGTTTCGGGCCTAGTAGAGGGCGATCGGATCGGCCGGCGGGAAGATCTTGTCGAGTTCGGCGAGATCGTCCTCGCTCAGCCGCACCGAGGCGGTCTCGGCATTACGGGTGATCTGCGAGGGCTTCGTGGCGCCGGCAATCACCGACGCAACGGGATCTTGGGCGAGGAGGAAGGCGAAGGCGACATCGAGCTCGGTGAGATCGCGCTCCTGGGCGAAGGTGCGCAGCGCCCGCAACTGATCGAAGTCGGTCTCGTCCATGAGGTGCTGCTTAAGAATGGCGACGCGCGATCCCTCGGGCACATTGCCATCCGTGTACTTGCCGGTGAGCAGGCCATTGGCGAGCGGGAAGTAGGGCAGGACGCCAAGCCCGAAGGTGCGGGCGGCCGGAAGAACCTCGAGCTCAGCCCGCCGGTCGAGAAGGTTGTAGTGGTTCTGCGCGGAGATGAACCGGTGGGTGCCCAGCTCCTTGGCCACGTGATCATTGTGGGCGATCTGCCAGCCGGCCATGTTCGAGTGGCCGATGTAGCGGACCTTGCCGGAGGTGACGAGGTGATCGAGGGCCTTGAGGGTCTCCTCGATCGGGGTGAGCGGATCGGGGGTGTGGTACTGGTACAGGTCGATGTAGTCGGTGTCCAGGCGCTTGAGGGAGGCCTCGCAGGCGGCGATAAGGTAGCGGGCCGAACCGCGATCCTCCCAGTCGGGATTGGCGCCCGCCTTCATCCCGAACTTGGATCCGATGATCACTTCGGAGCGCTTTGAACCGAGGGCGCGGCCGAGGAAAATCTCGGAGGTCCCGGGCTCCACGCCGTACATGTCAGCGGTGTCAAAGTAGGTGATCCCGGCGTCAAGAGCCGCGTGAATAACCTCCCGCGAGCCGGGGAAGTCCTCGGTGATCGTGTCCGCCCGGCCGAAGTTATTGCATCCGAGCCCGACGGCGGAGACTGCGAGACCTGATCTGCCCATGCGACGAATATCCATACCGACAGTCTAAGGGAAAATCAGCTAACATTCGGGAAAATAGGGATTTTTAGAGCCAGCCGTTGTCGCGGGCCTTTGCCGCGCCGTCGGCCCGATTGCGCCCGCCCGTCTTGGCGAGAATGGCGGAGACGTGATTGCGGACGGTGCCCCGGGAAAGAAAGAGGGCCCGGGCGATCTCGTCGACGGTGCCGCCGCGCAGGGCTTCGCGGGCCACCTCGATCTCCCGCTCGGTGAGGGGGTTGATGCCGGCGGCCAGCGAATCCACGGCGAGCTCCGGATCGATGACGCGCTTACCCGCCGCCGCGTCGCGCACCCGGGAGGCGAGCTCCTCGGCGGGAGCATCCTTGACGACGAAGCCGACCGCTCCGGCCTCGAAGGCCCGGCGCACGTATCCGGGCCGGCCGAAGGTGGTGACCATGAGAACCGTGATTCCCCGTGCGGCGAGGGTCTCGCAGGCGGCAAACCCATTCCCGCCCGGCATCTCCACATCCAGAAGCGCCACGTCGATTTCGGTGTCCTGCGCGGCGGCGATGGCCTCGGGGCCGGAGGAGGCCTGGGCAACCACCTCGAGATCCTCCTCGAGATCGAGCAGGGTGGCCAGGGCCCCGCGCACGAGTGCCTGATCATCGGCGATGAGGATGCGGATCATGAGCCCAACCTATCGGCTGCCAAGGCGAGCTTCCAGCCTTTTCCGGACCGGCCGGCGGTCAGGGTGCCAATCTTTTGGCAGCGCTGGGAAAGCGCGCCGATGCCGAAGCCGGAGCGCTCGCGGCCGGTGCGCTCG
>JAUNVM010000028.1:0-13846 GCA_030537635.1 Flaviflexus sp. | reverse complement strand
GCAGGACCGGAATCGATGATCTCGACCCGATCATTGGTCACCCGGATGACGGCGGAGGAGGTGAGCGAGTGGTGCACGATGTTTGCGCAGCCCTCCCGGATGACGTGGGCGAAGGCATCCTCCACCTCGGCCGGCAGCTCGGTGGTGGTCACTGTGAGGTGCAGGGTGATGTCGGCGGCCTCGAGCATCATCTTGGCCCGGGCCACCTCCTCCGCGATGGTCAACCGATCATCTGAGCGCACCACCTGGCGCACCTCCCGCAGGGCCTGGGAGGCCAGTTCAGCAATCTGCTCGCTGCGCTCCGCCGCCTCCTCGAGCTTGCCGGCGCGGGCCAGACGGGTGGATACCTGGGCGACGGTGTTGATGGCGGTGAGGGTCTGGCCGAGTCGGTCGTGCAGATTCCCCGCCATTCGCGCCCGTTCCGTTTCCACGGCGGCCGCCTTATCGGCAATGAACTGGTTTTCCTGTTCCGCTGCCTCGTCGAGCGTGTGGCGCACGAGCGCAAACATGAGGAGGGCGATCGGTGCGGCGACGAGATAGGCAGTGAAGGTGTCCCTCGGAATACTGGCCCACCAGCCGACCAGGGCGGTCCCGGCAATAAGGCAGATTGCCGCGACAAAGGACCGGGGAACGTACCTTCGCGGCACCGTGAAGTAAGCGGCGGACATGAGATAGAGGGAGTTGAAGATGGTGCCCCACGAGGTGATGCTGAGGGAGAAGAGGAAGAGGGTGACGAGAACCGAATAGAGGGCCAGGTGCCGGCGGCTGAGGTGCTGGGTGGGGCAGGGCACGTCGAGGGTCAGCCACACCGAAAGATAGGCGGTGATGAACGGGATCTCGATGAGAAGAAAGAGGGCAGCATCGCGCTCGGGTAGCTGACCCATGGCCGTGAGTATCCCGGGCACGGTGAACAGGAGGTAGGGGCTGCCAAAGGCCAGAGAGATCAGCCGGTTTTTGCGCACTTCCCTCGGCAGGTCAAAGAACCTCATCGGGATGCGATCCGTCGGCTGACGAGGGTGACGGTGACGGCGAGGATGATCACCCAGACGGCAATGTTGGCGCCCACCTGCCAGGTCAGCGTCTCGGCGCCGAGGATGGGGGTGAGGACCAGCTTGTGGATCCCCCACAGCGGCGTGTAGGTGGCAAGGCCGGAGAAGAAGCCGCCGAGCTGGTCAAGCGGAATGAAGATGCCGGAGAGGAAGGACAATAGCGCGGTTCCGCCGCCGAGGATCCCGTAGGCCTGCTCCCCCGGGAAGGCCATGCCGGTGGCGAAGCCGAGAAGGGCGGGAATCGGAGTAATGGCAAAGAGGAGGAGGATGGATGAAGCCCACACCGTTCCCGTCATCCGCGCCCCGGTAGCCTGACCCACGACAAGAAGAATCGCGAGGCTGATCGCGGTGATGAGAACCGACTTCACCGCGACGGCGCCGATGTAACCGCGCGCACCCAGCGGGGTGAGCGCCATCGTTCTCGTCCACCCGTGAATCCGGTCGATCGTGATTCCCGCGCACAGGGTGGAGATCAGCAGCACCACCGTGTAGGTGCACATGGACAGAAGGATTTGTGCGGCTACGTTGCCGTGGCCCACTGAGAAGTCGGAGTATTCCTTACCCACCGCGAACATGAGATACATGAGCAGGGGGATTCCCAGCGTGAAGAACAGGCTGGCGACCTGGGAGAGCTGGATCTTCGTCAGGCCGATGGTTACTGACCAAAAGCCGGAGAAGGCGGGAGCGGGTTGACGGTTCATCGGAGGGCTCCTTCAACGAGGTGGAGATAAGCATCTTCGAGGGAGGATGCGGCGACCTCGAGACCGCGGGCTCCCGGCAGTGACAGCGCGGCGCGGGCGGCCTCATCCAGGTCCGCGCCCTCGGCATGTAGCGCGCCGGCTCGGGCGGTGATTTTGTCGGCCAGTCCGGTCAGCGCTGTCAATGCGCGCTCATCGGAACAATCGTATGAGATTCTCAGGTGGGAATGCGCATAATTCCTGCGCAGCTCGCTCGTGGGCCCATCGGCGAGGACGCGCCCGGCGGCCATAATGATCGTCCGCTGAGCATGCTGCTGAGCCTCGGCCAGATAGTGGGTGGCAAAGACAATGGTGCGCCCCTCGGCCGCCCACTCGTCCATGAAGGACCAAAACGATTCCCGGGCTTCGACATCCATGCCCGTTGTCGGCTCGTCGAGGACAAGGAGGAGGGGATTACCGAGCAGCGCGAGGGCAAGGCGAACGCGTTGGCGCTCCCCGCCCGAGCACGTGGCGATCCGGGCCCGGGCCAGGTGGGTAATTCCGGCGAGCTCGAGGGCTGCTGTGGGAGCGATGGCGCGCGGATGGGTGGCGGCCACAAGGCTCAACAGCTGATTGACACGCAGCTCGGGGTTGAGGGAATCGGACTGCTGGACTACGCCGACGAGGCTGCGGCGAATTGCGGCGCGCGGGGACATGCCAAATAACTGGGCCTTCCCGGCATCGGGTGCGATGAGCCCGAGGGCAATATCAATGGTCGTCGTCTTGCCCGCGCCATTCGGGCCGAGTAGGGCAATAACCTCCCCGGGTCGGGCGGACAGATTGATTCCGTCGGCGGCGCGGACCGAACCGTAGCGCTTGGCTACCCCGGCCAGCTCAAAGGCGTGTATGTCGTTCATGCCATCAGTCAAACAGGCCGCCAGAATCCGCACCCAGAGTGCATGACCTTTCTTCGCCATGACAGATGTCATGTCCACATCTGCCTGCGCGGCCCGCCCGGCCCGGGTGCAGTTGCGCCCCCGAGGTGAGGCCTGCCGCCTCGGCACAGTTGTCCCACAGCCAACCGGCTGGCACCTAACGAAAGGACAATCATGAACTCCATCGACACCATCGACACCCCCGAGGCCGTGGATACCGGGGCCGAGCTCGCCACCATCGAGGATCCGGAAGCCGGCATGGCCACGGCCGAATACGCGGTGGGAACCGTGGCAGCCACCTCGCTCGGCGGAATCCTCGTGTGGATTTTCGAGCAGGACTGGTTCCGCGAGCTTCTCTCCAACGTGTTTCGCAACGTTTTCACCCTCCTGTAGGCAATGAAGCGGAGCGAGAGCGAGCGGGGCATGGTGACGGCCGAGCTCGCCATGACTATTCCCGTCGTCCTCGCCATCGCCTACCTCCTCCTGTCCATCGCCGCAGCGGCGCTCACCCAGCTGCGGGTGCACGATGCTGCGAGGGAGGCGGCTCGCGCGTACGCGGTCGAGGAGGATGCTTCCACCGTGCGCAGCATCATCGCCGCGCGGGCCGGGCAGGAGGCCGAGGTCGACGTGTCCTACGGGGAACGGACGGTCACCGTCACCATTACGGCCCCCATCGATCCCATCTGGCAGGCCGCCGGCATCGAGGCAACCAGCTCGATAACGGCGCTCATGGAGGGGCGATGAGCACGCCGGGCGGGCTGGCGGGGGAGGAGGTGAGGCAGGGACGGGTGGAAGAGCGAGGCTCCGGCACCGCGCTCGCCCTGGCCCTCATCATCATCCTCGCCGCGGCCGGCTATGTGCTCGCGACCCTGACCGCGGGCTTCGCGGCACTTCAGCGGGCCGAATCTGCGGCGGACCTGGCGGCGCTCGCCGCTGCCCAGGTGCTCAATGATCCGCTCGCCGAGGGCGATCCGTGCCAGGTGGCTCGCGAGATTGCCCAGGTGCCGATGACCGGCTGCGAGGTGACCGGAGCGATGGTTACCATCGAGACAACCGACACCGTGGTCTTTGGCGCCTTTGCCGGCCGTGAGATGGTGGGCCGGGCGCGGGCCGGCCCGAGGTAGCCGGGCCGTGGGCCGGGAGATGGTTATCCGTCTTCCGGCCCGCCGGCCGTGGCCCGCGGGGACACCCCGAGCTCGTCGCACATGAGGGCGGCAAGGATCAGGGCGCCGGTCTTGGACAGGGGCTCGTTGCGATTACCGCACTTGGGGGACTGCACGCAGGCCGGGCAGCCGGTGTCGCAGGGGCAGCGGGAAAGACGCTCGAAGGCAGCTTGCAGCCAGGATTCGATGCGCAAGAATCCCTGCTCGGCACATCCCGAGCCGCCGTGAATAGCGTCGTGGACAATGATCGTGGGATCCCCGGTCTGGGGATGTTCGGCGGTCGACAGTCCACCAATATCCCACCGGTCGCAGGTGGCAAACAGGGGCAATAGGCCGATTGCGCAGTGCTCGAGTCCGTGCAGCGCCCCGGGCAGAATATCGGGCGTGAGCCCGGCGGCCGAGCACGCCGCAAGCGGTACCGTCCACCAGCAGCCGGCGGTATTCAGCTCCCTCATCGGCATGTCCAGCGGTTCGTGGGCGAGGAACTGGCCGGTATCGGTGAGCAGATCGTATCCGGTGACCTGGGAGGCAACCGTGACCTGGCCATATCCCAGCGTTCCCCGGACGAGGGATCGCTCCGCCTCGATCGTCATGATCTCGACGGCGGTGCTGGACAGCGCCCGGGTGCGCACCCGCCCCTCGGCCGGGGTGGCAATCGCGGTGGTCTCGCCGAGCTCGGCGATGGAAAAGAGGCGGCCGCGATGAACGTAGATGGCGCCGGGATGAACCGTGGAATCGGCGCGTTCCGAGTTCACCGTCCCGATGACCTGCCCGGTGCCCTGCTCGACAATGGCGATCTCTCCGGAGGCCGAGCGCAAATCAATGAGTGAATGCGGCTCGATTCCCAGCGCCACATTCCACCGCCAGGCCCCGCCGCGCTCGATGAGCAGGCCGCCCGCGGCAATCTCGGAAAACAGTTCCGTGCCGTCCAGTCCAAAGAGGGGGGCGTCAAGCTCGGTGAGGGGAAGCTCGGCGGCCGCCGCTAACAGGTGGCCCTGCAGGATGTAGGGGTTGTGCGGGTTGAACACCTGGGCCTCGAGCGGCTCGTCGAAAATGGTGTCCGCATGCTCGGCGTAGTGCTGATCGAGCGGATCATCGCGGGTGAGGAGGATGCCGATGCCGGGGCGGGCGGCCCGGCCGGCCCGGCCAAGCTGCTGGCGGAACGAGGCGTGCGTTCCCGGCCATCCCGCACACACCACGGCATCCAGCCCTGAAATATCGATGCCAAGCTCGAGAGCATTTGTCGAGGCGAGGCCCCGAAGGCGGCCCGCCCGGAGCTCGCGCTCCAGCTCGCGGCGCTCCTCGGGCAGATAACCGCCGCGATAGGATTCCACGGCCTGGCAGTGCGGGCTGTGGCGCTCCTCAAGCACCTGGCGTATTTCCTCGGCCACCGCCTCGGTGCCGGCCCGGGAGCGGGAGAAGACGAGGGTGGCGGCGCCCCGATCGATGAGGGTGGCGGCCACGCCGGCCGCCTGGCGGATGGTGGACGTCTCGGGCATGGGGCAGACAATCGCTACCCGGGCCCCGCTGGCTCTCGAGGCATCCTGATCGATGAGGGAGATCTCCGCGGCGTCGATGTTGAGGAAGGTGGCCGCGGCCCCCGCCGGATCCTTCGCGGTGGCCGAGAGGAAGACGAGCGTGGGGCTCGCCCCGTAGTGGGCGGCCACCCGGAGGGCCCGGCGTACGACGAGGGCGACGTGAGCCGCGGTCATGCCCCGATAGGAGTGGAACTCGTCGATGACGATCGCGCTCAGGCCCTTGAACAGACGGGTCCATTGCCGGTGCTGGGCCAGCATCCGAAAGTGGAGGAAGTCGGGATTGGAGATGATGACGTCGGCGCGGGCGCGGGCCGCCCGGCGCTCCTCGGCCGTCGCGTCACCATCCACCGCGCCGGCCACGAGGTCGAGCTCGCAGGCGGAGATGATGCGGGCGAGGGAGGCGTGTTGATCGGCGGCCAACGCCTTAGTGGGCGCGAGGTACAAGACGGTGGGGGAGGCCCCGATCTCGGCGAGGCTCGTGGCTTTGCGGGCCGTGGCCAGCCGGTTGAGCAGCGGCGCCCAGGCGGCCAGGGATTTCCCCGATCCGGTTCCCGTGGCGATGACCGTGTGTCGCCGGGAGGTGATGGAGTTGAAGGCCTCCTCCTGATGCTTCCAGGGATGGGAGAGTCCCAGTTCGGAGAATCCGGCCGCGAGGCGCGGGTGCAGATCGGGCCAGGTTCCCTCTCGCCCGGACCGGGCGGGCAGCGTGTGGGTGGCCGCGACGAGATCGCCCGCCTCGGCCAGTACCGCCTCCCATGCATCCATACCTCCAATGTAGTCGCGCGCCCGAATAAAACGAGCCCACCCACAGCGAGGTACGGCTAGCCGAAGACAGAGATACGGGGGACCTAAGTCCTTAAAGGAAAGATGATTCTCGGAAAAATAGTGCGGGTCCGACACAACATGTAGTGGACACGCGGGTGTGTCGCCACAACATCTAGTGTTTGCGGGCTAAGTTGGAGAGCGTTCGCCGTCGAGTAGCGCGGCGATCAGCATACCAACGAAGGGACACCACCATGAGCACGGAACCCGTCTCCATCGATGCGATCTCGACGATCGCCGAGTACCTTGACCGCTCCGATTGGCGCGTTAACGCTAATGCCAATCAGGACTATTCCCTGGGCGGACTGATCTTGAACTCCGCGGGCAAGGTGGTGGCCAACTACTGGCTGGAGGAGGTCTTTTCCCCCGAGGCCGGTGCCGCGCACCGCGAGGGCGACCTGCATATCCACGATCTTGACATGCTGTCGGGCTACTGCGCCGGCTGGTCGCTGCGCCGCCTGCTCGAGGAAGGCTTCAACGGGGTTCCCGGCGCAATCGCCTCCCGCCCACCCAAGCACTTCTCCTCGGCCTGCGGGCAGATCGTCAACTTCCTTGGCACCCTGCAAAACGAATGGGCTGGCGCCCAGGCCTTCTCCTCCTTTGACACCTACATGGCACCCTTCGTGCGCCTGGACAACATGTCGTATGACGAGGTCAAGCAGGACATGCAGGAGCTCATCTACAACCTTAATGTGCCGTCGCGGTGGGGCAGCCAGTGCCCGTTCACCAACCTCACCTTCGACTGGACCTGCCCGGCCGATATCGCGGACAACTATCCGCTCATTGGCGAGGAGATCTGCGACTTCACCTACGGGGAGCTGCAGGCGGAGATGGACATGATCAACCGCGCCTACATCGAGGTGATGACCGAGGGTGATGCCGATGGTCGAGTGTTCACCTTCCCCATTCCCACCTACAACATCACCAAGGACTTCGACTGGGAGTCTGATAATGCTCTCGCCATGTTCGAGATGACCGCGAAGTACGGGCTGCCCTACTTCCAGAACTTCATCAATTCCGAGCTTGATCCCGGCATGATCCGCTCCATGTGCTGCCGCCTTCAGCTTGACCTGCGCGAGCTGCTCAAGCGCGGTAACGGCCTGTTCGGCTCGGCCGAACTCACCGGCTCGATCGGCGTGGTGACGATCAACATGGCTCGGCTCGGCTACCTCTACGCCGGAGACGAGAAGGCCCTCGTGGCCCGCCTTGACGAGCTCATGGATCTGGCCGCCGACACCCTCGAGCGCCGCCGTAGCGCCGTCAATCAGTTCATGGAGGCCGGGCTGTACCCCTACTCCAAGCGGTGGCTCGGCAACCTCAACAACCACTTCTCCACCATCGGTGTCAACGGCATGAACGAGATGGTTCGCAACTTCACCCTCGACGAACACGACATTGCCGATGCGTGCGGTCAGGAGATGGCGGAGCGGCTGCTCGACCACATCAACGACAAGCTCGTGTCCTACCAGGAGAAGACCGGCAACCTCTACAATCTCGAGGCCACCCCGGCGGAGGGAACGACCTACCGCTTTGCCAAGGAGGACGCCAAGCGTTACCCCACGATCATCCAGGCCGGCACGGTCGATCAGCCCTACTACACGAACTCCTCCCAGCTGCCCGTCGGCTACACCGATGACGCCTTTGAGGCCCTCGCCAAGCAGGAATCCCTCCAGTCGAAGTACACCGGCGGCACCGTGCTGCACCTGTACATGAACGAGCGGATGAGCTCGGCCGTGGCCTGCCGGGAGCTGGTGCGCCGAGCCCTGTCCAACTTCCACCTGCCCTACGTCACCATCACCCCGACGTTCTCGATCTGTCCCGTCCACGGCTACCTCGCCGGTGAGCACTTCACCTGCGAGAAGTGCGCGGCGGCGAATCCCGACGCCGAGCCGGTGGCCTGCGAGGTGTGGACCCGAGTCATGGGCTATTTCCGGCCGGTCCAGTCCTTCAACATCGGCAAGAAGGGCGAGTACGCCGAGCGCACCATGTTCACCGAGGGGGCGCTGGGTTCCACCCCGGTCGGAGCCCCGCTCGCCGGAGCCCGATAGGTACACATGCCGCTCGTGACCGCCCCGCCGGCCACCGACCTACAGATCGCCGGCCTCGTGCCGCTGTCCACGGTGGACTGGCCCGATCACCTGGCCGCCACGGTCTTCCTTCAGGGATGTCCGTGGCGGTGCGGGTACTGCCATAACACCGCGATCATCGATCCGACCGTCCCGGGAGTGATCGACTGGGAGCGGGTCCGCTCCCTCCTGGACGCGCGCCGAGGCCTTCTCGACGGAGTCGTCTTCACCGGCGGGGAGGCGCTGCGCCAGGCGGCCTTGCCATCAGCCATCGACGAGGTGCGCGCACGCGGCTTCAAGGTTGGTCTGCACACCGCGGGTTGCTATCCGCGTCGCCTCGCCGAGGTGATTGACCGAGTGTCGTGGGTAGGCCTGGACATTAAGGCCATGCCCGATGACTATCGCGAGGTCGTCGGTGCCAACGCGGGTTTCAAGGGCTGGCAGTGCCTGGAGACCGTGCTCGAGGCGGGCATCGACTATGAGATTCGTACGACGGTACATCCGGGATCCAAGGCGGCCGAACGCTTCGAGGAGATCGTGGCGGCGCTGCGTGAGCGCGGGGTGACCACCTTCGCTCTCCAGGAGGTTCGCACAGCCGGGGTGGATGCCGTCTTTTCGGCCATGGCCGACCGCTGGGATAGTGCCGCCTGGTCCGATGAATTTGCCCGGCTCATCGACATCGGCGAGCGAGCTGGCTTCGACCGCTTCGAGGTGCGCCCCGCCTAGGAGATGTGCCCATCTGGGAGATGATCCGGGTGCGAAGCCGCCTCCCTTCGGGCCGCTTCCCGGAGGAAGGCGGCCGCCCCGCGCTCGGGGGCGGGACCGCCGGTGGGGCGGCTAGGCGCCCGCGGACATACCCTCCTTGTCGAGGACCGCGTCGATGATGGCGATGATGAGGGCGATGAGGGTAAAGGCGCCGATGAGAAGATAACCGTAGTCAAGCGCCCGAGCATAACCATCGCCGATGTGGTGGAAGAACAGGCCGGTGACGGCGGCAGTTCCCATCGCGGTGGAGATGCGCTGTCCGGTCTGCATGATTCCGGCGGCGGTGCCGCCCTGACTGATGGGAACCTCGCGCAGGGTGAGGGTCTGATTGGGCGAGGTGATCCACGAGGCACCAAAGCCGAGTGGAATAGCCGTGATGGACATGGCCCACACTGAGATATCTCCGCGGGCCACGACGGTGGTGATCCAGGAGGTGGCGATGATCCCGACGAGGGTGATGACCAGGCCGATGACAACAAGCCAGCGGCCGAGCTTCATGACGAGTTTGCCACCGAGATAGGCGGAGAAGATTGACAGGAGGGCGGCGGGAAAGCCGACCATGCCGGTGAGAAGCGCCGATTCTTTCATGCCACCCTGCAAGAACTGGGCGATGAGGACCCAGATCGTGGTCGAGCCGGCGAAGAAGACGCTGATCATGACGACACCAAAGGTGTAGGAGCGAACCCTAAAGAGATTGAGATCCACCATCGGAATTCGTCCGCGCCGCTTATAGGCGCGCTCCCAGACCAGCCACAGGCCCGTGAGCAGCGCACCTACCGGGAGGAACCACCAGGTGGCCGGGTGCTCGCTCGCCATCATAAACGGCAACATTGTAGCGAGCACGGCAAGACCGAGGAGAGCCGCGCCCACCGGGTCCAGGTCCCGGTTAGAGGAGCGCAGCCGCTTGGGAGTGTGGGGGAGCCAGAGGATGGCCAGAATGATGGTGAGGAAGGATAGCGGCACGTTGATGCCGATGGTCCAGCGCCAGCCCACCTGGGGGCCGCCCCAACCGATGAGCGCCCCGCCCATGAGCGGGCCGATGGCGACGGCGGAACCGACCACGGCGCCAAACATGCCGAAGGCCTTGGCCCGCTCGGCACCCTGATAATGCTGCTGGATCAGACCGGAGATTTGGGGATTGTAGATCCCCGAGCCGATACCCATGAAGGCGCGGGCAATGTTGAGCGTGAGCGGGGTAGGCGCCATGGTGGCGACCATGGAGGCAAGGCCGAAGATGGCAACTCCGGCAATAAAGAGGCGATCCCGGCCGAGCAGGTCACCGGCGCGGCCCGCCGCGACGAGAATGACGCCAAAGGTGAGGGAGTATCCCGACAGCACCCACTGCAGGTCGGTGGAGGATGCGCCGAGGCCCGCCTGAATCGAGGGCAACGCAACGTTGACGATCGACACGGCGGTCAGCGCCATGAAGAGAGCCGACAGCAAAACGATCAGAATTCGAGTGCGCGCTGCTGAATCGAGATGAGAAGTCACTCGGGAATGCTACGCCGCATCGAAGAAAAGCTGCATCTTGCGACGGTGTCTATCTGAACACCGGCCGGTGAGGCAGCTTAAAAACACTGCTGGTCAGGTCGCCGAACGAGGCGGGCCGGCGAGGGCGTGGGGCGGACGGCGTGCGGCACTCTCGCCACAACCTTTCCCACATTCCTCCGGAATGCTCCCAAATAAGAACGCGGTAGATTAGGATAACTCGTACAGGATGGGAGCTTGGCGAGAGGAGTGCAATCATGGTTCATCTGCAGATCGCGGACCGGAAGTGCCGACGGATTGCGGAGCACCCCCAGGGCTCCGGATCGGGACAGATTGACTTCCTCGCCGGACCCGGCCTCAGCTTGGGCGCCGGCGAGGTGGCCTCCGTGTGCGCGGCCTCCGCCGCCCGGGAGGTGCGCTCGCGCCCGGTGAGGGACCTGTACCCGGACCTGCTGCGTGCGGGCGATCGTGCCGAGGGCCCACCGCCACGACGGGCGTGACTGGCTCCGTTCCCGCATGCGTACCCGGGCGCGTGTGCCCGCAGGGAGGGATGGTCTCCGGGAGAGTTGACCGGCCCGGCCCGCCTCGCGTTATAAAGGGATGGGCACGAAGGTCGCGGTGGACCCGGTTGGTGTCGCTGGCTATATAGTGTCCCTAGTAATCCCCCCGGGTGGAAGAGTCGAGGAAATATCGTGTCCAAACTTGTCATCGTGGAGTCTCCGGCCAAGGCCCGCACTATCAGTGCCTATCTGGGTCCGGAGTATTCCGTCGAGGCGTCCGTCGGGCACATTCGTGACCTGCCCCAGCCCTCCGAGCTGCCCGAGAAGATGAAGAAGGGGCCCTTCGGCAGGTTTGCGGTCGACACCGAGAACGGCTTCGAGCCCTACTATGTCGTCGACGCATCGAAGAAGTCGAAGGTGGCCGAGCTGAAGCGCAAGCTCAAGGATGCCGATGAGCTCTTCCTCGCCACGGACGGTGACCGCGAGGGAGAGGCGATTGCCTGGCACCTGCTGCAAACCCTCAAGCCCAAGGTTCCGGTTAAGCGGATGGTCTTCAACGAGATCACCCGCGAGGCCATCGATCGTGCTCTGCAGACCCCGCGCGAGGTCAATCTGCAGCTCGTGGATGCTCAGGAATCCCGCCGCATCCTCGACCGCCTCTACGGCTACGAAGTTTCTCCGGTGCTGTGGCGCAAGGTCCGCTCCGGACTCTCCGCCGGGCGCGTCCAATCGGTGGCCACCCGTCTCGTCGTTGAGCGCGAGCGTGAGCGGATGGCCTTCCGCCCGGCCAGCTACTGGGATGTCTCCCTCACCCTCGAGGGTGGGGACGAGCAGCGCGAGCGGTTCACCGCCCGGCTCACCTCGCTCGATGAGCGGCCGGTCGCCCGGGGTGCCGATTTCGCCGATGATGGCGAGCTCAAGGCCGCGCCGGCAAAGAAGGGCGTGGTGGTGCTGGCCGAAGATACCGCGAAGGCGGTGGCCGCGGCTCTGGAGAAGTCCCAGGTGGGCGTCGCCTCCGTCGAATCCAAGCCGTCCAAGCGCCGCCCGGCACCGCCGTTTACCACCTCGACGCTTCAGCAGGAGGCGTCCCGCAAGCTCGGAATGAACTCGCGGCAGACGATGAGCCAGGCGCAGCAGCTCTACGAAAACGGCTACATCACCTACATGCGTACCGACTCCGTCGAGCTGTCCCGCGAGGCAATCTCGGCCGCCCGGGCGCAGGCCAAGGAACGCTACGGCGCCGATGCCATTCCGGATAAGCCGCGATTCTTCACGAAGAAGGCGAAGGGAGCCCAGGAGGCTCACGAGGCCATCCGCCCCGCCGGTGACCACTTCCGCACCCCCGAACAGGTGCGCTCCAAGCTCAACGATGCTCAGTACAAGCTCTACAAGCTCATCTGGAAGCGCACACTGGCCTCGCAGATGGCGGATGCTCGGCTGCTCACCGTCACCGTGAAGATGACCGCGGGCCTCGAGGAGGTCGACTTCGCGACCGCCGGCCTATCCGCCTCCGGCACCGTCGTCACCTTCCCCGGCTACCTGGCCGTCTACGAGGAGGGGCGGGACAAGCAACGCTACGAGGAGAAGGACAAGGAGGCGCGCCTGCCCGAGCTTGCCGAGGGCGATGCCCTCGACGTGGTCGATCCGGGCGCCGAGGCGAAGGGCCACGAGACCACGCCGCCGCCGCGTTTCACCGATGCCTCGCTCGTGCGCAAGCTGGAAGAGCTCGGGATCGGCCGGCCCTCCACCTATGCCTCCACCATCTCCGTCATTACCGAGCGTGGCTACGTCGAGCGGCGCAACCAGGCCCTCGTGCCCACGTGGGTGGCCTTCTCCGTCGTGCGCCTGCTCGAGGAGAACCTGCCCGGCTACATCGACTACGACTTCACGGCGCAAATGGAGGCACAGCTCGACCACATCGCGGCCGGTGAGGCCGAGCGAGTGGCCTATCTCGACGCCTTCTATCACGGCGCTGACGATCAGCCAGGCCTGCGCTATCAGGTGCACAATCTCGGCGACATTGATGCTCGCGCAATCAACACGATTCCGCTCGGTGATGGCATTGATTTGCGGGTCGGCAAGTACGGCCCCTACGTCGAAACCCAACGCGAGGGCGAGCTGTTGCGCGCCACCGTGCCCCCGGAGCTCGCCCCTGACGAGCTCACCGTCGACAAGGCCAAGGAGCTGCTCACCCAGTCCCTCGATGATGGTCGGGTGCTCGGTCAGGATCCGCAAACCGGCCGCGACATCATCGTGAAGAATGGTCGCTACGGCCCGTATGTCACCGAGGTGCTCGAGGAGGGCGTCAAGGGTAAACCGAAGACCGCCTCCTTGTTCAAGAGCCACGATCTTGCCACCATCGGACTCGAGGAGGCCCTGCGGCTGCTCTCCCTTCCCCGCGAGGTCGGCAAGGACGAGGACGGCACGCCGATCACGGCACAAAACGGTCGCTACGGCCCCTACCTCAAGAAGGGCTCAGACTCGCGCACCCTGCAAACCGAGGAGCAGATCTTCACGATTACCCTCGAGGAAGCGCTCGCCCTGTTTGCCCAGCCGCGCACCCGGCGCGGTAAGCAGACCGCCCCACTCAAGGAATTCGGCAACGATCCCGTCTCGGGCAAGCCGGTGGTTCTCAAGGACGGTCGCTTCGGCCCCTACGTCACCGACGGAGAGGTCAACGCCTCCCTGCGCACCACCGATGACATGGACACGATTCAGCCCGCGCGGGCCTTCGAGCTGCTCGAGCTGCGCCGCGAAAAGCTGAAGAACAATCCGCCGAAGAAGCGCGGTGCGCGCAAGACCACCGCCAAGAAGTCAACCGCGAAAAAGTCGACGGCAAAGAA
>JAUNVM010000004.1 GCA_030537635.1 Flaviflexus sp. | reverse complement strand
GGTCCCGATAATCGTCCCGGCGCTCGCGGTAGTCATCCCGGCGATCCCGATCCTCGACTCGACGCTCTGGATAGTCGTCGCGGCGCGGGCGATCCTCGCGCTTTTCTGGCTCATCATCGCGAAGCTCGGTGACTTCCTTCTTGAAGATCTTCAGCGACTTGCCGAGCGAGGAGGCAATCGAGGGAAGCTTGGACGCCCCGAAGACGAGGACAAGAACGATGAGAATAATGATGATCTCTGGGGCGCTAAACCTTGGCATAACGAACTCCTAACGGTACTCCCGCTATCCTACCCCCGCCCGCCTCGGGCGTGCAGCATGCGCTTGGCTCCGGCGACCACCTCATGGCGCAGGTCTGCCGGTTCGATATCGATGAGGTCGGTGCCAGCCCACAGGGCAATCTGGCGGAGCCAGGCCACCGAGGTGGCCTTGACCGTGATCTCGAAATCCTCCCCGCGAGGCGTGATGGTGGCGCCGGGAATGGATTCGGCCACCCAGCGCCCCGGTCGGCGCACGATGAGACGGGCCTCCCGGCCCTCGCTGGGCACGACGCTACGCACGCGCCGCAGGGTCTTCAAGCCCCGCCGCACCTCGGCCTCGGTCGGCTCGGTGTCCTCCAGGTGCGGGTGGGACATGCGGTCGAGGCGGAACCAGCGCAGCTCCCCGCCCGCCAGGGCGGCCAGGTAGGTGCGATCCTCGGTGGCAACGGCAAGCGGAGTGACGGTGCGCCTGGAGACCGACTCCCCGTCCTCGCCGGGCCGGTGATAGTCGAAGGATAGGTGGCGCCGGGCCTGCGACTGCCAGATCGCGTTGAGAACGGCTTCGGAGGCCTCCGGCTCGGGCATCGCTCCCACCGGCTCGAGGTTGAGGGTGGCCGCCGCCTCGACGAGCCGGCCGCGCAGCCGGGTGAGCGAGTCCCGGCTCGGTCCGGTAATGAGCTTGGCGAGCTGATCGATGATGTCGAGGGCGAGGAAGATCTCCGCGGCCGACAGGTGAATGTCGACCTCGTCGAAGCCGGTGGGGCTGATGATTTCGTCGGGGCCGATCGGCGGCACGTCCGGCGCCAGTTCGTCATCGTCCTCGTAGTCGATGTCAAGCTCGATGAAGTAGAAGTTCGGCTTATCGCGCACCTCGGCGTAGCGCAGGTACTCGATGACCTCGATGACACGGGCGACGGGAACGTCGAAGTGTTCGGCGATCTCTCGGGCCGTCACCGAACCGCGGGAGTTGATGTAGGCGGCAATGGAAAGGAAGAAGATGGGATTGAGGCGGCTCATCGGTCCTCCAGCTGGGCGAGGTGGGTGAGGCGGCGGCAGTAGTCTTCCTCATCGGTCCAGGCGCCCGCGCCAAGCAGATTCATCTCATCGATAAAGTCCGCGGTGTTTAGCCCGCTCACCGTCACCTGCTCCGCATCATCGGCCGCGCCGAAGCGCTCGCGCAGGTGCCCGCCCACGCCGGGGGCGAGATGAACGGCGGCTTCCACGGGCTCAAAGTATTGCCGGCCGCCCGTAAGCTCGATCGAATAGGAGCCGGGCTCCCCCACGGTCATTGCGGTGATTCTGGCAAGCCGGAAGGTGCGCGGCTCGGGCTCGCACTCGACAAGCTCACCCAGGCTTGGGCCGACCGCGATTCGCCGGGCTGCCAGGTAGTACGCCCGTCCCATGCGCCACACCCAGCACGGCTCAACCCGATAGGAGCGCGATTCGTGGCTCGCCGCATCGTAGTCAAAGTCGAGGGTGGCGCGGTGATCGATCGCATCGATAATCTGTAAGAGCAGGTCATTGGTGCCCAGCTCGACCCGCACCGACAGGGCGGCATCATCAGCCAACTCGGCGGTGCCCAGCAGCTTGCTCAGCATGTGCCGGGCCACCTGGTGCGGCCCCTTCTTCTCGTGCAGTTGGGAGACGGCGAGGCGGAGAAGGGTGAGATCCTCCCCGCCGAGGGCAATCTTGACCAGGTGGTCGAAGTCAATCCGGTACAGCTTCGTCTTCGGGTCGCGAATGACGGGGTATCCGAGCATCGCCGCATCCTTCATGTCGCGGCGCAACAGCTTATTGCCCGCCTCGGATACGGGATAATCAAGCTCAATGAGTCCCTCGCGATCGCTCGGGCCCTGCATGAGATTGGCCAGAAGCGTGAAGATGCGCTCGTGCGGGCGGTAGGTACCCTTCTTTGTGTGACTCACGCCTTTGATCATACGCAAGATAGAATGCCAGCGTGTTGATGTGGGCAACTGCGATTATTGGTGATCGGCTTCGCGCCTGGCGCGGGGCCGTCGAATATTCGGTGGACCTATCCGGAACAACCTACCGGGCCCTTGGCTATACCGAGATGGTTGGGGAGCTCCAGGCGGGCGATGAGGTGCTGGTGACCACCGCGGCGGTGCGCAAGGGACTTGGCACCGGCGGATATCTCTTCATCGTTGCCTGCCCAGATCGCCTGCCCGAGGCCGAATTGCCGTCCGGGCACATGGTCAAGGCCCGCTACATGCCCCAGCAGATGATGTGCTCGGGGGTGGATGAGCAAAACAGCCCGCATCACCCCCTGCTGGCGGAGGCAACCAGCATTGATAGCATGCCGGCGATTGTGGCCGACCTACATTCCGCCCTTCCCGCCATGCTCGCCGTGCTCGAGCCGGAGCTGACCGTTGCCTACATCCACACGGACACAGCGGCCCTCCCGGTGGCGTTTTCTCGGGTGGCGGCCACCGCCCGGGAGCGCGGCGATATCGATGCCATCATCTCCTGCGGCCAGTCCTTTGGTGGGGATCTCGAAGCGGTCAACCTGCATTCCGCCCTCCTTGCCGCCCGCCACGTGGTGGGAGCCGACCTCGCCATCGTCGTTCAGGGCCCGGGGAATGCCGGGACGGGAACCGCCTGGGGCTTTTCTGGAACCGCCTGCGGCGAGGCTATCAATGCCATCAATGTCCTTGGCGGCCGGGCGATTGCCACGCTGCGGGTCTCCCTATCCGATCAGCGCCCCCGCCACCTCGGCATCTCCCACCACAGCCTCACCGCGTACACAAAGGTGGCACTCACCGATGCCATCATTCCCGTTCCCCCACTTGCGACCGAGGCCGCCACGATTATTGGGCCGCAGCTAGAGCTTCTCGCCACCCACGACCATCTTCACCTGCGCGAGGTGGACATGAGCAGGGCCGATCAGTTGCTTGCCGCCAGCCCCATTGAACTCTCGACCATGGGCCGAAGCTTTTCCGAGGATCCCGAGCCCTTCCGCTTCGCCGCAGCCGGGGCCGTGGCCGCAGCCGAGCTGCTCTCCAGGCGCTGAGGCGTCACCCCGCCGAAGGCGGTGGGACTTCCACAGCGGGGATTAGACGTCCGGGTCGGGGGCCGTGTGGGCCTCGATGAGGGTGGCGAGGCGGCGCGCCTCGCGGCGAGCATAGTCCCCGTCGGAGCGCTGAATCGCCATGACCGCAATGGACTCGCCCTCGGTGGTATCGATTCGGGCCCAGGGCCCGCCACCGAAATCGACCGCGATGAGCTGCTCCCATTCCAGGCGGTGGGAATAGATGAGATTCTTGACGAAGATGCCCGACTCGGACACCTCGATGCGGACCTGGTATTGCAGGTAGAGGAAGACGACAATGCCACCGGACAGCAGGGCCGTGCCGAAGAAATCAGAGGGCCCAAAGGCGAAGCTTGCGCCCGAGGTGGGAACCACCGCGAAGAGTACGCAGGTAGCCACGATGAGGAGAATGGACAGCCAGAGACTGACAATTCTCGCTCGCCTCGGACGGAAGGTCGCGTAAAGGTCGGTCACAGGCGACAGGCTACCACCGGGGTGACCAAGATGGCACGGGCGCCGGCCTCATACAGGGCATCCATCACCCGGTTGGTCTCCGATTTGAGCACCATGGAGCGCACGGCATGCCACTCCCCCTCGTGCAGCGGGGACACGGTTGGGGATTGCAGGCCCGGGGTGAGCTGAACGGCCTGCTCCAGGTCGGACGTGCGGATGTCATAGTCGATGAGGACGTAGCGCCGGGCGACGAGCACGCCCTCGATGCGGCGGTCGAGGCGGGTGAGGCCCTCCGGTTCGCCGCCCGGGCGGCGAATGAGGACGGCTTCGGAACGCAAAATAGGCTCCCCGAAAACCTCGAGGCCGGCGGCCCGCAGGGTGGAGCCGGTTTCGACAACGTCGGAGATGGCATCGGCAATGCCGAGGCGGACCGAGGATTCGACCGCTCCGTCCAGGTGCACGACGGTGGCCTCGATGCCCCGCTCGGAGAGGTAGTCCGTGGTGAGAGCATCATAGGAGGTGGCGATCCGCTTACCGGCCAGGTCCTCGATCCGGCTCATGGAGCCCTGGGGCGCGGCGAAGCGGAAGGTGGAGGCGGCAAAGCCGAGGGAGCGATGCTCGATGGCGGGGGCGCGCGAGTCGAGAAGTAGATCCCGGCCGGTGATGCCGAGATCGACGGTGCCGGCGCCCACGTAGACGGCGACATCGCGGGGCCGGATGAAGAAGAACTCGACCCCGCCCTCCTCATCGCGCAAAACGAGTTCGCGCCGGTCCCGCCGCTGGCGGTAGCCGGCCTCTTCCAAAAGGGTGGATGCGGGCTCGGACAGCGAGCCCTTGTTGGGAACGGCGATACGAAGCACGGTGCTCCTCAGAGTCGTCGGTGAGTGGGTGGCCTGGGGAAAGGGCGAGAAGCCTACAGGTGGCGGTAGACGTCCTGGAGGGTGAGCCCGCGGGCGATGAGCATGACCTGAAGATGGTAGATGAGCTGAGAGGCCTCGAGGGCGAGCTCCTCATCGGTTTCATATTCGGCGGCCATCCACACCTCGGCGGCCTCCTCGACAATCTTCTTGCCAATGTAATGCACCCCGGCGTCCAGCTCCTCGACGGTGGCTGATCCTTCCGGGCGGGTGCGAGCCTTGGTGTGAAGCTCGCTGAACAGCTCCTCGATAGTCTTCATGGTGTCAAGCTTAAGGCCCGGCGCTTCCATTTTCCCCCACGGGTCGGTTAGGGCCGAATGGTGGAGACCATGACGGAGGTGGGATCGATTTCCTTCTCCGTCAGCCCGGCGTCGTGGAGGAAGGCGGTCATGGCCGCCCAGCGCTCCTCGTCCTGGGCGCCGAGATAGTCCCCGCCGCGGTAGAGCTCGAGGGTGGCATCCAGCGTGCCGCCGGCCGCCTCGAGATCCTCGAGGGCGGGCACGTAGCGCCCGGCAATCTCCAGGGTTTCCTCGCGATTGTCCTCGGCGAAGGCCACCGCCTTATCCAGGGCCCGCAGCAGCCCCGCGAGCTCCTCACCGCGCTCGTCAATGGTGTCCGGGCGGGCCTCGAGTCCCACCGACACCAGCGGAAGATCATCGGCGAGCGGAATCGTGCGCACGTCAAATCCCTGCGTGCTCATCGACACCGCGTCATTGTTGACGTAGCCGATCACGGCATCGACATCGCCGCGAGTCAAGGCCGCCATCTGCGTATAGCCGATGGACTTCACGTCAAGGTCGGGAATCTCGGTGTCCGCCTGCATGGCGAGCAGGGCAATGTAGTTCTCGCCAAATTCGCCAGGAATGCCAAGGGAGCGCCCGGCAAGATCGGCGGGCTGCGAGATATCCGAGGCTTCGGGAACGATGACGGCGAGCGGATAGGACTGGTACATGGTGGCGAAGCTTTGGGCCTCCAGCCCTTCGTCGGCCGCCACCACGAGCTCGGCCGCCCCGGCAAAGACCACATCCTCGTCGCCCGAGGACAGCGCCGTGAACAGGCCCTCCTGGGCGCCGTGATGGCGCAGCGTGACATTGAGTCCCTCCTCGTCGAAGTAGCCGCGATCCTCGGCCACGTAGAACGGGAAGAACTGCACGTCGGGCACGTAGGTGAGGCCCACGGTGAGCTCCGCGGCCTCCTTTTCAGTTTCCGAACACGCGCCCAGGGCGAGCAGGCTGGCAAGGCCGAGGGCGAGGCAGGTGCGGACGGTACGGGCGGACATGGCGGGCCTTTCTGCCGCGGCTGCGGCGACGGTGGCTTCCGGAGCGGAAACACACAGATGAGAGCGAATCATGAGGACTCCCGGAGCGGGTCGAGCCGGCGCTCGAGCAGGTGAAGGGACAGGTAGATGCCGATGGCGAGCACGGCGAGCAGGGCAATGACGGCGAAGAGGAAGGTGGTTGAGGCGGTTGAGCCTTGGCCGGCGGCCAGCGCGGCCCCCAGGCCCTCGCCTCCCATGACCATCTCCCCCACGATCGCCCCGGTGATCGACAGGGTGAAGCCGGTGCGGATGCCGGCGAGAATGGTGGGGGCGGCGAGGGGCAGTTCGATTCGCCAGGCCAGATCGGCCCCGGCCGCGCCATCCAGCCGCGCGGCATCCACCACCTCCCGGTCCAGCGTCCTCATCCCGGTGGCCGTGGAGACGATGACCGGAAAGATGACGATGATCGTGCACAACACGGTGATCGGCAGGGTGCCGTAGCCCATCCACACCACAATGAGCGGGGCGAGAGCCACCGCGGGAACCGCCTGGGAGGCGGCCAGATAGGGCTCGATAACGTGGGCGGCCAGCTGAGACTTGGCCAGGAGGTAGCCGAGCGGTATGCCAAGAATCGCGGCGGCAAGGCAGCCCAGCAGCGCCTCAAACAGGGTTTGGCCGGTGGCGGAGATGAGATAGCCCGACTGCACGCCGGAGACGAGCCGGCGGGCCACATCAATCGGCGCGGGCAACACGTAGCTCGGAACAACTCCGAGGGACGCAATGATATGCCACGCGGCCAGAAGGGTGACGCCGAACAGAATCGGCGGTAGGGATCGGTGCCCCATAGGTCCTCCACGCGTGACGGGGTGACCGGGCACGCGCCGCACCCATGCGCGGCGACAAGCGTGTTTCTCCCTTCCGGACTTTCACCGTCGGTTGGGGAATTTCACCACCATCAACCGCTTGCGCGGGTCGCGGACTATCACCGCCGGTTCGGACTTTCACCGACCCCGAAACACAGCGTCATCATACCACCGCCCGCGCGGCTATGGCAGGGGCGGGACAGCTATGGCTGCGGGAAGGCAGGCGGCGTCAGTGCCGGCAGCCCTCGGCGAGGCGGCGCAGCTCGGCAACCGCCTCCCCCGCATCATCCGCCTTGTAGACGGCAGAACCGGCCACAAAGTTGTTGGCTCCGGCCCTAGCCGCCATCTCAATCGTCGAGGCGCTCACCCCGCCATCGACCTGCACCCAGGTTTGAAGCCCCTTCTTGTCGGCGGCCTCACGCACCTGAGTCACCTTCGGCATGACCTGCTCGATAAACGGCTGGCCGCCAAAGCCCGGCTCCACCGTCATGCACAGGATCATGTCGAACTCATCGAGCAGCTCCAGGTAGGGGGTTACCGGGGTGGCCGGATTGACCGCGAGCCCGGCCCGCGCGCCCATGCCTCGAATCTCCCTGGCGAGGCGAATCGGCGCGGCAGCGGCCTCGGCGTGGAAGGTCACCGAGGCGGCGCCGGCCTCGACATAGGCGGGCGCCCACCGGTCCGGGTCGGTGATCATGAGGTGCGCGTCAATCGGAACGGGAGAATAGCGCTTCGCGGCCTCGACGACCGGCAGGCCCCAAGACAGGTTGGGAACAAAGTGGTTGTCCATGACATCAACGTGCGCCCAATCGGCGCCGGAAATCTTGTCCAGCTCCTCGGCGAGCCGGCCAATATCGGAGTTGAGAATCGACGGGGAAATCAGCATGACACCAGCTTAGGCCACCGGGCCCGACCGTTCATCGCCGAGATCGCCGACGGCCGGTGCCTCCGAGGCCTCGCCCGCACCCTCCTCTTCGGCCCGGTCCGACTCCTCGCTGCCGGCGTTTGCGGCTCCGGGTCCCTCGTCCGCAGCTTCGTCCGCCACGGGGTCCGGTTCCTCACCGCTGATTGCAAGCTCTTCGGCAGCCTCGGCCTTCTCCCCCGGCTGTGGGAGATGATCGGCCGTCTCGTCCGATTCCACCGGTTGTTCTTCATGCTCCATCTCGTCGCTTGTAGCCTCGGCGTCGCTAGCATTGATGGCGTCGATCGCGTCGAGCTTGCGGAAGACAGCGGCAAACATGCCGTCAGTATCATGCTCATCGGGCCACAGCTGGAGATAGGGGCCCTGAACGGTGTCGAGGGATCCCGGCACCGCCACCGAGCGGGCAATCTCGACGGCATCGAGGACCTCCACCCCGGTCGCCTTCTCGACGATCTCGCGAGTCTCGCGCAGATCGGGCGAGCAGGTTGAGTAGACGATGATGCCGCCGGGGCGGGCGGAGGCAATGGCCGCGGTCAAAAGCTCGAGCTGCACGCGGGACATGTTCTCAGCATCCTCATCCCGCTTCATCCACCGGGCCTCCGGGCGCCGGCGCAGCGAGCCGAGGCCGGAACAGGGGACGTCGACGAGGACGCGGTCGAAGCGGTTGGGCTCGAGTTCGCCGAGTTCACGACCATCCCCCTCGCGCAGCACGACGATGTCCTCATACGGCTCAACCGCCTGGGCGACCAGATCGAGGCGGTGACCATGCTGCTCATTGGCGAAGAGCTGAGCGCCCCGGGGCATGGCCTCCCGGGCGAGCGAGGCGGCCTTGCCGCCGGGTCCCGCACACAGATCCAGCCACGCCTTATCCGAACCCTTGAGGGGCGCGTAGGCGGCAATGAGGGCAACGAGCTGGGAGCCCTCATCCTGGACGCCGGCCCCGTGATCGCGCACGGCGGGGAGCCGGCCGGGATTGCCGCGCTCGAGAACAACCGCACCCGCGACGATGTCGCCGGGCCGGTTCGGCATCCGCCATTCGCTCGCCTGGGCGGCGATCTCCTCGGAGCTGATATCGCGCGGGGCGAGCGCCACGAGGGCGGGATCATTGTTGGCGGCGAGCACGTCGCCGAGGTCGGCGGCGGGCCGCCCGGAGGCCACGAGGGAGTCTTCGAGCCGGTCGATGATCCACGTGGGATGGGAGGTGAGCGCGCCGAGAACGGCCTTCTGCCCATCGCCTTCCAGCTCTTCGGCCAGCAGATCATCCCAATCATCGGGGGTCCGCTCGGAGATGCGGTGCATGACCGCGTTGACGAAGCCGGAGGCCCCCGATCCCGCCTCATTGCGCGCCATGTTGACCGTCTCATTCATGGCGGCGTGCAGCGGCACCTTCATGTCGAGCAGCTGGTGGGCGCCAAGCCGCAGGATGTCGAGCACAAGCGGATCGATGTCCTCGAAATCGCGCCCGGCCACGCACCGGGCAATGATCGCATCCCACTTGCCTTGCATGCGCAAGGTGCCGTAGGTGAGGTTGGTGGCAAAGCCGCGCCCGCGCCCGGAGATACCCGCCTTGCGCAGGGTCTGGGGCAGGGCAATGTTAGCGTAGGCGCCGTGGCGCACCTGCTCGAGGACGTCGAGGGCCACGAGGCGGGCCGGATCGGTCGTCATGCGGCCCGGGCGCCAGTTCTTCGGTCGGTCGTTACTCATCAGTTCCACACAATCTCCGAGCGCACGCCGCGCGCCCAGTCTTCAGCATTCATCCAGCCCTTGCCCGGCGGGGCAATCCGATCCAGCACGAGCCCTCCCTCGCCGGTGCCAAGCACGGGGCGCTTGGCGGAGGTGTCCACGTGGCCGGGCGGCGGAGCATTCTCGGTGATCTCGGCCGGGCCAATCTTCACCCGCTGATCATCCCAGGTGGCCCAGGCGCCGGGGATTGGGGTGTAGGCGCGAATGATCCGGTCAAGCTCGGCTGCCGGAAGGTCGAGGTCCACCCTGGCATCGCCGCTCGTCAGCCTCGGGGCGTAGGAGGCCTCGCCAGTCTGCTCGGTCGGCTCCAGCCCGGCGGCAATCTCCTCCAGGGCCTGAGCGAACAGCTCGGCGCCCTCCTGCGAGAGCCGCTCCAGCAGCTCGCCCGCAGTCTCGCGGGCGCCAATTGCCGTCTCCCGGCTGGCAAACACCGGCCCGGTGTCGAGGCCTTGCTCGATACGGAAGATGCTCAGGCCGGTGGTGTCCTCGCCGGCGGCGATGGCCGCCTGGACCGGGGCCGCGCCCCGGTAGGCCGGAAGCAGGGAGTAGTGCAGGTTGAGCCAGCCGTGGGTGGGAACGTCCAAGAGCTCCGCTGGCACGAGCAGGCCGTAGGCCACCACCGCAATCGCATCGACTTTCAAAAGCCCTGCGAGATCCCCGGTGAGCTTCTCCGGGGTGTGCACCTCGATTCCGCGCTCAGCGGCCCATTGGTGGACCGGCGAGGGGGTGAGGACGCGTTTGCGGCCCACGGGGGCGGGCGCCCGGGTGAGCACGGCGACCACCTCGTGATCCTGGCTCAGGCGCTCAAAGGTGGGCAGGGCGGTTGATGGGGTTCCGGCACAAATAATTCGCACCCGGCCAGTCTACCGGCTCCACCGACTCGCCCGCGCCACCGCTACAGCGCCGGGTCCGCCTCGACCCGCACCTGAGCCCTGCCCATCTCCCCCAGCGATTCGCGCAGCGCGGCAGAAAGCCTCGCAGCAGGGGCGGCCTCGTGCAAGAAGACGCGGGTGCTTTCCTCATCCCCGGTCGGCCCGAGCAAGAACAGGCCCTTGGTGAAGACCTGGCGGCCCCCGCTGATGAGATCGCCAAGACTGGCACTTGGCGCGCTGCCATCGGCCAGGCGGGCGCCCACGTGGCCAAGGAGCCGGTCCACATCGGGCCGTTTGCCATCGATGAGGAACCAGCGATGGAAGGGCGGCTGGTGGAGGACCTCCCGCTCGCCCAGCAGCCGGTCGTGATATCCCTCGTCGAGCCGGGCGAGGGCCTCGGCCAGATCGGGCGGTGCGCCGCCCGCGAGCAGCACGTGTCCGCCCGGCCCAACCTGCCGGGCGACCCGGGCCCAGCGGGCCACGGCCTCGTTTTCGGCGTCGATGGATAGGGAGGCAAGCGGCGCCCCAGCATCGATAATGACCGCGCAGGAGAACATGCGCTGCGGCTCGGCCCCCGGGGTGGCGATAACGATGTCGGCATCGGTGTCCTGGCCGCGCTTGCGCACCACCTCGACGCTCTTGGCCGGGAAGGCCCGGCCGATCTCCTGGGCGAGCCGGCCCGCCCCGCGGGCCATGGCTCGCAGCTGCTCGCTGCCGCATTCACACCGCCACGCGCGGTTGCCGCAGGCCCGGCACGAGGGCGCCACCCCGGGGCTCGGAACGGCGAGCGGCAGCCCGCACTGGGGGCACTGGGCTCGCTTGCCGCACCGCTGGCAGGCAAGGGCCGGGACGTAACCGGGACGCGGGGCGGAAATCAGGGCGGTGTCATGGCCGCGCAGCACGGAAAAGGCGGCATCGGGAAGGACGCCGACCTGGGCGCCGGGCCACTGCTCGGCCACCGAGGCCTTCGGCCACGTCGACCGGTCGACCGCGCGCGGGGCGGCCGGGGCGGCCACCCGGGTGGGAAAGGACAGGCGCAGCAGGCACCGCTGCGGCGTCAGCCTGCGCCGCAGCACCTCATCGGCCCACAGGTAGGGGCTGTGCTTGTCCCGCATGGCCCCATTGGCCTCATCGACGATGATCATGGTGGCGAGATTTTCCAGCGGGGCGTAGGCAGCCTGCCGGGTGCCGATGACGAGGCGGGCCCGGCCACTCAGCGCGCTCATGAAGTGCCGGTAGCGGGTCTCCCCGCTGTCCTCGGCCGAGAGCCGGGCAATCGGCTCGCCGGGCAGCGCCTCGCGGGCACGGCGGGAGGCCTGACCAATATCGGCTGCGGTGGGAAGGATGATGAGGGCGGCTCCCCCGCCGGCCAGGGTTGCGGCCGCGGCCTCGATGGCAAGGGTCAGTGGATGACCGGAGGCGATGATGCGTTCGCCGGGCGCAATGAGTTCGGGGCGGGCGGGCCCCGAAGCGTCGGGGAAGGAGGCGCGGGGCAGGGCGAGGGCCGCCTTTTCGCCGCGCGCGTGCCGGGGCGGGATCGCCATGCGGATCACGTCGTGGCGCGAGCACACGTGATCGCGGGCAATAGCTTGGATAAGAGCGGAGACTTCCTCGGTGAGCACCGGCTCGCCGAGCACCCGCTCGACTTTTCTTAGTCGCTTGGCATCGGTGGTGGCGCGCCGCTCGAGGATGATGCCGGTGACCCGGCCAGAGCCGAAGGGAACGCGCACCCGAGTCCCGGGCTTTGCCGCCTCGGCAAGCCTGTCCGGCACGAGATAGTCGTAATCGAGATCCGGCCAGGAAAACGGCACGTCGGCGACCACCCTGGCCACCGGATCGGGAAAGTCTGCCTCGATGGTGCGCACCGGTGCCTCCGGGGCCGCCACAAGGGGCTCCGGAGGCAGCTCAAAGAGTGGCTCGCTCACCAGGCCAGTTCACCACACGGGGCGGACACGGAGCTAGAGGGCGCGAAGAAGCTCCTCGACCCGGTCCGTGCGCTCCCACGTGAAGTCGGGAATCTCGCGGCCAAAGTGGCCGTAAGCGGCCGTCTGGGCGTAGATGGGGCGCTTGAGGTCGAGATCTTCGATGATCCGGGAGGGGCGCAGGTCGAAAACCTTATGCACCGCGTTCGCGATCCGGTCCACCGGCTGGCTATTCGTGCCGAAGGTGTCGACGCGCACGGACACCGGCTCGGCGCGGCCAATCGCGTAGGCGACCTGGACCTCGCAGCGCTCGGCAAGCCCGGCGGCAACGACATTCTTGGCCACCCAGCGGGCGGCGTAGGCGGCCGAGCGGTCCACCTTCGACGGGTCCTTCCCCGAGAAGGCGCCGCCGCCGTGGCGGGCCATACCCCCGTAGGTGTCGACGATGATCTTGCGTCCGGTCAGCCCAGCATCCGACATTGGCCCGCCGATAACGAAGCGCCCCGAGGGGTTGACGAGGGTGGTCATCTCGGCCCGCTCCAGATGCGAGGCGTACTGCTCGAGCACGGGCTCGATGATGTGATTGCGGGCAAGTTCGGTGAGCTCGGGAAGCTCCAGGCTCTCCTCGTGCTGGGTGGACAGCACGACGGTGTCGATGCCCTGCGGGCGGCCCTCCTCGTCATAGCTGATGGTCACCTGGGTCTTGCCATCGGGGCGCAGGCCCTCCACCTCGCCGGACTGGCGCACCTCGGCGAGCTTTTCGGCCAGCCGGTGGGCAAGGAAGATCGGAATCGGCATGAGCACATCGGTTTCCCGGGCCGCATAGCCGAACATGAGGCCCTGATCGCCGGCCCCCTGGCGCGAATACTCATCAACCTCGGCGCCCGAGCGGGCCTCCAGCGACTGAGAAACCCCCTGATAGATATCCGGGGACTGCTGGCCAATGGAGACCGAGACGCCGCATGAGCGTCCATCAAATCCCACCTCGGAGGAGTCATATCCCAAATCGAGGAGGGATTGGCGCACGACCTGCGGGATCTCCACATAGGAGCTGGTGTTGAGCTCGCCGGCCACGTGGACGAGGCCGGTGGTGACCATGGTTTCAATGGCGACGCGGGCCTGGGGGTCCGAGGCGATGATGGCATCGAGAATGCGATCGGAAATCAGATCGCACACCTTATCCGGATGACCGGCTGTTACTGATTCGGAGGTAAAAGGCTGCACGAGGCCTTACTCTAGTCCGTCCAGCTCCAAAGTGATAGCCGTGAGCAGGGCTTCCGCGATCCGAGACTTTGGCCCGGCGGCACGGGAGACAACGGATCCATCGGCGCGGACAATGACCACCTCGTTATCAACATCTCCGAAGCCCCGGTCCTCCCCCACCTCGTTGATGGCGAGCAGATCGGCGCCCTTGCGCCGGGCTTTTTCCATGCCGAGGGTGAGGACGTCCTTCTCCCCGCCGGTCTCGGCCGCAAAGCCAACAACGAGTCCGCGAAGACCCATGGCCGCCAGCTCGGCGAGGATATCGGGATTCTCCACGAGATCAAGCTTGAGCTTGCCCTCGCTGCGCTTATGCTTTGTCGAAGCCGCCTCGGCCGGCCGATAATCGGCCACCGCGGCCGCCTGGACCACGCAGTCCGCCTCGGGGGCTCGGGACACCATGATCTCGCGCAGGTCGAGCGCGGTCTGGGCGGTGAGGATCTCGATGCCGGGCTCGGTGGGCAGCAGGTGCTCGGAGACATTGCAGGCCACGAGGGTGACCTCGGCGCCGAGACGGGCAGCCGCGCGGGCAATCTCAATGCCCTGGCGGCCCGAGGAGCGATTGCCGAGATAGCGCACCGGGTCGATCGGCTCGCGGGTCCCGCCCGCCGAGACAAGGAATCGTCGCCCGGCCAAGCCGTCCTTGGCAGATTCTTCGGAATTTGTTGGCCGCGGGCCGTCGAGAACCTTGAGCGCGGCGCGGTGGATATCCTCCGGCTCGGGCAGTCGCCCCACGCCGGAATCCGCGCCTGTCAGGCGGCCGCTCGCGGGCTCGAGCACGGTGATGCCGCGGGCGCGCAGCGTCTCGACATTGTCCCGGGTGGCCGGATGATTCCACATCTGGGTGTGCATGGCCGGCGCGACGAGCACCGGGCAGGTTGCCACGAGCGCGGTCGCGGTCAGCAGATTATCCGCGATGCCGGCCGCCAGCTTGGCCATCGTATTCGCCGTGGCGGGGGCGATGATCAGGAGATCGGCCTCGGCGCCCAGGCGCACGTGATCGACTCCCTCGGGATCATCAAAGACGGAGGTGGCGACCGCGTGGCCGGTGAGCGCGGCAAAGGTCGGCGCCCCCACCATCTCCAGTGCGGAGTCGGTGGGGATGACGCGCACGTCGTGGCCGTCCTTAATGAGGAGGCGGGCCAGGATGGGCGCCTTATATGCCGCAATCCCCCCGGTGACGCCCAGGAGGATGGTGCAAGGGCCTGCCGATGTGGCAGGCCCCTGATTCTTCGACACGTTAGTCTTCGGTCGGCGGCAGGATGAGCTTGTCCTCGACGGCCTCGGCCAGGGCGATGGACAGCGGCTTATCCTCCGGATCGGCGGCAACGAGCGGGCCCACGTGCATGACGTTGCCCTCGGCGGACATGAGTTCCTGCCGGTAGTCGTTGATCTGCCGGGCGCGATCCGCGGCATACACGGCGAGCGCGTACTTCGAGTCGACCTTGTCGAGAAGATCGTCGATCGGCGGGTAGGTGATACCCTCCGGCTCGGGCACGGTTCCGTACATAGCTCCCTTTCGCTAGTTGAGCCTGACCAGTCTATCCCATCGAGCGAATAATCGACAGGAGCTCATCGGTGGCTCGGGCCACGTCATCGTTAACGACGACATGATCGAATTCATCGGCCGCCGCCAGTTCCACCTTGGCGGTTTCCAGGCGGCGCTGCCGTTCCTCGGGGCCCTCGGTGCCGCGCGCGGCGAGCCGGCGGGCAAGATCCTCGAAGGCCGGTGGGGCGATGAAGATCTGGGTGGCCTCGGGCATGGACTGGCGGACCTGGCGGGCGCCGGCGAGATCGACCTCGAGAAGAGCGATGTCGCCGCGATCCAGCGCCTCGGTCACCGGCTGGCGGGGAGTGCCGTAGCGGTGCACCCCGTGGACAACGGCCCATTCGAGCATATCGCCGGAAGCGATGAGTTCATCGAACCGGGACTGGGTGACGAAGTAGTAGTCGACACCATCGACCTCGCCGGGGCGAGGATCGCGAGTGGTGGCAGAGATGGACAGCCAGATGCGCGGCTCGAGGCCGCGCATGCGGCGGATAAGGGTGTCTTTACCCACCGCCGTCGGACCGCACACGACGAAAGCGGGTGTAGACATCAGCCGAACAGCTCCACGAGTGCGCGACGCTGATTCTGACCGAGGCCGCCCACCCGGCGGGTCGGCGAGATGTTCGTCCGGTCCATGATGGCGCGGGTCTTGGCGGTACCAATACCGGGCATGGATTCGAGCAGGGCGCTCACCCGAAGCTTGGCGACGATCTCGTCGCTCTTAGCGAGCTCGAGGACCTCGGACAGCTTCATCAAGCCAGCCTTCAGCTCCTTTTTGATTTCGGCGCGACGCTTGCGGGCGACAGCCGCCTGCTCCAATGCTGCCTGACGCTGTTCGGGCGAGAGGGAAGGTAGGGCCATGATTGCCTCCAATTAGGTGATGTTCGATCTCAGCGTTTGCGAGATGCCATGCATTAGGCTACCAAATCTATGCCCCATCTTTCGCAAAAGACCACACATGCCAGACTTGTCTCATGTCTGATATGCGGGGTCCGGCCTGCAGAATTGCCCTGGAGAGTGGAATGCACGTGACATTCGCTCCCCCAACCCTGAGCGCTTGATCCACCTTTGCCCCTTGTGCTCCAACGCCCGGAGCGAGAACTGTGCCGCACAGCACGTCGATATCGACTCCCCACGAGGCAAGGCGCGCCTCAGCAGTTGCGCCTATCACTGCACCGACAGACCCGGTCATACCAGGCCAAAGTTCCCTGTTCCAACGTCCTAGCTCGTCCACAATGTGGGCAGCGATGGCGGGCTGGCCCGAACCCTGGACCTGCGAACCTTCGGGATTGGAGGTCACGGCGAGGACAAACACCCCGCGATCGTTGTCTTTGGCGAGCTCGAAAGCGGGACGAAGTGAATCCACGCCAAGATAGGGGCTGAGGGTCACCGCATCGGCGGCAAGGGGCCCATCCCCCAGCCATGCCGCCGCGTATCCGGCCATGGTCGATCCGATGTCGCCGCGCTTGGCATCGGCGATGACGAGGGTGCCCGCCTCGCGCATGGCCTGCATGTATCGCTCCAGCTGCGCCATGCCCGCCGAGCCGTAGCGCTCAAAGAAGGCGACCTGTGGCTTGGTCGAGGCCACCTGGCCGGCGAAGGCCTCGATGAGAATGTCGCAGAAGGAGGCGAGGCCGGCCGGGCTGGCCTCCAGGCCCCAGTCGCGGAGGATGGACTCGTGCGGGTCGGCGCCGACGCAAATCGGTCCGAACCGCTGCTGGGCTTCGGCGAGCCGCTGCGCAAAGGTCACACCCGCCTCCTTGCCTCAAGCTCCTGGAGAGACTGGACCGAGTAGCCGCTTTCGCGGGCCGAGGACATCGCCTGCACCGCGGCGCCAAAGGCGGAGGCGGTGGTGATGATGGCCCGGTCGGCGGCCGTGGTGGCGGCCCGGATCTCATATCCGTCGGCGCGGGCGCCCGGCGAATTCGGGGTGTTGACGACCATATCGATCTTGCCGGCCTCGATGAGGTCGTTGACGGTCGGCTCCCCGTTCGGCCCGGTGCCCTCGGAGTTCTTGCGCACGGACGTGGACTGAACCCCGTAGCGGCTGAGCAGCCCGGCCGTGCCGGAGGTCGCGTAGATCTCGTATCCGAGGTCTTTCAGGCGCAGAACCGGGAAGATGATCGCATTCTTATCCCGGTCGGCCACCGAGACGAAGACAGAGCCGCTTCTGGGCAGGCCACCGAAGGCGGCCTCCTGGGACTTGGCGTAGGCCTGCGGGAACGAGGTATCCAGCCCCATAACCTCGCCGGTCGACCTCATTTCCGGGCCGAGCAGGGTGTCGACGATGCGGCCGGAGGCGGTGGCAAAGCGCTTGAAGGGCAGCACGGCCTCCTTGACGGCAATCGGATCGGTGAGATCGATGCGCGCGGCGTCCTGCTCGGGCAGCAGGCCGGATTCCTTGAGCTCGGCAATCGTGTCGCCGGCCTGGATGAGGGCGGCGGCCTTGGCAAGCGGAACCCCGGTGGCCTTCGCGACGAATGGCACGGTGCGCGAGGCGCGCGGATTGGCCTCGATGACGTAGAGGACGTCGGAGACGAGGGCGAACTGGATGTTGATGAGTCCGCGCACCCCCACCCCGGCGGCGATCGCCTCGGTTGAGGTGCGGATCCGCTCAATGAGCTTGGCGCCCAGGGTGAGCGGGGGCAGCACGCAGGCCGAATCGCCGGAGTGAATACCGGCCTCCTCGATGTGCTCCATGATTCCGCCAAGGAAGAGCTGCTCGCCGTCGTAGAGAGCATCCACGTCGATTTCGATAGCGTCATCGAGGAATCGATCAATGAGCAGCGGCCCCCTCATCTCCCCGCGCTTGGCCAAATAGCTCTTGAGCCCGGCCTCCTCGAAGATGATCTCCATGCCCCGCCCGCCGAGCACGTAAGAGGGCCGGACGAGGACGGGGTAGCCGATCTCCTCGGCAACGTGGAGGGCCTGGGCGGCGCTCGTCGCGGTGCCGTAGGCCGGGGCGGGAAGATTCGCCTCGGCGAGGACGGCCCCGAAGGCGCCGCGGTCCTCGGCGTGGTCGATGGCGGCGGGCGGGGTGCCGAGAATGGGAACCCCGTGCGCCTCCAACTCTGCCGCCAGCGACAGTGGGGTTTGCCCGCCGAGCTGGACGATGACACCGGCCACCGGCCCGGCGGCCGATTCGGCCCGATAGATCTCCAGCACGTCCTCGAGGGTGAGCGGCTCGAAGTAGAGCCGGTCGGACATGTCATAGTCGGTGGACACCGTCTCGGGATTGCAGTTGACCATGATGGTCTCGTAGCGCTCGCGCAGCGCAATGGTGGCGTGCACGCACGAGTAGTCGAATTCGATGCCCTGGCCGATCCGGTTGGGCCCCGAGCCGAGAATGATGACGGCGGGTCGCTCGCGGTCCGCCACCTCGGACTCCTCCTCGTAGGTGGAGTAGTGGTAGGGCGTGGCGGCCGCGAACTCGGCGGCGCACGTGTCCACCGTCTTGTACACCGGGTGCAGGCCGTAGGCGGCGCGGATCTCCCTCACCGCCTCCTCGCTCATCTGCCGCAGCTGGCCAATCTGCTCATCGGAGAGTCCGTGCCGCTTGGCGATGGCGAGGACCTCGCGGGTGAGCGCGGGCGCATCGGCCACCTGGGCCGCCACCTCGCCGATGAGGAGGATTTGATCAAGGAACCAGGGATCGATCTTCGTTGCCTCATACACCTGCTCGATGCTGGCCCCGCGCCACAGGGCGCTCGCGACCTCGTGGATGCGATGCTCGGTGGGCCGGGCCATAGACTGAAGCAGATCCACCAGCTCCTCGTCCGTCAGTTCGGACGCGATGGCCTGGGACATGTCGAAGCTCGAGCCGGACTTGTCGATGGAGCGCAGCGCCTTGTTGAGGGCCTCGGTAAAGTTGCGGCCGAGCGCCATGGCCTCGCCCACCGATTTCATCGTGGTCGTCAGCTCATCGGAGGCGGCCGGGAACTTCTCGAAGGCGAAGCGGGGCACCTTGACGACGACGTAGTCGAGGGCCGGCTCGAAGGAGGCCGGGGTGGTTCCCGTGATGTCGTTATCGATCTCGTCAAGGGTGTAGCCGAGCGCAAGGCGCGCCGCGATCTTAGCAATCGGGAAGCCGGTGGCCTTCGAGGCAAGCGCTGAGGAGCGCGATACCCGCGGATTCATCTCGATGACGATGACCCGGCCGGTGTCGGGCTCGACGGCGAACTGGATGTTACAGCCACCAGTGTCGACGCCGACCTCGCGGATGATGGCGATGCCAATGTCGCGCAGGTTCTGGTATTCCCGGTCGGTGAGGGTGAGCGCGGGGGCCACGGTGATGGAATCGCCGGTGTGCACGCCGACCGGGTCGACGTTCTCGATCGAGCACACGACGACGACGTTGTCGGCGCCATCGCGCATGATCTCCAGCTCGTATTCCTTCCAGCCGAGAATGGATTCTTCGAGAAGAACCTCCCCCGTCGGGGAATAGTGGATGCCGGCACCGGCGATCCGCTCAAGATCCTCCGGACCGTGCGCAAAGCCGGATCCCAGCCCGCCCATCGTGTACGAGGGGCGCACGACGAGCGGATATCCGAGATCCTCGGCCGCCCGGTGGCACGCCTCGAGCGAATTGCAGATGACCGAGCGGGCGGAGCTCGCCCCGCACCGCTCAACCACCTCCTTGAATTCCTCGCGGTCCTCGCCGGCGGCAATGGCCTCGAGGCGGGCACCAATGAGCTCCACCCCGTACTTATCCAGCACGCCGAGCTCGCCGAGCTCAACGGCCGCATTGAGGGCGGTCTGCCCGCCGAGGGTGGGCAGCAGGGCGTCCGGGCGCTCCTTGTCGATAATCGTGGTGAGCACTTCGGCCGTGATCGGCTCAATGTAGGTGGCGTCGGCAAGGTTCGGATCGGTCATGATCGTCGCCGGATTGGAGTTGACGAGGATGACCCGCAGGCCCTCCTCCTTGAGCACCCGGCAAGCCTGGGAGCCCGAGTAGTCGAATTCGCAGGCCTGGCCGATGACGATGGGGCCGGAGCCGATGACGAGAACCGAGGAGATATCGGTGCGCTTCGGCATTATGCCTCCTCCTTCATGAGGGAGATGAACCGGTCGAAGAGATGCTCACCATCGTGCGGACCGGCGGCCGCTTCGGGATGGAACTGGACGGAAAAGGCCGGCAGGTCGAGGCAGCGGATTCCCTCGACAACCGAGTCGTTGAGACCAACGTGGGTGACCTCGACCCGGCCGTAGCGGCCCTGATCGAAGGGCGCAATCGACGGTTCGAGCGGAACGTCGAGGGCGAAGCCGTGATTGTGGGAGGTGATTTCCACCCGCCCGGTCTCCCGGTGCATGACCGGCTGGTTGACCCCGCGGTGCCCGTAGGCCAGCTTGTAGGTGCCATAGCCCAGCGCGCGGCCGAGAATCTGATTGCCAAAGCAGATACCGAAGTAGGGAATCTTCTCATCGAGGATGCCGCGCAGCAGCTCCACCTCCTCATCCGCAGCCGCGGGATCGCCCGGGCCATTGGAGAAGAAGACGCCGTCGGGCCCCAGCGCGAGCACCTCTTCGAGGGTGGTGCCGCGCGGGACGATGGAGACCTTGGCGCCACGCCGGGCGAGCGCCCAGGGCGAGCGGGCCTTGATGCCAAGATCAACCGCGACGACGTGGGCGAGCGGCTCCTTGCCCTCGAACTCCCCCATCGGCTCCACCACGTAGGTTTCGGGGGTGGTGACCTCACCGGCCAGATCCGCCCCTCCCATCTGCGGGGAGGCGGCCACGATCTCGAGGAGAACGGCAATCGCCTCAGCATCGCCCGCGGCCGCGCCGGCCGGCAAGGCCGAGCCGGAGAAGATGCCGGCCCGCATGACCCCGCGCTCGCGCAGGTGGCGGGTGATGGCGCGGGTGTCCACCTCGCAGATTCCGACGAGGTCGGCGGCGATGAGATCATCTTCGAGGCTGCCCTCGGAACGCCAGGAAGAAGCGCGGCGGGCCGGCTCGCGGCAGACGATGCCGGCGGGCCACATACGCTCCGATTCGCGGTCCTCGGCATTAACCCCGGTGTTGCCAATGTGCGGGGCAGTCATGACGATGATCTGGCGGTGATAGGAGGGGTCGGTGAAGGTCTCCTGATATCCGGTCATCGCCGTGGCGAAAACGATTTCGCCGAGCGTACGACCCCGGCCTCCCCAGGCCCGGCCGTGGAAAACCTTTCCGTCTTCGAGGACGAGCAGTGCCGCGTCTCTCATGCCACCTCACCATCCTCGACCGTGGGCCGGCCGCGGAGAATCGTGTGCATGACCCGGCCGGGCAGTACCCGCCCCTCGAAGGGGGTGTTAGCCGACTTCGTGGCCTGCTCCGCCCCGCGCACCACGGTCGGGCTCGCCGGATCGTAGGCGCAGATATTGGCGGGGGCGCCGACCTCGAGCCGGCCCTCGCCGGACAGGCCAACGATCTCGGCGGGCTTGGTGGACATGACGCGGGCGACGTCTTTCCACGTCATGGCACCGGATTTCACCATGGTCTCGTGAACGATGGGAAGGGCGGTTTCCAGGCCGGTCATGCCGAAGGCGCCGGCCGCCCACTCGCAGTCCTTCTTCTCGACCGGATGCGGGGCGTGGTCGGTGCCAATTGTGTCGATGGTGCCATCGGCCAGGCCCTCGCGCAGTGCCTCGATATCCTCCTTGGTGCGCAGCGGAGGATTGACCTTGTACTTGGGATCGTAGGTGCGGGCGAGAGAGTGATCGAGGGAGATGTGATGCGGGGTGGCCTCGGCGGTCACCGCGATTCCCTGGGACTTGGCCCAGCGGATGAGCTCAACCGAGCCCTTCGTGGACACGTGGAGGACGTGGAGGCGCGAGCCGACGTGCTGGGCGAGCAGGCAGTCCCGGGCGATAATCGATTCCTCGGCGACCGCCGGCCATCCCGCCAGGCCAATCTCCGCGGAGACATCCCCCTCGTGCATCTGCGCCTGCTCGGTGAGCCTGGGCTCCTGAGCATGCTGGGCGATGACCCCACCAAAGGACTTGACGTATTCGAGAGCGCGTCGCATGAGCACCGGATCGGACACGCACACCCCATCATCGGAGAACATGCGCACCCGGGCCGCACTCGCTGCCATCGCACCCAGCTCGGCCAGCCGCTCCCCGGCCAGGCCGACGGTGACCGCTCCGACGACGCGCACGCGAGCATAGCCGGCCTCGATGCCGAGCCGGCGAACCTGCTCGACCACGCCCGCGGTGTCCTGCACCGGGGACGTATTGGCCATGGCGTGCACGCAGGTGAAGCCGCCGGCGGCGGCAGCCCGGGTGCCGGTGAGGACGGTTTCGGCATCCTCCCGGCCGGGCTCGCGCAGGTGCGTGTGCAGGTCGACGAGGCCGGGCAGGATAATCAGCCCATCGGCGTCGAGCACGCGGGCGCCGGCCGGATCGAGGCCCTCGCCGATCTCGGCGATATGGCCGGAGTCAATCAGAATGTCGGCGGTCTTGTCTCCCAGCAGGGAGCCGCCCTTCAGCAGCAGCTTCACGCCGCCTCCTCACCGTGCGCGAGCAGCAGGTAGAGAACTGCCATGCGCACATAGACACCGTTTTGAACCTGTTCAACGACCACCGACTTGTCGATATCGGCGGCCTCCGCGGAAATCTCCAGGCCGCGGTTCATGGGGCCCGGATGAAGGACGATGGCGTCCTCGGGAAGGGCATTGGAGCGGGCGAGGTCAAGGCCGTAGGCGCGGTGATACTCCTCCGGGGAGGGGAAGTAGCCGCCGCCGGCCGCGCTCATTCGCTCATGCTGGACCCGGAGCATCATGAGTGCCTCGGGGCCCTCGGCGATCGCCTCGTCGAGATCATAGGTAATCTCGCAGTTCCATGCCTGCACCCCGACCGGCATGAGCGTCGGCGGGGCCACGAGGGTGACCTTGGCGCCGAGCGTGTGCAGCAGGTCGACATTGGAGCGAGCCACCCGCGAGTGGAGAATGTCGCCGACGATAACGACGTGCTTACCCGACAGGTCCTTGCCCAGCCGGTCGGCTCCCAGCAGATGCCTCCGCATCGTAAACGCGTCGAGCAAGGCCTGGGTGGGATGCTGGTGGGTGCCATCCCCCGCATTAATCACCGGGGCGTCAATCCAGCTCGAGGCGGCAAGTCGGTGGGCCGCACCGGAGGCCTGGTGGCGAACAATGAAGGCCTCGGCCCCCATGGCCTTGAGCGTCTGGGCCGTATCCTTGAGCGATTCTCCCTTCGACAGGGAGGAGCCCTTGGCGGAGAAGTTGAGAATGTCGGCGGACAGCCGCTTCGCGGCCGCCTCGAAGGACAGCCTGGTGCGGGTGGAGTCCTCGAAGAACATGATGGCAATGGTACGCCCGCGCAGGGCGGGCAGCTTGCGGATCGTGCGGGCATTCGTCTCCCGCATCGTCTCCGCCGTATCCAAAATGAGTAGTGCCTCGTCCAGGCTGAGATCGCCAGCGGAGAGAAGGTGCTTCACCGATCCTCCCCCGTCCCCGCCTGCGCGGCACCATCGATCGTCACGGCATCGGATCCGTCGATCTCGCTGAGCAGGACGCTGACCCGCTCGGCGCGGGAGGTCGGCAGATTCTTACCGACATAGTCGGCGCGGATGGGAAGCTCGCGATGACCCCGGTCGGCGAGAACCGCGAGCTGAACCGCGGCCGGCCGGCCAATGTTCGTCACAGCATCGAGCGCCGCGCGAATGGTGCGGCCGGAGAAGAACACATCGTCGACGAGGATGACGGTCTGGCCGTCAATGCCGCGTTCGGGAATCGAGGTGGGCTGGACAGCCCGGGTGGGATTGCGCCGCAGATCATCGCGGTACATGGTGACATCGAGGGATCCGACGGGAACATCCGCGCCCCCGGCCTGGGAAATGGCTTCGCTCAGTCGTTCGGCGAGCGGAACCCCGCGGGAGGGAATGCCGAGCAGGATGACCGATTCCGAGCCGCGATTGCGCTCGAGAATTTCGTGGGCCATGCGGGTGATGGAGCGGGAAATGTCCGCCCCATCCATGACGGTTCGTGGACTCATATATGCCTCCTTACCGCCTCGCTGGACGGTCCTTAAAGGATGGTCGGTCGGATATTCAGTTGTGCTGCCAGATTAGCAGGATGCCCGGCGGGTACCGCCGGGCATCACGCTTATCTCACGGGGCGCTGGGGGCCGATGGGGCCGCCTCACCCTCGCCGTTATCGCCGGTTGCTGCGGCGTGGGCCGCCTGATTACGGCCGGCAATATCGGCCAAAGATTGCGGGGCGTGGGACTCGCCACGATCCTCGCTGTGTCCGGATCCGGCTGATTCATCGGCCGGCTTAGACTCGGCCGCCTCATCGATCTCCAGCCGGTGGGCTTCCGCCTCCGGTTCGTCGCTGGCAGGCTCCCCCGCAGCGCCGGCCACCATGGCCTCATCGGCCTCGGCGGCAGCTGCCCGGGACGCCGTAGCCGGCGTACCTTCGTCGCCGTCTGCAGGTTCTGCGGCCGCAAGATCCACATTCTCGATCTCGTCGGCCTTCTCAGTGGATGCGGAGGCCTCGCGCTCGGCAGCTGCTTGGGCTGCTTCTTCGGCTAGCTGGGAGGCGGCGGCGATGTCGATGGCGTGCTCGGTGTCCTTCGTGGGAGGCTCGATGCCCTCCTTCATGTCCTCGGCCACCCGGTTGAAGATGGCGGTGAGGAAGGGGACGGAGCGGGAGGAGCCAATCTCGCGGATGATGCCGGAGTATTCGGAGACAACCACGGGAACGTCGACACCCCGGTAGCGCAGCTCGGCAATGCCGAGCCGCAGGACCGCACGGTCCACCCGGGAAAGGCGACGCAGACCCCAGGTTGAGTAGTGGTCGATGAGGGAATCGAGCTCGTAGAGGTGATCGGCCACGACCTCGACGAGTTCGACGCCCGCCCCGCGAATGGGGACCTGGGCGGTGGACATGTTCTGTCGCTCGGCTAGGAGCTCGCGCAGGAGGCCGGGAACAAGGATGCCCTTGATCTCGGCCTCAAAGATGACGTCGAGCGCCCGCCGGCGTCCGGTGGTATTAGCCCGCACGTCAGTCGTTCGCGCGCCCGAGGTAGGAGCCGGTGCGAGTATCCACCTTGACCTTGGTGCCCTGGTCGAGGAACAGCGGAACCTGGATTTCCGCTCCGGTCTCCAAGGTGGCGGGCTTCGTTCCCGCATTCGAGCGGTCACCCTGCAGGCCCGGCTCGGTGTAGGTAATCTCGAGGATCACCGACGGCGGCATCTCGATGAACAGCACCTGCCCCTCGTGGGTGGCGATGATGACGTTCTGGTTTTCCAGGAGATAATTCGCGGCATCGCCGACGATATCGGCATCGATGGGCAGCTGCTCGTAGTTCTCCATGTCCATGAACACGTAGTCCTGGCCATCGTGGTACAGGTACTGCATGTCGCGCCGGTCAACGGTGGCGGTCTCCACCTTCACACCGGCATTAAACGTCTTGTCGACGGTCTTGCCGGTGAGGACGTTCTTCACCTTCGTGCGCACGAAGGCGGGCCCCTTGCCCGGCTTGACGTGCTGGAACTCCACCACGGACCACAGCTGGCCCTCGAGGCGCAGCACCATGCCATTCTTCAAATCATTCGTCGTTGCCACAACAACTCCTTCTCGTTACGCCAACAAGGGTACCGGGCTCACGCCCGATCCCCCATATTCCCGGGCTTACTGTGATCCACCAGGCAGGCGGCGATGGTGGGCCAGTCCCCGTCGTCGGTGGCGATGATGTCGTTGCCCTCTTCATACAGGGGCATCCGCTTCGTGAGCATAGCAAGGAACATGGCGCGCGGTGCCCCGAGGGCCACTCGGCGCGGCGCATCCAGGCCGGACCGCCGGGACAGCACATGCGGCTGGGCCATGAGGCATACGGTTCTGTCCCCGCGCTCCCGGGCCTGCGCAAGAGCAGCGCGCACGGCCTTTCCCGCCTCATCCCCCGGTTCGTTACCAAGCGCTCCAGAGCCGAGGATAAGAATATCGGGGCGAGCGGCAAAGCCCGCGAGGGCACCCGCCTCGGTGGCCTTCTCAACGGCCTTTTGACCCTGGGTGATGGCAAGATCGGGGAGGCTCATTCCGGCGTGTTCCTCGGCGAGCAGATCCGAGTGGAGCACGCGGTGGCCGGAGGCAATGAGCTCGGCGCCCACCTCTTCCGCCCCACATCCGGGCGGTCCGAGCACGATGATCATGCGCCCACCGCCGCAAATGCTGTGTCGAGCTCGGCGTGGCTCGGCGTGTAGGGGCGGGGCTCACCCTGGCGGTTGAGCACGATGAAGCGCAGCTTGCCGCCGCGCACCTTCTTATCCCGGCTCATCGCATCCAGCAGAGCTTCACGGCGCCCCTCGGTGTAGGTGACCGGTAGGCCGACCGCGCTCATGGAGGCCCGGGTGCGCTCTGTAAGGCCCGCTTCGGCTATTCCGGCGGCCTCGGCGAGCGCGGCGGCAAAGACGCAGCCGATGGCCACGGCCTCGCCGTGGCGGATCGAATAGTTTTCCGCGCGTTCAATACCGTGGGCGAGGGTGTGGCCGTAGTTGAGGATCTCCCGCAGGCCCCGTTCCTGAAAGTCCTCGGTGACAACCCGCGCCTTGACCGCAATGGCGCGGGTGATGGCCTCGTCGAGCCAGGGATCGTCGAGCACGCCGGGACGGGACATGAGGTCGAGGATATGAGCATCGTCGATCCATCCGCATTTGATCATCTCGGCGGCACCGTTAATGAGCTCGGCGCGCGGTAGCGTACGAAGGTGGTCGAGGTCGGCGATCACCCCAACGGGGGCGTGGAACGCTCCGACGAGATTCTTGCCGGCGGAGGTGTCAATGCCGGTCTTGCCGCCAACGGCGGCGTCGACCATGCCGAGCAGCGAGGTCGGAACCTGGAGCACGTCGATGCCGCGCAGCCAGCTGGCGGCGATGAAGCCGGCGAGGTCGGTGGTGGCACCGCCGCCCAGGCCGATGATGATGGCATCGCGACCAAAGGCAAGCTCGCCAAGGCGGTCCCAGGCCCGCAGCAGCTCCGCCGAGCACTTTTGGGCCTCTCCGTCGGCGACAAGGTGCAGCTCGGCGGGAATGCCGCGCTCGGTCAGCTGGCCGGCGAGCCGGCCGGCGGGCTCGGCGAGATCGGCGGGATGGACGATGAGGGCGGCGGAGGCGCCGGCGGCACCCTGGCAGACGAGATCATCGAGGCCGCGGCCAATCCGCACCCGGTACGAGCCAACGTCGATCGCCGCAACATCCTCCTCGAGCAGTTTCTCTACCGCGTCGGCGGTGCGCAGGATCGGCTGATTGGCGCTCTTGGCGACGTGGGTGGCGACCTGCCGGTAGAGCGGCTCACGCTCGTCCCTGAGCCGGGCGAGCGCCCCGGGCGGATCAGCATCGATGAGGGGGCGTTTGCCGGGCCGGCGGCGCAGCCGCTCGAGCAGCACATCAAAGTCGGCGGTCATGACGACCACTCGGTGGCCGCGCAGGGCCCGGCGCACCTGGGGCGTGGTTACCGCTCCCCCGCCAAGTGCGAGCACCCCGGAAAACGAGGAGAGGGCCTCGGTGATGACCTCGGCCTCGATGCGGCGAAAGCCCTCCTCCCCCTCCTCCTCGAAGATCTGTGGAATCGACCGGCGTTCCCGGGCAACGATGAGCTCATCGCTGTCCTGAAACTCGAGGCCGGCCCGCCTGGCGATGTGGGAAGCAATGGTGGACTTGCCCGAGCCGGGCAGGCCAACGAAGACGGCGTACGGCCTCATGCGTTGTCCTCCAGGTAGCCGGCGAGATTGCGGCGCACCTCGGCGAGGCTGTCCCCGCCGGTCTTGTCGAGCAGCGCTTCGGCGAGGGTGAGGGCGACCATGGCCTCGGCGATGACGGCGCCGGGAACAACCGCGCACGTGTCGGAGCGCTGGTGAATGGCGGTGGCGGGCTCGCCGGTGGCAACGTCGATGGTGGCCAGCGCCCGGGGAACCGTGGAGATCGGCTTGTAGGCGCAGCGCACCTTGAGCACCTCGCCATTGGACATGCCGCCCTCAACGCCACCGGCCCGATTAGTGCGCCGGGCAATGCGACCCGAACCGGAGCGAACAATTTCGTCGTGAGCGACCGAGCCGCGCCGGCGCGCGGTGGCGAAACCATCGCCCACCTCGACTCCCTTGACGGCCTGAATGGACATGAGGGCCTGGGCGAGCCGACCGTCGAGCCGGGCCGGGGTGGAAATGTAGGAGCCGAGACCCGGCGGCATGCCGTATGCGAGAACCTCGACGACGCCGCCGAGCGTATTGCCCTCCCGGCGGGCCCGATCAATCTCCTCCACCATTTCCTCCGCTGTCTGCGGGTCAAAGCAGCGCACCGGATTCTCATCCAACTCGGCGACATCGCCGGGCCAGGGCAGGCCGGCACCCTTGGGCACCGTCACCGGACCAATGGTGACGACGTGGGAGACGAGCTGAATGCCGGCGGCCTGGGAGAGGAAGCGGGCGGCAATCTCGCCGAGTCCAACCCGCATGGCCGTTTCGCGGGCACTCGCTCGTTCCAGCACCGGCCGGGCGTCGGCAAAGCCGTACTTGCGCATGCCGGTGAGGTCGGCGTGGCCGGGCCGGGGCCGAGTGAGGGGACGGTTGCGTGCAATTTCTCGCTCATCACCCTTCCCGGCATCGATCATGAGCTCCTCGGGGGCCACCGGATCCGGGCTCATGACCGCGGTCCACTTCGGCCATTCCGAATTGCGGATGACGAGGGAGATGGGTGAGCCGATGGTCACCCCGTGGCGCACCCCGGACAGCACCTCAAGCTCATCGCGTTCAAACTTTTGCCGGGCGCCGCGGCCGGCTCCTTGGCGGCGCCGCGCCAGCGCCTCGCCAATATCGGTGCTCGTCACCTCGATACCAGCGGGCAGTCCCTCAATCATGCCCACGAGGGCGGGTCCGTGTGATTCTCCGGCAGTCATCCATCGCATGCCCCCTATACTACTGCCAGATGAGCAAGGCAGGCCGCATACGTCCCGGCGGCGATGGCCGGGCCATAAGCAAAGGTGCCGCTCCTTGACCGCACCGCACCGAGCGCGCCAACTACCCCCATGACCAGAAGCGCGAGCGGAATCCGGCCCGGGCAGGTGAGCGCCAGCCAGGCCCCGCAGGCCCCCGCCAGCTTGACGTCACCAAGGCCGAGCTGGCCGGTGCGCCAGGCCGCGGCAAAGAGGACCAGGCCACCGATGACCCCGGCCGACCAGGCGGCCACCACATCGGGCCACCGCGCGCCGCCAGCCACCTGCCAGGCCGCCTCGGCCGCGGTGGCAAGATAGCCGAGGCGCTGCAGCGGATCGGGTAAATAGCGGGTGCGCCAGTCGACGACACTGAGAACGCACAGTGTGGAGAAAAATAAAGCCGCCGGTATCTGGTGACCGGCGGCTGGGATCGAGGCGAGGGCGCCGAGCGTGGCCCAGGTGGCCAGGGCTCGTGCCCCCATCCCCTTCATCTCCTCGCCAGCTCCTCTTCCAGGGCTCGCTTCATGACCTCAACGCGCGGCATGCGCCCCGTGAACAGGCGGACCTGGCGGGCCGCCTGGTGGACGAGCATGAGCCAGCCCGGAACGATTCGCGCACCGAGCTCGCCAGCCACGGCGGTGAGCCTGCTCGGCCAGGGCTCGTAAACGACGTCAAGCACGGTGAGGTGGGACAGATCAGGTTGCCGCGCGGCAAGTTCCTCGGCCACCCGGTCGGCCACCCCGGCCGGAACGGTGGAAACCAGAAGGGAGCTGCGCTCGGCCCGGGCGGCAATGGTGTCCGGATCGAAGCGCATGAGCTCGGGGCTGAGATTCATCCGGGTCGCGGCGGTAAGCGCCGAGCCCGGTCCGCCGTGATTGCGCGCCGCGATGGTGAGATTGCGGGTGCCCAGCTCGACGGCAGCGGCCAGCGTTGACGAGGCGGTGGCCCGTCCGCCGAGGATGAGGCAGGAGCTCACCGGCTCCGGCGATACCTCGCGCACGGCGGAGACGATACCGGCAACATCGGTATTGAAGCCGACGAGCATGTTTCCCGTGGGCTGCACGCACACGGTATTGACCGCACCCACGGTCTTGGCCAGTCCGTCCACCATGTCGAGGCGAGGAATGACGGCCTGCTTATGCGGCATCGTCAACGAGATTCCGGCCCACGAGGCATCGAGGCTGTCCAGCAGCTCATCAAGCTTCTCCTGCGGGGTGGGCAGCAGATCGTAGCTCAGATCCACCCCGAGATCGGCGTAGGCCGCCCGGTGCAGAACCGGGGACAGGGAATGGGCGATGGGATCGCCGGCCACACCGGCGCGCTTCACTCGGCCTCCTTCTCGGCCTCGTCCTTCCCGTAATCGGGGTGGGCCTCGATCCACTCATTGAGCTTCTTCACGTTCTCATTGTGCTCGTCCAATGTGGCGGAGAACAGGGTCTCGCCACTGGAGAGATCGACCGTGACGAAGTAGAGCCAGTCCCCATCGGCCGGGTCCTGCGCCGCCTTGATCGCGCCCGCGCCAGGCGAGCCGATGGGGGTCGGCGGGAGGCCAGCATTGCGATACGTGTTGTAGGGATTGTCGTTCTCCAGCTCATCCTTGGTGGGGATGCCCCCTGTCTTTCCCACCCCGTAAAGCACCGTCGAATCCATTTGCAGCCGGCCGTTCACCGAGCTGGAATCGGCGAGCCGGTTCTCGATGACCCGGGCCACCTGCGGATAGTACTCGGGCAGATTGACCTCCCGCTCGATGATCGAGGCGACGATGAGTGTGCGCTCGCGATCCTCGGCGGGCACGCCAAGCTCGTCGAGCTGCAAGGCGCGGTTGGCGACGAACCGGGCCAGCACCTCGGCCGGCTTGGCCGTGGGGGCAAACAGCTCGGTTCCGGGAGCATACCAGCCCTCCGGATTGCCCTTGGCCTCGGCGGGCAGGCCGATCGCCTCAGCATCCCCGGCTGCGGCTTCGACCTCTTCGAGCGGAACGTCAAGCACATTGGCTACCCGCTCATGCACCTGACGCGCGGTAAAGCCCTCGGGAACCGTGATCGTGAGATCGATGCGCTGGCCATCATGATCCTTGAGCAGGTCGAGCGCCTGCTGGGCGGGAATCTTTGTCGGCAGCATGTAGGTGCCGGGCTGGATGGAGCCGGCGCCGGGATCGGCGGTAAAGGCATCAATAAAGGTCTTGCGGGACTTGATAATTCCGGCATTATCGAGAATCGCCGCCATGTCCGCCCCCGAGGAGCCCTCGGGAATCGTCACCTCAATAGGATCGCCGGCCTCGTCCCCATCGAAGTCCTCATCCCCGCCGACAAGGCGGGCGATGGGAGACTCGGAGCCGAAGAGATTGGCGACTCGGGGAACGAGAGTCAGCAACAAACCGACGAGCAGCGCCGTTACCAGGGTAAGAATGGCAGCGGACCGCAACCTGCGCTTACGCCGACGCTGTTCCCGAATCTGTCGTTCGCGGTAACGGGCCCGCGAGGCCTCCTCCGCGGTCGTCGGCGCTTCCACCGTGTCCTCGGTGAAGGCATCGAAGATATCTCCCATGCCGGGCTATCCCTTTCTTCCGCCACCGGCAGGCTCGCCCGGTGGACGGCCCGTCGACTCCTCGATGTCGAGGGCGAGGCGGAGGATCAAAGCGGCGGCCTCCTGATCGATGACAGCCCGGTGGCTGCGCTCCGATCTGCCTGCCGCATGCAAGTTCCGGTGAGCAGCGACGGTCGTCAACCGCTCATCCACTAAACGTACCCCAATGTTACGGTTCTGTAACGATAGCTGCGTGGCGAAGCGTCGTGCATCCCGCGCCGCCGGCCCCTCTGAGCCATCCATATTCTTGGGCAAACCAACAATAATCTCAATGGGGCTGTACTCTGCGACAATGTCGGCAGCGTCAAGAATGTGGTCATTCCCACGCCTGTCTCGGTGCAGGGTTTCCACGGGCGAGCAGAGGATACCTTCGGCGTCACACGAGGCGACCCCAATTCGCACCTTGCCCACGTCAAAGGCAAGGCGCACCCCGCGCCGCATGGTCAGGACGCCACCGCCTGTCGCAGGGCCTCGCGGGCCTGGGGAATCTTCCCGGCATCAGATCCGCCGCCCTGGGCAATATCGTCCTTGCCGCCGCCTCCGCCGCCGAGCACGCCGGCCACGGTCTTGACGAGCGCACCGGCCTTGACGCCAGCCGCGCGGGCCTCGTCTGTCGTGGCCACTACGACGGTGGGCCGGCCCTTGGACTGGCCGAAGACGGCGACAACGGCGGCGTCAGACCCAAAGTGTCCGCGCACGTCAAGGGCGAGCTCGCGCAAGCTCCCCGCATCCGCCTCGCCCAGATCGGTGATTGCGAGCAGCACGTCACCCACGCGCTCGGCGCCCTCGGCAATCGCGCCGGCGGAGGCCTTGAGCTGGGCGGAGCGCAGCTGGGCAATCTCCTTCTCGGCATTCTTCAGCCGGGTGAGAATGGTGTCGATGCGTTCGGGCAGCTCGCCGGGGCGGGCGCCAACCTGCTGGGAAATTGCCGAGAGGAGGGCGCGCTCCTTGGCGCCGGCCGCGTAGGCTCCCTGACCGACAAGCGCGTCGATGCGGCGGACGCCGGAGCCAATGGAGGCTTCGCCGAGGATGGAGACGAGGCCGAGCGAGCCGGTTTCGGGCACGTGAGTTCCCGCGCACAGCTCCTTTGACCACTCATCATCGATCGAGACGACGCGCACCCGGTTGCCGTACTTTTCGCCGAACAGCGCCATGGCGCCGGCGGCCTTGGCCTCCTCGAGATCCATGATCTCGTCGGTGACCTCGAGATTCTCTTGCAGGCGCTCATTGACCCGCGATTCGATGTCGGCGAGCACGCCGGCGGGAATCTGCTCGCCGTGGCGGAAGTCGAAGCGGAGCCGCGAGGGGGAGTTCTCCGAGCCGGCCTGGGTGGCCTGCTCCCCGAGGAACTCGTGCAGCGCCTTGTGCACCATGTGGGTGGCGGTGTGGGCGCGAGCGATCTGGCCGCGGCGCACCCGGTCGATGCTGGCGTGCACCTCATCACCGAGCGCGATGGAGCCCTCGGTGAGCTGGGCACGGTGGACGCTTAGGCCCTTGATGGGCTGTTGAACGTCAAGAACTTCGGCCAGTCCCCCGCCGGCTACCGAGATGGTGCCGTGGTCGGCGAGCTGGCCGCCCTGTTCGGCCCAGAACGGGGTCTGGTCGAGAATGATGTCGACGCTGGCCGGAGCGGTGGCTACGGGAGCATCCTTGCCATCGACGAGGAGGCCCACCACCGTGGCCTGGGCGTCGGTGTCGGTGTAGCCGAGGAAGTGGGTTTCCCCGGCCTTGCCGAGGATGTCGTGGTAGACGTGCGGGTCGACGTGGCCGGTCTTCTTCGCCAGCGCATCGGCCCGGGCACGCTCCTTTTGCTCCCGCATGAGCTCGGTGAAACCGGCCTCATCCACCTCAACGCCCTTTTCCGCCGCCATCTCCATCGTCAAATCGATGGGGAAGCCATAGGTGTCGTGCAGGGTGAAGGCATCACTTCCCGAGAGCTGCGGATTGCCGGACTCCTTAGCCTTGGCGACCGCTCCCTCGAAAATCGTGGTGCCCGAGGCGAGCGTACGGCGGAAGGCCTCTTCCTCGGCGTAGGCGACATCGGAGATGGTGGAGAAGTTCTGTTCCAGCTCCGGGTAGGAGGCCGCCATGGCATCCTTCGAGGCCGGCAGTAGGACTGGGAGGGCCACCTCATCAAAGCCGAGAAGGCGGATGGAGCGGACGGCGCGGCGGATGAGGCGGCGCAGCACGTAGCCGCGACCGTCATTGCCCGGGCGCACCCCGTCACCGATGAGCATGAGGGCGCTGCGCACGTGATCGGCAATGACCCGCATGGATACGTCATCGCGGCCGCCCTTGCCGTAGCCCCGTCCGGTGAGCTCCTCGGTGGCCGAGATGACGGGGAAGACCTCATCAATCTCGTACATGTTGGTCTTGCCCTGGAGCAGGTAGGCGATGCGCTCGAGGCCGGCCCCGGTGTCAATGGCCGTCTGGTCGAGATCGCCGAGCAGAGGATAGTCCTGGCCCGAGCCCTCCCCGCGCAGGTACTGGTCGAAAACGAGATTCCAGATCTCCAGGTAGCGGTCCCCGTCCGGCTCCTCGGTACCGCCCTTGGCTTCCGGACCGAATTCCGGGCCGCGATCGTAGAGAATCTCCGAACACGGACCGGCCGGTCCGGGCTGGCCGGTGGACCAGAAGATTTCTTCGCGCTTGAGCTTGACGATCTTCTTCGGATCCACCCCGATCTTCCGCGTCCACGTATCCCAGGCTTCGTCATCGTGCTCCCACAGGGTCACCCACAGGCGATCCCCGTCCAGACCGTAGCCGCCCTCATCAACCGAGGCGGTGAGCAGGCCCCAAGCCAGGTCGATGGCGCCCTCCTTGAAGTAATCGCCGAAGGAGAAGTTGCCGCACATTTGGAAGAAGGTGCCGTGCCGGGAGGTGTAGCCGACATTATCGATGTCATTGGTGCGGATGCACTTTTGAACGGAGGCAACCCGGGGCCAGGGGGCTTCCTCGGTGCCGACGATGTAGGGAATGAAGGGCACCATGCCGGCGATCGTGAAGAGGATCGACGGGTCGGGAGACACGAGCGGCACGGAGGGGGCAATGTGGTGATCGTGCTTGGCGAAGTAGTCAAGCCAGCGAGATCGGATTTCGGCGGTGCGCATGGTTTCCTCATTCCTAATTCAGGTCCGGAAGATTATACCCCGAGCGGGCTGGGCCCTTGGGAGGCGGGAATGGAAACGCCCCGAGCCGGTGCTCGGGGCGTCCCTCGATGTGATTAGCGCGAGTAGTACTCGACGACCATCTGAACGTCGCAGGAGACCGGAATCTCGCCGCGCTTCGGACGCCGCACGAGGGTAGCTCGAAGCTTCTCCAGCTGAACGTCAAGGTATTCGGGTACGGCCGGCAGCACGTCCCGGTGGACGCCCTGCGCCGCCATCATGAACTGGTCAGAGGCCTGCGACTTGGGCTTGACCTGGATGACCTGGCCGGGCTTGACGCGGTAGGACGGGCGGTCGACGATCTTGCCATCCACGAGAATGTGGCGGTGGACGACCGACTGGCGGGCCTGGGCGGTGGTGCGAGCAAAGCCGGAGCGCAGGACGAGGGCGTCCAGGCGCATCTCCAGCAGCTCAACGAGGTTCTCACCGGCAAGGCCCTCGGAGCGACGAGCCTCATCAAACAGGGTGCGCATCTGCGACTCGCGGACCCCGTACTGGGCGCGCAGACGCTGCTTTTCCTTGAGTCGAACCGAGTAGTCCGAGTCCTTGGTGCGGCCGCGGCCCTGCTCGCCGGGACGGTAGGGGCGGCGCTGCATGTAGCGCTCGGCCTTCGGGGTGAGGGCAAGGCCCAGGGCGCGCGAGAGGCGCACCTGCTTGCGGGAACGAGAGTTCGCCATAGTGTTTCTCCTGTCGAATACATTGCACGGCACGTAGCCGCGGGGCCAACCACGGTGGCTAAGACCCCAGGAACCGAACTAGGCTATCAGCTTCTACCGCCCAGAATCGAGCGGATCTTGGCGAGCCGCGCCGTGATTTGTGACTCGAAGCCCTGCTCGGTGGGCTCGTAGTAGCGGGTGCCGACCAGAGTATCGGGCAGGTACTGCTGCGGGGCGACATGCAGCGGATAGTCGTGGGCATAGCGGTAGCCCTCCCCCGCCCCGGTCTGCCGGGATGCCCAGACGGAGCCGTCGCGCAGCGGATCGGGAACCGCCCCCGCCTTGCCGGCCCGCACATCGGCAATCGCCTCGTTGATTGCCTTGTAGGCCGCATTCGACTTCGGCGCGGTGGCCAGGTGACAGACCGCCTCGGCGAGAATAATGCGAGCCTCCGGCATACCAACTAGGGCAACAGACTGAGCGGCCGCGGTCGCCGTTTGCAGGGCGGACGGATCGGCGAGCCCCACGTCCTCGGCTGCGGAGATCATGAGCCGGCGGGCGATGAATCGGGGATCCTCCCCCGCCTCGAGCATGCGGGCCAGGTAGTGGATGGCGGCATCGACATCAGAACCGCGAATCGACTTGATGAAGGCCGAGGCCACGTCGTAGTGAGCATCGCCCCGGTCGTAGTTGACGGCGGCAACGTCGATGGCTTCCGAGACATCGTCCACCGAGATTTCGCTCGCCTTACGGGCCTGCGCGGTGCCCGCTGCCGCCTCGAGCACGGTGAGTGCCCGCCGAGCATCGGGACCGGCCAGGCGCACGATCATGTCCCGCGCCGCATCGGCGATGCTCATGCCGGCCAGCGCCTCATCGGTGGCGATTGCGCGATCAAGGAGGGAGGCGATGTCCGTGGGACCAAGCCCCTCGAGGGTGAGCATGATGGAGCGCGACAGCAGCGGAGTGACAATCGAGAAGGACGGATTCTCCGTCGTTGCGGCAATGAGAATCACCCAACCGTTTTCCACGGCCGGCAGCAGGGCATCCTGCTGGGTTTTGGAAAAGCGGTGCACCTCGTCGATAAAGAGCACGGTGTCGCGCCCTCCGGTGGCAAGGGCCCGGCGGGCCTCGGCAATCACCGAGCGTACCTCTTTCACCCCGGCCGACACCGCCGAGAGCTCGACGAAGCGGCGTCCTCCGGTGCGGGCAACGAGATAAGCGAGGGTGGTCTTACCGGTTCCCGGCGGCCCCCACAGCACGATCGAGCTCGGGCCCTGTCCCTCGGGGTCGAGCAGGCGGCGCAGCGGCGAGCCCGGCCCGAGCAGGTGGTCTTGACCGACCACGTCATCGAGGGTGCGCGGGCGCATCCGCACGGCGAGCGGCCCGCGGTCGGCTGCGGGAATGCCCTCCGGTTCCATGCCGGCACTATCAAAGAGGTCCACGCCCCCACTCTAGCCCGCGCGCCAGCGGGGACCTAGGCAGGGCTACGCCGGCGCATTTGTGCTCTCGGCCGATTCCGATTCCTCATGAGCTTCGGCAATGTCCCGGTGTTGCACCGGTGATTTATCGCTCGAGCCGTCATCCTTCCTACCCCATGGTCGGGTGACAGGCCCCTATCTGGGTGCGACAATGAGAATTATGTTTCGCAGCCTGGGTCGGGGCCTAGCCCGCCGACCAAAAATGACCGTCATTGCCTGGGTGATCTTTGTTGCCCTGGCCTCGGCCGTGGCCTTCACACCCCTGGCCGGGAAACCACTGTTCGACCTGTTGGAGTCTGGACATCTCACCGTCGGTGACACCGATTCCGACAAGGTGCTCCGCCACGCCGAGGGCGGTGATGATGACGGCGATTCCATCCTCCTTGTCATGGACGGCACCGGGGTCCCAGCTCCCGATACGCCAGCGGGGCGGGCGGTGGCCGAGCTGCGAGAGAAGATCACCGATCTTCATGAGGGCATCGAGGTCACCGACGTCGTCGCCATCCAGGATGGTATTGACGAGATCGATGAGGCGGTGGCCGATGCTCGGGCGGAGGTCGATGAGAAGCTCGAACAAGCCCGGGCGGATGCGCAAAGCGAACTTGATGAACAGTTTGCCGGTCCTCAGGCCCAGCTGGACGCTCAGTTTGCCGGTCCTCAGGCCGAGATCGATCAGCTTGCCCAGGTCTCCCCCGAGCGTGCCGCTGCCGCCCAGGCCCAGCTTGATGAGCAGAAGGCCGCCGCCCAGGCGCAGCTTGACGAACAGAAGGCGGCTGCCCAGGACGAGGTCGATAGCCAGCTGGCCGAGGCGGAAGAAGAAGCTCGGGCCGAGCTGGATGAGAATCTCAAGGAACCGGCCGACAAGCGGGCCGAGGCCGAGGAGGGTCTGAAGAAAATCACGGCGACCGATGACTCGGGTCACGTGCTCATCGCCAGCCTGCCCGATGATCTGTCGGAAGAGGAGGAAACCGAGCTGCACAACGAGGTGGTCGCCCTCATGACCGATGCGCGGGAGGACGTCGCGCCGAACGGTGAAGCGAACGTGTTCTCCGAGACGGGCCTTCTTGACTCGATCGTGGAACAGGTGCGCGCGGATCTTGTCACCGGAGAGACCGTCGGCCTGCCGATCGCCCTGCTCCTCATGGTCATCATCTTTGGCGGCCTCATCGCCGCCGGCCTGCCCTTGATTGGAGCTCTCACCTCGATCGTCATCGGCCTGGGCGGACTATGGGTTCTCACCCACATCGTCTCGGTCGATTCCTTCGTCATCAACATTATGTCGGTTATCGGCCTCGGCCTATCCATCGACTACGGCTTGCTCGTCGTTTCCCGCTACCGCGAGGAGGTGCAAGACCGACTCGAGGCCGCGGGCTTCCAGGCCGATGGCTCGGATCTGGGCAAGCACCTCACCGGCGAGCGCAAGGAGAAGGTCCTCGCGGTTGTGCGCTCGGCCGTCGAAGAGACCGTGGCGACCGCCGGACGCACCGTTGTCTTTTCCGCCCTCACCATCGCCTTCTCGATTGCCGGACTGCTGGCGATGCAAGCGCAGCTACTCAAGGTCATTTCTGTTTCCGGCATCTTCATCGTTCTCCTCGCGGTGATCACCGCCGTCACCCTCATCCCCGCGCTCATCACCATCCTCGGCCCGGTACTCCTACGCCCCTCGGTGATCGCCAAGATTCCGGTGCTGTCAACGCTGTCGGCGAAGGTATCGGACCGGTCGACCGAGCGGGGCGTCTTCTCAACGATCGCCCGCTTCGTCCACCGTCGCCCCTGGCCTATCCTCATCGGAGTCGTCGCCATTCTCGCCGTGCTCGCCAGCCCGATTGCCGGGATGAACCTGCGCTCGGGATTGGCCGATAACCTGCCGCATGGCACCCAGGTGCGCGCTTCTTATCTCACCTTGGAATCAAAGTACGTGGGGCTGGCCGGCGCGGATATCCAGATCCTTGCCGATGCTCCCAAATCCGAGGTCGTGGACTCCACCTACGTGGCGGATCTGCGCGCGGATTTCGGCGAGGATGCGGTCGAGGTCAACGAGGCGCCCGACCCCGATGAGACCATCATCAATGTGCGCACCGGCGTCGATGATCCGGTCTCCAACGAGGCCATCGACATCATGCTCGATCAGCGGGCCAAGAGCGCCGACGGCTTTGACACGTGGGTGGGTGGCGCCGCCGCCATGAACCACGACTTCAATCAGCAGCTTGCTGACGGTCTGCCGCTGGCTCTCACCATCGTCATCGTGGCCGTCTTCGTGCTCATGTTCCTCATGACCGGATCGCTGCTCGTACCGCTCAAGGCCGCCGTCATCAACGGATTCTCCCTCATTGCCTCCCTCGGAGCTACCGTGTGGATTTTCCAGGGCGGCCACCTGGGGATGGACAAGATTCCAGGCCTAGAAGCCTACGTTGTCGCCATGGTTCTCGCCTTCGGCTTTGGCCTAGCCATGGACTACGAGGTCTTCCTCCTCGCTCGGATCAAGGAATACTGGGATGCTGGGGAGGACAATGACCGGGCGGTTGAGCTCGGCCTGCAAAAGTCTGGCCGCATCATTACCTCCGCCGCCGTCATCATCATCGCCGTATTCTCCGGCTTCGTCTTCGGCGACATGAGGGTCATCAAACAGACCGGCATTGCCCTCGCGATGACCGTGTTCGTCGATGCGTCTCTCGTCCGCATGCTCCTCGTGCCGGCCACAATGACCCTGCTTGGCAAATGGAACTGGTGGGCGCCGGGGCCGCTCGCCAAGCTGTATTCCAAGTACGGTATTTCCGAGCACTGACGGCAGGGGGATCTACCTCCCGGCTCGGTGTCACGACACAGCAGAAAGTCCAGGGACATCCCTGGACTTTCTGCTATTGGGCACTCGCCTCAGCCGCGCTCGAGGCTTCCCTTCTTCACGGTGACTAGCTCAACGTCAACGGTAAAGCCAAGCTTGGTGTACAAGCCCCGGGCCACGTCATTATCCCGCCACATGCCAAAGCCAACCGGTCCCAGGTCGAAGGTCGCACGGGTAATGGTTGACATGACGGCGGCGCCGATACCTCGGCCGCGAGCCTCGGGCAGCGTGCCGAATCCGGCGAGCTGGGTGATGATCTCACCATCCTCCGTGCGCGAGGCGGGAAGGATGGCGATGGCGGAGAGGATCTGACCATCCTCGACGTATCCCACCCAGCGGCATTCATCGAAGACGCCGAGGGCCCAGGTGCCGGGAATGGAGCGGTGGATGACCGAGCGAATGTCCTCCCCCTCGCTGGCTCGATCGAGCTCGCGAACATTGGAGCTCAGCGGATGTTCCTCGGGCTTGCGTGTGGCATAGAGGAAATCCCACTCATCCCCGCGCTGGGGGCCGAAGAGGGATGGCTGCGCCGCAAGCACCGCATCGGCGCTCGAGCGTTCCAGGAGCGCCCGATCAAAAACATCGCCGTGCTCGTGCGCGTAGGCGGCAAGCTCGCGGATGAGGAGATCGGGTTGGCCGAGGAGGATTGCCTCGACCTTAGCGCCGCGCTGGCTCACAAAGAGCCCGTGATCGGGCCCCGCGGATGACCACAGGACCCGATCGGAGCGATCGGTCCACTGGGGAGTCATACTCCGCCAGAACACAGATTCGGTGATCACTGGGCGGTCGGCTCCTCCGCCTCGCTGTTGCCCTCATCCTCGCCGGGCTTGGCCTTCGGCTTCGGCTTGGCATCCACTCCCGCCTCCTTGCGCTGCTCGGGGGTGATCGGGGCGGGCGCCTCGGTCAGCGGGTCAAAGCCGCCGCCGGACTTCGGGAAGGCGATGACATCGCGAATCGAGGGGGCCTTGATGAGGAGGGAGACGATACGGTCCCACCCGAAGGCAATGCCGCCGTGCGGCGGGGCGCCGTATTTGAAGGCGTCGAGCAGGAAGCCGAACTTGGCCTGCGCCTCTTCCTGGGAAAGGCCCATGACCTTGAAGACGCGCTCTTGAACGTCGTGCCGGTGGATACGAATGGAGCCGCCGCCGATCTCATTGCCGTTGCACACGATGTCATAGGCGTAGGCGAGGGCGCTGCCCGGATCGGTATCGAAGGTATCGAGGCACTCGGGCTTGGGCGAGGTGAAGGCGTGGTGCACGGCCGTCCACGCGCCGGAGCCAACCGCGATGTCGCCCTCGGCGACCGCGGAGGAGGCGGGCTTGAACAGCGGGGCGTCCACCACCCACACGAAGGCCCAGGCGTCCTCGTCAATGAGATCGCAGCGCTTGCCGATCTCGAGGCGTGCCGCACCCAGCAGATCGCGGGCGGCATCCACCTCGCCGGCACCGAAGAAGATACAGTCACCGGGATGGGCACCGGTGGCCTCGACCAGACCATCGCGCTCGGACTCGGAGATATTCTTAGCGACCGGGCCACCGAGCGTGCCGTCCTCAGCCACGGTGACGTAGGCGAGGCCCTTCGCACCGCGCGCCTTTGCCCACTCCTGCCACTTGTCGAAGGTGCGGCGCGGCTGGCTGGCACCACCGGGCATGACCACCGCACCCACGTAGGGGGCCTGGAAGACCCGGAACGGGGTGTCGGAGAAGTAGTCGGTGAGGTCAACGAGCTCCTGGCCAAAGCGCAGATCCGGCTTATCCGAACCGAACCGGGCCATGGCATCCGCATAGGTCATGCGCTCAATCGGGCGGGGAATCTCCACGTCGATGAGCTTCCAGATCGCGGCGAGTACCTCCTCGGCCACCTCAATGACATCGTCCTGCTCGACGAAGGACATCTCGACGTCCAGCTGGGTGAACTCGGGCTGGCGATCCGCCCGGAAGTCCTCATCGCGGTAGCAGCGAGCAATCTGGTAGTAGCGTTCCATGCCGGCCACCATGAGCAACTGCTTGAATAGCTGCGGGGACTGCGGCAGGGCGTACCAGCAGCCTGGAGACAGGCGGGCCGGAACGAGGAAGTCGCGGGCGCCCTCCGGGGTGGAGCGGGTGAGCGTGGGGGTTTCGATTTCCACGAAATCCCGCTCGTCCAGCACATCGCGGGCTGCACGATTGACCTTGGCGCGCAGGCGCAAGGCGCGCTGCTCGTAGGGGCGGCGCAGGTCGAGGTAGCGGTACCGCAGGCGAGCCTCCTCGCCCGCGCCAGAATCCTCGGCGTGGGCAGAGACCTGGAAGGGCAGAGCGGCAGCCGGGTTGAGCACCTCGACATCCTCGGCGACCACTTCGATGGCTCCGGTAGGAATCGCCGGATTCTCGTTGCCCTCGGGTCGTTCACGCACGGTGCCCGTCACCTTGAGCACGTATTCGCTCCTCAGCTCGTGGGCCACCTCCTCGCGGATGACCACCTGGGCGATTCCGGAGGCGTCGCGAAGATCAATGAAGGCGATGCCGCCGTGGTCGCGGCGACGGTCCACCCACCCGGTGAGTGTGACGGTGTCGCCGATGTGGCTGGCGCGCAGCGAGCCTGCGTTGTGTGTCCTCAGCATGGAAACCTCTTTCGTTGATTGCGCGTCCGCGAGACGGGCGGGCGCCGGCAGCGGCGAGACGGGCCACCACCACGGGCCATTCTAAACCCCGCCCGGCTCGCCATGCACGACCGCTCCCCCACGCATCCGCCACCACGCTGCCGGCAAACCTGTCCCCGGTGCGTCACCGCGGGGCGGAGCGGTAACGCCACCCGAATCCCGTGGTCTGGAGGCGCCCCGCCGCTCCGGTGTGCTGCCGAGCCGGTGTCGTGGGGTGAGGAGCGCCGCGCTGCGGGGACGTGACAGCGCTCGGCACGGCGTGGCACAATACCCGTCATGACCGAGCAGTCCTACGCCTCGGCGCGCGCCCAAACCTGGCTCCTTATCGTGGCAACCGCACTCATTAGCGCCGTGGCCTTCGAAGTTCTAGCCGTCACCACCGCCATGCCCACCATTTCGCGGGCGCTTGACGGTGAGCAGCTGTACGCCTTTGCCAACGGCGGGGCGCTGGTCACTCAGCTGGCCACGACCGCGCTTACCGGCGCGTGGGTGGATGCTCGCGGGCCGCGCCGACCGCTACTCACGGGACTGCTTCTCATCAACACCGGACTGCTCATCTGCACCGCCGCCCCGTCCATGGAGGTGCTGGCCTTCGGCCGTATCATCCAGGGCCTGGGAGGCGGCATGTGTGTGGTGCCGCTCTACGTTCTCGTCGGCAAGTACGTGCCCCCGGAAAAGCAGTCCACCCACTTCGCGGCCTTCGCCGCCGCCTGGGTGCTGCCCTCCCTGGTGGGCCCGGCCATTGCCGGCCTCCTCGTTGACCACGCCCACTGGCGGTGGGTGTTCGCCATTGTTCCCATTCTCATCTTCGGGCTCATGCCCGCCATCTTCAAAGTGCTGGGAATGATGCCCTCGCTCGGTGGGACGGGCAAGATCGACCGGATTCGCCCCCTGTTGCTCCCGGCCCTGGGGGCCGCCGGCTGCGCGCTTGCCCTCTACCTCATTTCCGGGCGGCAGGCCGAGGACTTCACCATCCTCACCTATGTGGGCTCCGCCGCCGCCATTGTCGGCATTGGCCTCTTCATTCGTCCGCTGCTGCCCGCCGGCACCCTGCTTAGTGCCCGGGGCCTACCATCGACCATCACCTTCCGCATGGTGGCCAATACCGCCTTCATCGGAATCGACGTCTACCTTCCCCTCCTCCTGCAGCGCATTCACGGCTGGTCGCCTACCGCAGCCGGGGCCACCCTGACGGCCGGATCCATCGCCTGGGCGGCCGGATCGGCCCTCCAAACCCGCTTTGCCCTGCCCTCGCGGCGGGTCGCCGTCACCGTGACCGGCGCGGTTATCCTCACCGCGGGCATGATCCTCGCCATTCCCATCTCCTTCCCGTCGGTACCGCCAATTCTCCTGGTCGGCGCCTGGGGTCTCGCCGGATTCGGCATGGGCCTGGCCTATCCGGCAGTCACCACCCACGCGCTCGCCATCTCCGATAAGACGATGCAAGGCCGGACCTCCTCAGCGCTGCAGATCGCAGATACGCTCGGTGGTTCCATTGGCATTGCCGTCGCCGGCATCCTCTTCGCCGTCGTCCCCGGCGCCACCCCGGCTTCCTTCGCCCTCACCCTGGGCATACTCGCGGCTGTCGGCTCCCTGTCCATCCTCGCCGCAAGCCGGATCGCTGTCGGCAACGTCACCGGGCCGAAGTAGCCGGTACGGCGGGTTGGGCAGATAGGGTGGATGGGCGCGCCGATTGCGCGCCGTACCCCCGATGAAGGAATCCATGCCCGTCACTTTCGCCGACCTTGGCCTGCCCGCCCCACTGCTTGAGGCCCTCGACGACGCCGGTTTTTCCACCCCGACCGAGATCCAGGCCCAGGCTATCGAGCCGCTATCTGCGGGCCGCGACGTCATTGGCGTCGCCCAGACCGGAACCGGGAAAACCGCCGCCTTCGGCCTCGCCATGCTGGCCCGCCTCGAGGACCGCCCCGGACTGCAGGGCCTTGTCCTTGCCCCCACCCGCGAGCTCGCCCTCCAGGGTGCCGATGCCATCGGATCGCTGGCCACCCACCTCGACGTGGAGATTGCCGCCGTCTACGGCGGGGCTCCCTACGGCCCCCAGATCGGGGCGATTAAGTCCGGCGCGCAGATCGTGGTCGGCACCCCCGGCCGCATCATGGACCTCATCGACAAGGGCATCCTCGATCTATCGACGGTCCGCTTCGTCGTTCTTGACGAGGCCGATGAAATGCTCCGTATGGGATTTGCCGACGATGTTGAAGAGATCGCCTCGCATCTGCCCGAGGAGCGGGTGACCGCCTTGTTTTCGGCCACCATGCCCAAGGCCATCACCCGAATCGCCCGAGCCTACCTGCGCGATCCGCTATCCCTGTCGGTGACAGCCTCAGGAACCACGGTCGACACGGTCGATCAGACCTACGCGGTGGTTCCCAATCGGCACAAGATGGGGGCGCTGGCCCGCGTCCTTGCCGTCACCAAGGCCGATGCCGCGATCGTGTTCGTACGGACTCGAGCCTCGGCCGAGGATCTCGCCCTTGAGCTCGGCGCTCGAGGCGTCCAGGCCGCCGCCCTCTCCGGTGACGTTGCCCAAAACGAGCGAGAGAAGCTCGTTGACCGGCTGCGTACCGGATTCCTCGATGTTCTTGTCGCCACGGACGTGGCCGCCCGCGGCCTTGACGTCGACCGGATCGGTCTCGTCGTCAACTACGATGTGCCCCGCGAGGTTGACACGTACGTCCACCGCATTGGCCGTACCGGTCGCGCCGGACGCTCCGGCACCGCCCTCACCTTCATCGGCCCCAAGGACCGCCACCGCCTGCGCCGCATCGAAAAGGCCACCGGGGTGCGCCTGGAGGAGGTCGAGCTGCCGAATGCGGCCGAGGTCTCCAAGATCCGCGCCGCAGCCCTGCTGACCAAGGCGAAGGAGCGCTACCAGATCGGGCGCCTCGGCGTGTATCAGGCCCTGCTCGAGGAGCTGGACGAGCGCAGAGAGCTCGGCGAGGATGAGCTCACGAACGAGCAGCTTCTGCTCGCCCTCCTCGCCCTCGGCGTGCGCGATCCGGGCCCCCAGCCCGATGATTATGAGCCCAAGCGGGAGGACCGCGAGAAGCGGCGCATGAGCGACCGCGCCGGCCGCGGACGCGAGCGTTCCGGCCGCAGCTCGGGTCCGTCGCGGCGCTACCGCGTCGAGGTCGGCAAGCGCGATGGCGTTGGCCCCGGTGCCATCGTTGGCGCCATGACGAATGAAGGCGGCCTGCGCGGCTCCGACCTCGGCCGCATCGACATCTTCCCGTCCTTCTCCCTTGTCGAGGTCTATCCTGAGCTTTCTCAGGATTCCACCAACAAGATCGCCCACGCCAAGGTGGCCGGCCGCGCCCTGCGGATCCGCCCCGACGAAGGTGGCCGAGGCGGAAAGCGCTTCCGCTAAATCATCACCAGTCCCACGCGGGGCCGGTCAGGCGCATGACGGTGCGCGCAACAGAGCGTGCATCCGCACATAAACGTAAGTGGCTCGAGGATCTCCTCGAGCCACTCATCACGCACGGTTGCCTAAGCGGGAGCCTTGACCGTCTCCAGGCGCCGGGCCAGTCCGGAGATCTCCCGGTAGCGTTCCAGCTCGGCATCAATACCGCGAAGTAGATGCTCGTCGACCACGCCGTGGATCTGGCCGGTGAGCTGCTTGCGCACCCGGCGTTCGACTCGTCCCGCGCCTACCGAAGCACACCAGCGCAAAACAATGGTGAGGATGGCACCGAGCACAAGACCCGCCGCGAGCAGTGCGGTTGGCATGGGGAAGGGCCCCACCATCGGAACATCCCCGGTGGGGAATTGGAGGATGGATAGGCCCCACAGCACGCCGAGCCAGGCGAGCCCGGCAACGGCGATGAGCAAGGCGATCACCTGAAGTACTCCGCCCAGCTTCCACCAGCCGGGGGTGGTGCGCTGGCCGAGATCGGCGCGGCCAATCATGGCATCCGCCCGGTCGAGTACAACATCGGCCCGGTTTTCTGCCTCCTCCACCGCATCCCGGCGCCACGCCGGGGGCATGCCGGAGGCGGCCTGCTCGGTGGCGGTGCGGATCGCGGAGCGGACTTGGGCCTCCGAGGCGGGGGTGGCCCTGGCCCCGGTCACCGCCGGGGCAGATTCCTCGCTCCGGCCGAGCAGGTGGAGGGCCTTGAGTGGATCCACCCGCACTCCCCTCACCCATCGCAGCGGCGGCCATCCCACATGCTTTCGCGAGCGATAGCGGTAGGAACCGCCGGCAGCTCGGGCCACCCGGTCAACCCCGGCTCCCGAGGCGACCGCGGAGGCAATGTCTGCTCGAGCCCGCTTGGTGAGCCCAGCCGGATCGGTGCCCAGTCCGGTCGACAGTTCCGCACCGAGCGTGCGCAGATCGGCGGCGAGCCGCTCGGCGTCAGCCGCCTGGCTCGAGGCAATCGCATTGATCCGGCCGGTGAGTTCATCAAGTCCCTCTCCGGTGCGGGCGGAGGTGGCAATCAGCTCGGCATCCAATCCATCGGCCGCGAGCAGCCGCTGAGCATCGCGCAGCATGCCCGGGCGATCGGTGGGGGCGACCCGGTCAATCTGGTTGAGGACGACGAGGGTGACGGCACCGTGCTCGGATAGCTTGGACAGGAAGTCCTCATGGACGACGGCGTCGGCATACTTTTGCGGATCGAGCACCCAGATAAGGACGTCAACAATCTCGGCCATACGCTCCGCAATGAGGCGGTGCTCGGCCTCCGAAGAGTCAATATCGGGCAGGTCGAGGAGGACGAGCCGGTCGGCATGGGTGGCCCACGGCATGGGCACGCTCACCCGGTCCGGAATATCGAGCCAATCGAGCAGCTCGGGGTGGGCGGCGGGTGAGACGGCAAGCGGGGACCGGGTGGTCGGACGTCGCGCTGTCACGGTTGACACCTCGGCTCCGGCCAGGCCGTTGACAAGCGAGGATTTGCCCGCCCCGGTGGCGCCCAGGAGGGCGACGACGGTGGTATCCAGCCCGGCATTTTGCCGCTCGACGGCCCGCTCCTTGAGCACGAGGGCGCGTTCGATCTGTTCGGCGGGAAGGTGTCCGGTCCCCCGCTCGATGAGCCGGGTGAGTTCGGAGAGTCCTTCGGCAAGCGAAATCATCGTCCTCCCTCCGCTCGCCTCGCCCCGCGCAGCAGGGCCAGCAATTCGGCCAGGTCCTCAGCCGCGGCGGCATCCACGCCGAGCGTGGCCAGCCGGCCGCGGAAGGCCTCGGCCTCGGTGAGAAGGAATTCGCCGGTGCGCTGTTCAAGGTCGTTTTTGGCCGCCTGCGCCATCTTCCGCACCGCCTCGTCGCCGAAGATGGCCTCGAGGAGCTTCTGAGCAATGACGGCGGTGGAGCCGGCCACGACGACCTCGCCGCCGGACAGGCCGGCGGTGGAGGCGAAGATGACGATCATGAGGGCGACCGCAACGGTGTTGAGGCCAAAGGAAAGAATGCGGGCAGTGGCACGACGATCCTCGCCCTCATGCTCAACCAGATGCATAATCGAGCGCTGCCATTCGCGCACCAGCTCCTGGGCGGCCCGCTCTCGATCCTCGTGGCTGCGCAGGGCGGCCGCCGCCTGGCCGGCAAGTTCCTCACCGCCCAGACCGCGCGCCCACGAGCGTTCGACGGCGGCGATGGCGGCCTCGGTCTCGCCGATGAGCATGCCGGCAATGCCGTGCTCGATGGCCTCCTCGATGTGTTCCGGTTCAGGAACGCTCGAGCCCTTGAACCAGGCGGTGATCCGGTCTCGGAAGCGGCCGACACGTTCTTCGACCTGACGCAGGATCTCGCCGGTGCCGACGAAGTCCTGCCAGCGGGCGAGCACCTCTCCGCGCAGGACCGAGCCATCATCCACCGATTCGAGCACCCGGGCCTGGGCCCGATCGAAGGCATCATCGACCTGGGAGGCGAGGGTGACGAGGGCGGCCCGCTGCTCCCCGAGGGCGGGAACGAGGCTGGAGGCGCGCACAATAATCTGATCAACGGCTCCGCCGAGGGTTTGCCGGGCGACGTTGACCCGCGCCTGCGTATCGGCTGCCAGCCCGGCGAGCCACTGACGGATGGGCTCGATATCGGCCTGCGGGATAAAGCCATCCTCGTCGAAAGCGGTCTCCATGACCGCGAACAGGGGCGCGTGCTCGAGCCCATGTTCCTCGAGGCGACGGGCAAGATCCGCGCGTACCTCGGCTCCCACGCCGGGCGGAATCCGGTTGAGCACAACGGCCACCACAACATCACGTCCCGCAGCATCGTCCAGCAGCGCCCAGGGAATGGCATCCGAGTAGCGGGCTGCGGTCGTGACGAAGACCCACAGGTCGGCGGCGGCCAGCAGCTGGGCGGCAAGCCGGCGATTATCCTCGACCACCGAGTCAATATCCGGGGAGTCGAGAAGGGCCAGGCCCTCGGGAAGAGAGGTGGTTTCCGCCAAGCCGAGCTCGGTGTGCGAGCCGGAATCTTCCGCGCCGCGAACCCGGGCCAGCTCGGGCAGGATGCGGTCGGAGCCAAACCATTCGGCATCCGCCGGATGGTGAACGAGGAGCGGACGGCGCGTGGTGGGCCGAATCGCGGTCGACGAGGCCACCTGCTCGCGCACGAGCGCATTGACGAGGGCCGACTTTCCGGATCCGGTGGATCCGCCCACTACCGCAAGCAAAGGGGCCTCTAACGAGGCGTATCTGGGCAGGACGTAATCGTCGAACTGGTGAATGAGATCGGCGGTTTCCTCCCGCCCATCCACCGCCTGCGGCAGATCAAGGGGGAAGCTCACGGTGGCAAGCGCCTCTCGCAGCTCCTTGAGCAGGCTGATGACCTCGCGGCTGGATCCGCGCTGGGCGTTCACTGTTCCCCCATGAGTATCGGGCGCATATCCTCGCGCGCGGGAACCCACGTCTCGGGGTCGGCCGGGATTTGCTCGCCGGAACGAATATCCTTGACCTCGCCTGAATCGGGGAACCACACGTAGGGGATGGTGCGCCGATCGGCGTACCGAATCTGCTTGCCGAGCTTCTGACTGCCCGGGGACACATCGGTGGCGATACCACGGGCGCGCAGGGCGCGAGCAATGAGCTCTGATTCGCGCCGCTGATCTTCGTTCAAGACGGCAACGAGCACGGTGGTTGGGCTTTGCCGGGTGACGGTGAGCGCCTCCGAGGAGATCATGCGGGAGAGAATCCGGGACACGCCAATAGACAGACCCACCCCGGGATAGGTCTTCTTGCCGGAGCTGGCCAGCGAGTCATAACGCCCGCCGGAGCAGATGGCGCCGAGATCCTCGTGGCCCTCAAGCAACGATTCATAGACGGTGCCCGTGTAGTAGTCCAAGCCCCGGGCGATCTTGAGATCGGCGACGATCGAGCCGGGAGACATCTCCTGCCCACCCTCGAGCACGTAGACGAGTTCGTCGAGGCCCTCATCGAGCAGCTCCGAGCGCGCACCCAGGGCGAGCACCCGGTCGGCCACCTCGACGCCGCCGCTGATCTCGGCCAGGGCGAGTGCCTGATTGGCCTGCTCCTCGGTGGTGCCGGACTGGACGAGCTGCTCGGCCACCGCCTTCGGGCCAATCTTGTCGAGCTTGTCAACGATCCGCAGGGTCTCGGCAATATCGGCGATACCGATGGCCTCGTAGAAGCCCTGGGCGATCTTCCGGTTCGAGGTGTGGATGGTGAGCTTGGGAAGCGGTAGCGAACCCAGAGCATCTGCCATGACCAGCGGCAGCTCGAGGTCGTGATGCAGGGCCAGCTGACCATCCCCGACCACGTCAACGTCGGCCTGAATGAACTCGCGGAAGCGACCTTCCTGGGGACGCTCCCCTCGCCACACTCGGCCGATCGCATAGCGCTTGAACGGGAAGGTGAGATGTCCGGCGTTTTCCACGACGTAGCGGGCCAACGGCACCGTGTGGTCGAAGTGAAGGCCGAGCTGGGCATCCTCGTTCTCCTCGGCCTGCAGCCGGGAGAGCAGATAGATTTCCTTGGAGGTCTCCCCCTTGGACAAGAGCTGCTCCACCGGTTCCACCGCCCGCGTGACGACGGGCGAGAACCCGTGTATCTCAAAGGAGCGTCGGAGATGGTCGAGGACCTGGTCTTCAACGAGCTGCTTACTCGGAAGCCATTCGGGAAAACCGGAAAGTGAGGTGTGTCGGGCCATTCGTCTATTCTCTCATGATTGCCATCAACTGCGCGCGGTACCGCTACTCCGTCAGGGCCCTGCGCATCATCATGTTGGACTGGAGCTGGAACTCAAAGGACATGAGCGGGCCGTGGCCGGTCGCCACCACCGTCGCCGGATCGATGGACACCGCGAGCATGCGCAAGGTGGACTTCATTTCCTTCTCATCTCCACCCGGCAGGTCGGTGCGGCCAATCGAATCGCCAAGCAGCACATCGCCAAGGAAGATGAGGCCCACGTGCTCGCCGGAGTCCTGCGGCTCCGCACCATCCTCGGTGCACTCGTCCGTGCCGCAGCCACATCCGCCTGCCTCAGCATCGCGCTCCTCCGCACAGCCCCCACCGCCGCATCCGCAGCCACCCTGGCCTCCGCCATGACCCTTGCCGCCACCGCAGCCACCGCCGCCACAGCCGCAGCCACCGCCGCCGCCGCAGCCGCGCGACACCGTGATCGCGCCTTCGCCCTCTTCGAGGATTCCGGCGGTGAGGTAACCAACCGAACCCTCGGTGTGGCCGGGCACGGGGATGGCCCGGACCGGGAAACCCGGAAGGATCTGGGCTCCGCCACCCTGGAGGCACAGGGCGGGAATGGTCTCAATATTCTCTGGACGCGTCCACTGTCCCATGACCACCCCCATCGCTGCCGGCAGGTGGCTCATCGGATCATCGAGGCGATAACGGTCGGCCTCGGAAATGAAGACGGGTTTATCCCCGGCCACCGCCGCGGCATCCCACACGTGATCGGGATGCCCATGGGTGAGCAGCACCCCGGCAATGGTGACGCCCTCGGCCTCGGCCTTGGTACGCACCCAGTCCGCGCTACCCGCACCCGGGTCCACCACGAGGGCCTGCTGGGTCTCGGTATTCACCCAGAGGTAGCAGTTAGCACGAAGGACAGTATCAGAATAAATAAATAGCTTCACGTCTCTAACCTAGCCCGGTTGGCACAGGTGCCTCAATGTACGCCACTGATCACGTTCCGACATCCCTCGTGAAGCGCGCCACCATAGACTAGACTGGTGTTTCCGACGAGAACGGTTCATCACCCCGGCATAAGGAGGAAGGCATGACCATGCCGCACGAAGAGTCCGGTCTAACTGACCCTCAGGGTCGCCCCGAACAGCTTGACCCCACCGCCGTTTCCGGCGAGCAGATTCCCCCGGCGGAATCGGGAGTCGACGTCCCGGTAAGCCCCGATCCGCAGGCCCTCGCCACCGAGGAGCGCAAGGAAGCCGCCGAGGAGCTAGCGGAGCAGCGAATCGATACCGACGCACCCACCGAGGGATCAGACGCCCCGGCGCCCAGCGACGGCGAGGAGTCGGCGGAGAATTCCGCCCAGCGGGATGAGCCCGCAAGCACCGCAGCCGCATCCGGGCACGACCAGGCCGCGCCGCCCGCCCCCGAGGGCGCCGACAAGGATCAGGCTGAGGCCGCCGACATTGAGGCCAAGGAGAAGGAAGCCGCCGAGGATCCGATGAAGGAGCCCGCGCAGGCAACCGCCCCGGAGGCCCCAGCCCGCGAGTCCATCACGGCGGCCACAGGCGACCAGCCCGCCGACGCTCCCTCCGACCAGTCCGCCGCCGAGGACACCCCCGCTGCGGAGCAGGCAACGCCGGATGCTCCCGCCCAGGAGGCGCCCGCCGAGCAGCCCTCGGCTGAGAACGCCGAGGAGAAGGCAGCACCCGAGAATCCCGCGCCGGAGACCCCCACCGAGGAGCCCGCTGCTGAGGACACTCCCGCCAAGGAGGCCACTGCCGTCCCCAATACACCTGAGGCTCCCACTGCCACGACCGTCTCCGAACCGGAGGCTCCGCAGACCACGCCGGAGTCCAAGGCCGGTGCCGACAAGCCTGCCGCTGCGGCCACGTCCTCCGATCAGGAGGCTTCGCCGGCGCAAAGCGCTGAGAAGCCCGCTGCCGACAGCTCGCATGAGGCAACCAAGCCCGGACCGAAACCGGCTGCCAAGCCGCGCCCGGGCCGTCCGAAGCCGCGTCCGCGGCCGAAGCGCCCGGCTGCCGCGGTTCGCAAGGCAGCTCCCACTCCCCCGGTTGATCCTCGCGCTGCCGCCGAGGCGGCCAGCTGGGGCCGCGTCGATGACGAGGGTAATGTCTATCTCCGCTCCTCGGGAGACGAGGGCGAGCGGCTTGTCGGCCAGTACGCGGCCGGCGGCTCCAAGGACGATGCTCTCGGCATGTTTGTCCGCCGCTACTTGGATCTGGTGGCGCACGTCGCGCTGCTGGAGTCTCGCATCGAGAACGTCAATCCCCAAGAGATCACCGCGGGTCTGAAGACTCTCGAGCAGTCCCTTGTCGAGCCCGCTGTTGTCGGCGACGTCAAGTCCCTGCAGGAACGCACCGAGCGGCTCAAGGCACGGTTGAAGGAACGCCACGTGGAGTTCGCCGAGGAGCGTCGCCGGCTCAAGGCCGAGGCTCTGGAGCGCCGCACCAAGATCATCGATAAGGTCGAGGAGATCGCGGGCCAGGATCCGGATAAGACGCACTGGCGGGATTCTCGCGCCCGGCTCAACCAGCTGTTCGAACAGTGGAAGTCCGAGCAGCGCGAGGGCCCGAAGATTGATCGGAAGAAGGAGGAGGAGCTGTGGCAGCGGTTCTCCCGCGCCCGCACCACCTTTGACCGTCATCGCCGCCAATTTTTCTCGCGCCGGGAGGCGGAACGCGCCGAGGTTATTGCCCGCAAGGAAGCCCTCATCAAGCGTGCACAGTCAATGAATTCCTCGACGGATTGGGGTGCTACCTCCGCCGCCTACCGGGATCTTCTTGAGGAATGGAAGGCTGCCGGCCACGCCTCCCGCAAGGAGGATAACGAGCTGTGGTCGCGCTTCCGCGCCGCCCAACAGGTGTTCTTCGATGCTCGCCAGGAGCACCACGACTCTCAGGCCTCCGAGCAGAATGCCAATCTCAAGGCAAAGCTCGAACTGGTCAAGGAGGCACAGGCGCTCCTGCCGGTCCGTGACATCAAGGCCGCGAAGACGAAGCTCCACGATATTCAGGATCGCTGGGAAAACATCGGTTTCGTCCCGCGCAAGGATATCGGCCGCACCGAAGGCAAGCTGCGCGAGGTCGAGGAGGCGATTCGCCGCGCCGAGGAGGATCAGTGGCGCAAGTCCGATCCGACGAAGGCTCAGCGCGCCTCCGGCCTGGCCGCCCAGTTGGAAGAGTCGATTGCCAAGCTCGAAAAGGAGCTGGCCGACGCGAAGGCCTCCGGCGACCCCAAGGCCGAGAAGGAGGCCGAGGAGGCCCTTGAGGCCCGCAAGGCGTGGATGAAGGCCCTCGACAAGGGCTGAGTAATACCACCCCCTCCATGTGCCCGGCTCCGTGCCGGGCACATGGTTTTCCACAGCCGCAGGAAATCGGTGCATCAGCCACGCCGCTCGTGCTGTGCTGGGATCATGGCGATCCCGATTACCCGGGTGGATCTCACCGCCCCCATGTTTCATCACCCGCACGAGCCGGCCTGGGTTCCGCTAGCCCCGGGGCACGCGATAGCGGCGGATCTGGCGACGACTCCCGCCCTGCGGGCTGCGGCGCTGGGGCCGCTGCTGCCAGGGCCAGCCGCACTGGCTGATGAATCCGCCGTGTGGGTCTATACGGGCCGATGGATCATGTCTCCGCTCGTGCGCGGCCTGCCGAGATGCGCTCCCCTGCCGGGGCGGTCAACGCGGTGGACGAGCGACCGGCGGCTCTTACGCGAGGATGACATCGTCATCCTCGGTGACTATCCGGTGACGACCATGACGCGCACCGCTGCGGATTTGCTTGCCTGCCGACCACGCGACACCGCCCTTGTGGGCGTTGTCGCCCTCATGCGGCTCGGGGTCACCCACCGGGAAATCTCGGCCCGGCTAGGCGATCATTTTCGGACCCAGCCCACGGGGGTTATGCGGGAGATATCTCGTCAGCTCCAGATGCTTCCTCAGTCGCGCCCGTGACGCGGTAGGCATCGTAGACGCCCTCGATTCTGCGCAGCGCGAGGAGCACCTGCTGCAGGTGCCGAGCATCCGCCATCTCAAACGTAAACCGGGCCTTAGCCACCCGCTCCTTCGAGGTGGAAACGTTCCCGGACAGCATGTTGACTCCGTGCTCGGAGAGCACGCGGGCAATGTCGGCGAGCAGGCCGGCGCGGTCTAGCGCCTCGATCTGGACCTGGACGAGATACACCGCATCGGCCTCATCGGACCAGGAGACCGGCAAGAACCGGTCCGGTTCCTTCCTCATCGACTTGATGTTCGGGCAGTCCTGGCGGTGGACGGACAGGCCGTTTCCCCGGGTGACGAAGCCGGTGATCCGGTCCGGGGGCAGCGGGGTGCAGCACTTGGCGAGCTTGACCAGCACATCGGAGTCATCGAGGTTCTCCACGACGACGGCACCACCGGAGGAGGCCGAACGGCGCGCCCTAATCCGGGTCGGGGTTACCGCCTCCGCGAGGGTTTCCTCCACGCCCGGGGTGCCGCCCTGGGAGGCGATGAGCCGGCGCACGATCGTCTCGGGTGAGAGGTGACCCTCCCCGATTGCCACGTAGACATCGGTGACGTCATTACGGTTAAGGTCGTGGGCGATCCCGCGCAGGGTGTCGTGGGACATGAGCCGCTGCACCGGCTGATTCTTGCGCCGAATGGCCTTGGCCAGCTTGTCCTTGCCGGCCTCGAGTGCCTCATCACGCCGGGAGCGTGTGAACCAGGCCTTGATCTTGGCGCGGGCACGCGGACTTGCCACGAAGTCGAGCCAGCCCTGGGAGGGTCCGGCCCCCGGGGATTTCGCGGTAATAATCTCGCAGGTGTCGCCGGATTCAAGCTTGTGGTCGAGGGTGACAAGCCGATCGTTGACCTTGGCGCCGACGGTGCGGTGACCAACCTCGGTGTGCACGGCATAGGCGAAGTCGACCGGGGTGGAGCCGCCGGGAAGCTCGAGTACCTGGCCGCGCGGGGTGAACACGTAGACCCGCGACCCGGACATCTCGTAGCGGAGGGAATCGAGAAACTCGGTGGGATCCGCAGTTTCTCGCTGCCAGTCCACGAGCTGGCGCAACCAGTTGAGCTGCGTATCATCCTCGGTGGTGGCCTGCTTGTTCTTTCCCGTTGCGTTCGGATTCTCCTTGTAGCGCCAGTGCGCCGCCACCCCGTATTCGGCCCGCTTATGCATGTCATACGTGCGGATCTGAATCTCCATCGTCTTCTTCTCCGGCCCAATCACTGTGGTGTGGATCGACTGATAGAGATTGAATTTCGGAGTGGTGATGTAGTCCTTGATCCGGCCCTGGATGGGAGTGAAGACGGTGTTGGCCACGCCGAGGGCGGCATAGCAGTCGCGCACCGATTCGACGAGCACGCGAATGCCGATGAGGTCGTAGATATCCTCGAAGTCGCGGCCCCGCAGAATCATTTTCTGGTAGATCGAATAGTAGTGCTTGGGCCGACCGGTGATCGTGCATCGGATCCGAGCATCCTTGAGCTCCTTGGCGAGGACGTCCTTGACCTTTTCCAGGTAGGCCTCACGGTCCGATGAGCGTTCGGCGACGAGCCGCTCAATCTCCCGATACACATCCGGGTAGAGGGTCTTGAAGGAGAGGTCCTCCAGCTCCCACTTGATGGAATTCATGCCGAGGCGGTGAGCAAGCGGGGCGTAGATCTCCAGCGTCTCGCGGGCCTTCTTCTGCGCCGAGGAGGCCGAGACGTAGCGCCAGGTGCGTGCATTGTGCAAACGGTCGCCGAGCTTGATGAGGAGAACCCGAATGTCCTTCGACATCGCGATCACCATCTTGCGGACGGTCTCTGCCTGCGCGGCCTCCCCGTATTCCACCTTGTCGAGCTTGGTCACCCCGTCGACGAGGAGGGCGACATCCTTACCGAAGGCCTTCTCCGCCTCCTCAAGGGAATAGTCGGTGTCCTCGACCGTGTCGTGAAGCAGGGCGGCAACGAGCGTGTCGGTATCCATTCCGAGCTCGGCAAGAATCGTCGCCACCGCAACCGGGTGGGTGATGTAGGGCTCTCCCGACTTGCGGTACTGGCCGGCGTGGCAGCGCTCGGCCACCGTGTAGGCCTCCTGCAGCTTGGCGCGATCAATGGCGCTGCCTTCCACCGCCCTCATCAGCGGCTCGAGGGCAGCCGGAACCTGGGCGCTGCGCCCTGCCAGCCACGCCCACCGAGACCGTACCCTCGGAACGTCCGTCTCTACCGAATCTGCCATGCAACACATTCTAGGCCGGACCAGCCGAGAAAGAGAAACACGCCACGTACTGACAACAGGGGAATACCGGCAGCTCACCCGCGCGCTGATAATCGGGGGGAGAGAGTCGAGCACGACCCCGCGGACATCCGGCGCTGACCGGTCAACTCCCTCGCGGCGCCGGAAATGACGCCGCATAACGAAGCGTCGGGGGGGGGGCGCACCCCCCCCCCCCCCCCACGACGAGGTTGTTTTAGTAGCTGAGCACGGACTCGACAGTCCGGCCCTCGAGCCGGGCTCGCCCGCCCAGCTCCTCCAGCTCGATAAGCACGCAAAGGGTGTCGGCGATGCCGCCCGCCCGCTCAATGAGGTTGAAGGCTGCGGTCGCAGTCCCGCCGGTGGCGAGCACGTCATCGATGACGAGGACGCGCGCCCCATCCTTAACCGTGAAGGGCTGCAGCTCCATCGACGCCTCACCGTATTCGAGCTCGTAGTGCTCGGTGACGACCGGTCCGGGCAGCCGGCCCGCCTTGCGGACGGTCAGCATGCCCACCCCGAGGGCCATGGCGAGCGGAGCGCCGAGAATGAAGCCCCGCGATTCCAGACCGGCCACCGCATCCACCTTGCCGCGGTAGCGGTCCGCGAGGGTGTTGATGAGGGTAGCGAAGGCCTCCGGATCGGCGATCAGCGGGGTAATGTCCCGAAACAGCACGCCGGGAGCCGGGAAATCCTGGACCTGGCGCAGGTGCGACTCGACGAGATCGACGACGTCCTTGGGGAAAATCTGCTGGTTCATTTCTTCTTCCTCCGGCGCTTCGGCTGGGCACGCTGCCCAAGATGCTGGCCGGCATTTGCAGGCTTGATATCGGTGTCGGGATGGGCCGCGACGGGGGCTGCATCTCCGCGAAGTCGGAGGACTCGCTCGGTGTGGTCCTGGATGTCCGGGGACCGTTCCTTAAACCACACCGCGATGGGAGCCGCGATGAAGATGGAGGAGAGGGCCGAGACGGTCATGCCGACGAACAGGGCGAGAGACAGGTCGCGCAGCGTGCCCGCACCCTGGAAGGCCACGCCGATGACGAGGACGGCGCCCACGGGCAGCAGTCCGGTCACCGAGGTATTGATCGAGCGAATCAGCGTCTGGTTGACGGCAAGATTCGCCTGCTCCCCATAGGTGAAGGCGGTCTGGCTCTTGAATGCCTCGGTATTCTCCCGAACCTTATCGAAGACGACGACGGTGTCGTAGAGGGAGTAGCCGAGAATCGTCAGGAAGCCAATGACGGTGGCGGGTGTGACTTCGAAGCCCGAGGCCACGTACACCCCCGCCGTGATGATGAGGTCGTTGACGAGGGCCCCGACCGCGCCAATGGCGATCGTCCAGGTACGGAAGTAGGCCCACAGGATCAAGACGATGAGGCAGACGAAGATGAGGAAGGATTGAACGGCCTTCTTCAACACGTCCGCACCCCAGGTGGGGCCGATGTAGGTCGAAGCCACGTTGGCCTCATCCACACCGTAGGCCTCGGCGAGGCCAGAGCGCACCTCCTGGGTCTGAATGTCATCCAGCTCCGCCGTCTGGACGCGGATCGAATCCGCACCCACCTCGGAGACGCGCGCCGAATCGTCGGTGGAATTCTCCCGCACGACATCGACGGCAAGCGACTGGCTCTTCGTCTGGGCGCCGGAAACCGTGAACTGGGATCCGCCCCGGAATTCGATGCCGAGGTTGACGTCGCGCACGGCGAACATGAGCACGGAGATGAGGATGAGGGCGCCGGCAATGGTGAACCAGAGCTTGCGCCGACCAATGATGTTGTAGGAACGCTCACCGGTGTACAGGGCGTTGCCCAAGGTGTACATGGACATTAGTTCTCGTCCTCCTTGGCCTTGGCGGCGCGGCGTGCCTGTGCCCGGCGCTGCGCCAGGGTCAAGCCGTCGCCCTCCGGCTGGGCCGGTGCCGCCTCCCCGGCGGCGGTTGGTACGGCCACCTTCGGTGTGGGCTCGGCCTTCTTTGCTCCACCGCGGCCACGATATACCGGGGTGCGGCCGAGTGACTCGGCGGACATGCCAGACCAGCGCGAGCCGGAGCCAAAGAACTTCGTGCGCACGAGGAAGGTCATGACCGGGTAGGTGAACATCATGACGACCATGAGGTCAATGACGGTGGTGAGGCCCAGCGTGAAGGCAAAGCCGCGTACCCCGCCTACCGCGAGGAAGTACAGCACGAGGGCGGCCACGAAGTTCACCGCATCGGACACCAGGATGGTGCGCTTGGCGCGCGACCAGCCGAATTCTACCGCTCCGCGCAGCGTCCGTCCCTCGCGGATCTCGTCGCGGATACGCTCGAAGAACACGATGAACGAGTCTGCGGAGATGCCGATGGAGATGATGAGACCGATGACGCCGGCGAGGGAGAGTCGGTAGCCGATAAGCCAGGACAGCAGCGACACCACCAGGTAGGAAACGCCGGTCGTGAGGATGATCGACAGGATCGCCATGACTCCCAGGCCGTGGTACTGCCACAGCAGGTACAGGACGATAAGGCCGAGGCCGACGAGGCCGGCAAGGAGTGAATTCTGCAGCTGCTCGGAGCCCAGCGTGGCCGAGATCTGCTCTTCGGACTGCACGTTAAAGGTGAGCGGCAGGGAACCGAAGGACAGCTGATTGGCAAGCGTCGCCGCCTCCGGGGCCGTGAAGTCGCCGGAAATCGCGGCGGAGCCGCCAGCGATGGGAGCCTGCAGGCCCGCGACGGAGATGATCGAGCTGTCGAGAACCATGGCGAACTGGTTGGGCGGGCTCTGGTACTGCGCCCTGGCCAGATGCTTGGTGATCTCGTAGAACTTCTCCCCACCCTCGGAGTGGAACTGGATGTTGACCTGCCAGCCGCCAATCTGCTGGCCCTGCTCGTTGACCTTGGGGCCGGAGCTGGCCAGCTTAATATCGGAGCCCTCCAGATCGGCCGGGCCAAGAATATAGGCCAGGGCGCGGTCCGGATCGCAGGCGACAATGGCCTTCTTCGGATCATCATCGGTGGCCGCAACGCGCGCTGCAGGATCATTGCAGTTGAGAACCTGGGCCTGGTAGAGGACCTCCTCGGTGATCCAGTTCCGGGAGTTGATCGACTCCGGAGTCATCGTCGGTTCATCGGAGAGCTTGCCGTCACCATCGAGATCCGCCGCCTTGAATGCGCGATCCTTCTGCTCCTGGGTGAGCTCGGCGACGTCCACCTCGGTGCCGTCGCTGCCCGAGGAGGCCTCGGTTTGCTCCTCGGCAGGTGCCGTAGCACCGTCCTCACCCTCATCGGTCGGCGTGCTCTCCTCGTCTTCAGCCGCGGGGGCCTGCGGGGCAAAGACGGGGCTGAGGCCCCGGCTCGCAAGCTCGGCCTCGGCAAAGTTGATGACGGGACGCAGGCGCAGCACCGCGGAGGTGCGCACGAGGTCGAGGGTTTCCTGGCTGGGAGTACCGGGCAGACCGACGACGATGTTGGATCCGCCCTGGGAGGTAATCTCCGCCTCGGAGACGCCAGAGGCGTCCACGCGCTGCCGGATAATCTCGATGGCCTGCTGAATATCGGAGTCGGTAATCTCCCGGCCGTCGGTTGTCACCGGGGTCAAAATAATCTGGGTTCCGCCCTCAAGGTCGAGGGCGAGATCCGGGGTCCACCGCGTGTCCTTACCGAGGGAGCCGATGGCCAGGGAGGCCAGCAGCGCCACGATAAGGACGAGGAGAACCACCAGTCTCGGCCACGGCCGCCGATCGGTGGGAGGGGTTTTTGTCTGAACGTTCACCGCAGGGCTTCTCCCCCGCGATCGTCATCATCGAGGGTTGCGCCGAGATCGACATCGTGCGGGGTCAGGCCATCGTGTGCCTCGTCGGTGTCCTCATCGAGGTCCATGAAGGACTCTTCCCCATCGAGATCAGCTTCCGCAGCACCGTCGTCCATCTCGTCCTCCTCAAAGGTCGAGGCGTAAGGCGGCTCAATCTCGCTCTGAATGCCGGTCTTCAGCCACTGCGTCTCGTCCCCGGAGGGAGATTCGAGGGTGACGACATCGCCGTCAATGTCAACGATTTCGCCGATCATGCCGGCCTGGGTGACAACCGTCTTGCCAATAACCAGCGCGGCCTCACGCTGCTCGGCCATTTTCGCGGCCATTTTCTTCTGCGAACGCGACATGAACCACATCATGAGCGCGAAGAAGGCGAAGATAATAATCAATTCAGGAGGCACGGGTACTCGCTTTCATTTGGTCAACCGCGCTCGAGTATACCGGTTACGGCCCGAAGAGAGTATCGGCTGGCGGGGTCAGACCGAGATGGGAGAAGGCAAGCGGCGTTGCGGCGCGTCCGCGTGGGGTGCGCACAAGCAGCCCTTCCCGCACGAGGAACGGTTCCGCGACGGTTTCCACCGTCTCGGCCTCCTCGCCCACCGACACCGCGAGGGTGCTCAATCCCACAGGGCCGCCGGCAAATCGAGTGCAAATAGCCTCGAGGACGGAGCGGTCGAGCCGGTCCAGCCCCAGCTCATCGACTTCGAAGACGGCAAGCGCACTGCGGGCCGCCTCGAGATCGAGGACACCTGTGCCGTTGACCTGAGCCCAGTCTTGAACGCGGCGCAGCAGGCGGTTGGCGATGCGCGGGGTGCCGCGCGAGCGGGAGGCAAGCTCAAGTGCGGCATCCTTCGTCAGCTCGGCCTCAAGCAAGCCTGCGGACCGGGTGACGATCCGGGCGAGCTCCGGGGCGTCGTAGAACTCAAGATGACCGGTGAAGCCGAACCGGTCTCGAAGCGGGGCGGGCAGCAGTCCCGCCCGGGTGGTCGCCCCGACGACGGTGAACGGCGGCAGCGGCAGCGGAATCGAGGTGGCGCCGGGCCCCTTACCCACCATGACATCGACCCGGAAGTCCTCCATCGCCAGATACAGCATCTCCTCGGCGGTGCGCGCCAGGCGATGAATCTCATCGATAAACAGCACGTCGCCCTCTTGCAGGGAAGACAGGACGGCGGCGAGATCACCGGCGTGTTGAATTGCGGGGCCGGAGGTGAGGCGCAGGGCTGAGCCCACCTCGCCGGCGATGATCATGGCGAGGGTGGTCTTTCCAAGACCGGGCGGTCCAGACAGCAGGACGTGATCGGGGCAGGTGCCTCGGCCTACCGCGGCCTTGAGCACGAGGGAAAGCTGGGTGCGGACGGTTTCCTGGCCGACGAATTCATCGAGGACCTTGGGGCGCAGTGCCGCCTCGGCGGCCCGCTCCGATCCCCCGGCATCCATATCCGTGATCGACATTAGCGCCTCCCCAACCGCTGGAGGGCGGCCCGCAAGGCCTCGGAGGTAGAGTCGGCCTCATTCGCCACCTCGGCCACCGCGGCCCGAGCATCGGATTCCGGCCAGCCGAGCGAGACGAGCGCGGCAATGACCTCATCGCTTTCGGCGCCCTCGCCGGTAGTCACGGCATCCCCGCTCACCGGGCCCAGCTTATTCTCCAACTCAAGGATCATGCGCTGAGCGCCCTTCTTGCCGATTCCGGGAACCTGGGTGAGCGCCGCAATGTTCTTCGCGGCCACCGCGCGGCGTAGCTCGTCCGGGCTGTGCACGGACAGGACCGCGAGGGCGGTGCGGGGACCAATTCCGGAGACACCGAGGAGAACGTCAAAGGTGGCGCGCTCATCAGCCTCGGCGAAGCCGTAGAGCGTGAGGGAGTCTTCCCGCACGACGAGGCAGGTGTGGAGGGTTCCGCGCTCCCCCGTGCGCAGGGCCGAGGAAGCACGCGGCGTCGTCATCACCTTGAGGCCGACGCCGCCGACCTCGAGAATCGCGTAATCTCCGTGGCGCTCAAGCACCGTGCCGGAGACGGAGGCAATCATGGAAGCTCCTTCACGTATCGAACAGGTGTACGGAACCAGGCTAGCAAAGAGCAGGACGCTTTCTACGAGGTGCGCCGCCGCGGGTCGGCCGCCCCGGTCATCTTCGATTCGCGTTCGGCCTTGGCCCAGGCTCGCTGGGCTGCGGTCATCCCGGGAGCATTGTCGGCGGGAAGCATACCGGCCCCGCCGTGCTGGGCGCGGGCGGCGGAGGGAAGGCTGAGCGGGCCGGCACGCCAGGCGTGGGTGATCGCCAGGGCGAGGGCGTCGGCGGCATCGGCCGGGCGCGGTGCCTTATCTAGGCGCAGAATGCGGGTGACCATGAGGGTGACTGCCGCCTTATCGGCCCGCCCATCCCCCGTCACAGCAGCCTTGACCTCAGACGGGGAGTGCAGGGCGAGCGGAAGGTCGGCGCGGGCCGCCGCGAGCATGGCCACTCCCGCCACCTGGGCGGTGGAGATGATGGAGCGGACGTTCGCCTCAGCAAAGACGCGCTCGACGGCCACGACATCCGGCCGGTGCTTGGCAATCATGGCCTCGATGCCATCGGCGATCAACGCGAGTCGGCGGTGCGGCTCCTCCGTCGAGGAGGATCGCACCACCGCTACGTCGACCAGGCTGACGGCGCGAGGGCCGTTCTGATCAATGACCCCGAGTCCGCACCGGGTCAAGCCCGGATCGACCCCGAGGATGCGCATTAGTCTTCGGACTCCAGCTGGGCGAGAACATCATCCGGGATATCCATGTTGGAGAAGACATTTTGGATGTCGTCGACATCATCGAGCGCGTCGATGACCTTCATGGCCTTCTTCGCGGTCTCGAGATCAACCTCCACCTTCATCGAGGGAACGAACTGCACCTCGGCCGAGTCGTAGTCGATTCCGGCCTCCTGCAGCGCGGTGCGCACGGCGACCACGTCGGTGGCCTCGCAGATGACCTCGAAGGTATCCCCCTCGTCATTGACCTCCTCGGCCCCGGCATCCAGCACGGCCATGAGAATGTCATCCTCGGTCACCCCGTCGGCCTTGGCGAGCTCGACAACGCCCTTGCGGGCAAACAGGTAAGACACCGAGCCCGGATCGGCCAGCGTGCCGCCATTGCGTGACAGGGCCACGCGCACATCGGATGCCGCGCGATTACGATTATCGGTCAGGCACTCCATGAGAACGGCGACACCGCCGGCCGCATAGCCCTCGTACATGATCGACTCATAGTTCACCGCATCGGCGTCATCGCCCGAGGCACGCTTGAGAGCACGCTCGATGTTGTCGCCGGGAACGGAGTTCTTCTTCGCCTTCTGAATGGCGTCGTACAGGGTCGGGTTACCGTCTGGATCGGGGCCGCCGGTACGGGCGGCAACCTCCACGTTCTTGATGAGCCTGGCGAACAGCTTGCCGCGCTTGGCATCAAGCGCAGCCTTCTTGTGCTTCGTAGTTGCCCACTTAGAATGACCCGCCACCGGTTCTCCTTGGAATAGATTCAGGTATGCCGCTCTATTCTAGCGCAGACTGGCTTTTCCCAAATGCCCTAGAGTCTTTCAGCGTGCCGCGCAGCTTCATGCCCAGCGGCAGAGCCTTCCTCACGTGACACCATCGCCACGCGAGCCTAGGCGCTGACCGCCCCCGCCTAAGAGGATTCGAGGGGATCTCCACTGACGTCGTCAAGGTGCGGCACCCCGCCATCCCAGCCCTCCCGCCAGCTGCGAGCATAATCGGCGAGGCCGGTGGGATAGACGGCGTGGCCGGCGCCGGCATGCTCGGCTAACTCGTCGAGGTCCCACCATTTCATTTCATCAAGCACGTCGCGTTCCAGCTCGGTGAGCCCGGTGGTCGACATACCGAAACGGGCCGCCTCTTCCGTCGTGAGGTGCAGGAGAAAGAAGTCTTCGCGTTGCCGGCAGGTAGCGCGGGCGAAGCGGAAGAGCGCGGAGCGGGTGAGCACCGGACCAATGAGCCGGTCGGGGGCAACATGCAGATCGGTTTCTTCGGCGAGTTCCCGTACTGCGGTTTGCCGCGGGGTTTCCTCGCCGTGACGGCCACCGCCCACGGTGAACCACCATTCGTGCGCGGTATCTCCAGAGTCGTGGCCGCGCACGAGCCCGATTCTGCCCCCGGGGTCGAAGAGAACGACCCGGGCGGCGTCCCGCTCGGGGATGCCCTCCGGGCCGATGATCCAGTCGGGGCCAAGCGAGGTGTTATTCATCGTCCATATCCACCGGCTCGGGCAGGCCGGCCCGTCCCGCCATCTTCGTCAATCGCACAAGGCGGCCGCTGCGCAGCCTCCGGGCCTGATCAACCTTGGTGTTGTGAAAGCGCCGGGACAGGCGTACATCCTCCCGGGCCTCATTGAGCTTGGAAAGTCGGGTGTTCTGCTCGTCGGTGAGTTCCTCGGCGGGTAGGTCCTCGAGAACGAGGCGCAGGGTTCGCGAGAGATTCGATTCGAGCAACCGACGGTCAACCGGGGTCCGCTTGGGCGCGGGCCGCAGTACCAGACCATCATCGACGAGTGGGAGGTGCTCGGCCTCGGTGGCCTCCGCTGCAGCCTCGGCGAGGAGGATCGCCCCCGCCATATCCAACGCCCGGCAGGCGGCGAAGGCGGAGGACTCGCGGGCGCGCTCCGCGAGAGCATCGCCGAGCATGGCCCGGGACTGGACGACGGTGCGGTGGAGGCCGTCAAGACGCCGGGCGGTGCGCACCCACCAGATGATGGCAATGACGAGGAGGAATCCGGCAATCAAGGCGACAATCTCGAGCCAGCTCATGACCAGTCCTCCAGGTCGTACGTCGCGGTTTTGATGGCAATCGAGTAGACGGAGAGAACCTGGGAGGCCACCGTCGACCAGTCGTAGCGCCAGGCCGCCTTCGCGGCCTCCTCAATGGTGTCCCGCCGGCGCTGCGGTTCGGCGAGTGCGGCGAGGATGACCCGGGCCAGATCCTCGGCATCCCCATTGGCGAAATGATCACCGAGCCGGCCCTGCTCAAGGACTGCGCGGAAGGCCGGAATATCGGAGGAGACAACGAAGGAACCCGCGCTCATGGCCTCGACGAGGACGATACCAAAGGATTCTCCACCGGTTTGCGGGGCGACGTAAATATCGACCGAGGCCAGCATCTTCGCCTTGTCTTCCTCGCTTACCGAGCCGAGGAAGGTCACGCAGTCGGCATGCTCGCCCAAAACATTGAGGGCCTCGGCATTATCTCCCCGCCCGGCAACGAAAACTCGCAGATCCGGATGCTGTTCGCGCACCCGGCCGATGGCGGCGGCGAGGATGGGCAGGCCCTTGCGTGGCTCATCGATGCGACCGAGGAAAGCGAGCGTGGGGCCGGGGCCGGCAAAGCGATCATCGCGGCCGGCCTTGGCAAAGTACTCGACGTTGACGCCGTTGGGAATGACGTAGGCATCCCCACCCAGGTGTTCGACGGCGGTGCGTCGAGCCTCCTCGGAAACGGCGATGCGGGCCTGGATCTTTTCCAGGACGGGAACAAGGAAGGGGGCCGCCAGCGAGAGGAACTTCGATCGATCGATCGCCGTGTGAAAGGTGGAGACGACCGGGCATTCCGCGCTCATGAGCGCCAACATCGCCAGCGAGGGAACGAAGGGCTCGTGCACGTGCACCACATCGAAACTTCCCGCCTCGAGCCACTTGCGCACCTGATGGTTGACGCGGGGGCCAAAGGCGAGGCGGGCTACCGACCCGTTGTAGGGAATGGGAATGGCGGCGCCGGTGGCCTCAACGAAGTCGGGCACCTCGGTGCCTTCGGAGGCCGGGGCGATGACGGAAACCTCGTGACCGCGCCGGATGAACTCCTCGGCAACGTCACGAATATGGAACTGCACTCCCCCCGGCACATCCCACGAATACGGGCAGGCAATGCCGATTCTCATGCCCCCTCCTTCATCTGTTGGCGGGCCCGGGCGAGCCGCTGGCGATCCAGATCCGCGACAAACACCTTTTGCAGCATGTGCCAATGCTCGTAATTCTCTTTCAGCCACGGCTCGATGAGCTCCATCCATTCCTGGCACATGCGCTCCACATCGGCGCGCCGAACCTCGGGTGGATCCGCGGGGCCCGCCCCGGGGTGAATCTCCCCCATGGCCCGTACCTCAAGGCCCCATGGCGTCCCCGCAGCCTTCCGTGTGGCCGCATCGAGGCGGATGTGCTTGATACAGATGGGAACGAGGGGCTCTCCCGTGTGCTGGGCGAGCGAAGCCGGGCCCGCGGCCACCATGGCCTCGTGCCCGCACAAGCGGACGGTCACCCCGCTGGCCCGCAGATCCCGGTCGGCGAGCAGCGGCAGTAGGGTGGCCCCGTGAGCATCATCCACGAGGGTGGAAAAAACGCCGGGAACGGAGAGGTGGATCGTCATGCCGAGACGCTGGCGGAAGCGCACGAAGCCCTCGACCAGCCGCTCGTCTTTAAGCTTTTCGGCCACGGTGACAACGTGGGCGAGATAGTGCTCGGACCAGGCCCCGGCAAGATCCCAGTTGCCCGAATGGAGCAGGGCTGCCGGCACCGGCCGGCCGGCGGCAAAGCTGGCCCGCATGTGCTCCCCATCCACCAGCCACACCCGCTCATCAAGATTCTCGGTGGGAATAACCGAGAGGCGGAAGATCTCATAGTAGTAGCGCAGGTAGTTGCGCATGCCCCGGATTGCGGCCCGGCGAAGATCCGTGCCCGGGGGTGCGACCCGCGCGTAGTTCTTCTTCAGCTGGGTAACCCCGGCAAGCGGCAGGCACCCGGCTATCGCCCCCGCGGCATCGAAAAGGGCCCGGCCGACCGACTCGGGCAGGATCTCCACCGCCTTCCGGGCGGCCGCGAAGACTGAATACGTGTCGATCATTTCTTCTGTTGGGCCACGACGATGATGCGCTGGACGATGGTGATGGCGGCGCCGAGGGAGAGCAGCCACACCCCGGCGGTGATCCACCACTGCCCCAGGCCCAGGCCGGTGAGGAAAAGGACGATGAGGATGACGGCGAGGCGGTCGGCCCGCTCCGCCAGCCCGACATTGGCTTCGGCGCCGATGGACTCAGCCCGCGCCCTGGCATAGGGAACGACGGAGCCAAGCCACATGGCGAGCGCGGTGCCGGCAAGCGTCCAGGCCCGAAGCGAATCGTCGGCATACTGCCAGGCCCACATCCCCACGGCAAGGAAGAGTGCCCCGTCGGCAATCCTGTCCATCGTCGAATCGAGGAAGGCACCCCACGCCGAGGAGGTGCCGGTGCGCCGGGCGATCTGGCCGTCAAGATTATCGAAGATGACGGCGGCCAAGATGAGCCAGGGGCCGAGGATGAGGTGATTGGTGGGAATGAGGGTAAGGGCGAGCGCGCTGGTGAGCACGGTTCCGGCAATGGTCACCTGGTCGGCGGTGATGCCGGCGCGGATAAACACCTTGGCGATCGGGCCAAACAGCGCCTGGGCGAGCGGGCGTCCGGAGCGGCTCAGCACTCCAACCACGCCTTCGCCAGCTGCGCGCGGGTATCGGCCAGCAGGGCGGGAACCGCCTTGGTGCGCCCGATGATGGGGAAGAAGTTAGCGTCCCCGAGCCACCTGGGCACGATGTGCTGGTGAATGTGGGCGGCGATCCCGGCACCGGCCACCTGACCCTGGTTCATGCCGAGATTGAAGCCGGCGGGGCTCATGGCGGAGCGAATGACCGTCATGGCCTTCGCCGTCATCTCCCCCATCTCCACTCGCTCTTCCTCGGTGAGTTCGGCGTAATCGGCCACGTGCCGGTAGGTACACACGAGCAGATGTCCGGCATTGTACGGAAACAGGTTGAGCACGCAGAAGGTGTGCTCACCCCGGGCCACGATCAGCCCCTCCTCATCGCTGCCCTTCGGGGCCGAACAAAACGGGCAGTCGGGTTCGTGTCCGCTCGGTTCCTTATCCCGGCCCACGTAGGCCGCCCGGTGCGGGGTCCACAGGCGCTGAAAGCCATCCGGTTCGCCGGGAAACTCTGCCGCCTCGTGCATCATTGCCGGTGCTCCTCCACGGCCTCGACGATCTCGGCCACCGCTTCGTCGATCGGCACGCCATTTTTCTGCGAGCCGTCCCGGTAGCGGAAGGAGACGGCGCCAGCCTCCTCGTCTTCACCGCCGGCAATGAGAACGAAGGGAACCTTCGACTTCGAGGCATTGCGAATCTTCTTGCCGAAACGATCGTCGGAGGTATCGATCTCGACGCGGATGCCCTGCTCGCGCAGCTTGGCCGCCACCCCGGCCAGGTAGTCATCAAACGCACTGGCCACGGGAATGCAGGTGACCTGCACGGGGGCGAGCCAGGCCGGGAAGGCGCCAGCGCAGTTCTCCAGCAGAACCGCGAAGAAGCGCTCGATGGCGCCGAATAGGGCCCGGTGAATCATGACCGGGCGCTTGCGCTGCCCATCGGCATCCTGATATTCGAGATCGAAGCGCTCGGGCAGGTTGAAGTCGAGCTGAATCGTCGACATCTGCCAGGTGCGCCCCAGCGCGTCGCGGCACTGAACGGAGATCTTCGGGCCGTAGAAGGCGGCGCCCTCCGGATCGGGAACGAGCTCGAGGCCGGATTCGGTGGCGACCTCCTCGAGCACCCGAGTGGCCTCCTCCCACACGTCATCCTCGCCCACGTACTTCTTCGGATCCTTGGTCGACAGCTCGAGGTAGAAATCATCGAGACCGAAGTCGCGCAGCAGGTTGAGAACGAAGTCGAGAAGGGAGGACAGCTCGTCCTTCATCTGCTCGCGGGTGCAGTAGATATGAGCATCGTCCTGGGTGAAGCCGCGGGCTCGCAGCAGGCCCTGGACGACGCCCGACTTTTCGTTACGGTAGACGGTGCCGAATTCGAACAAGCGCAGCGGCAGCTCTCGGTAGGAGCGTCCCCGGGAGCGGAAGATGAGATTGTGCATCGGGCAGTTCATCGGCTTGAGGTAGTAGTCGACGCCCTGCTTGGTGATGTTGCCCTCGGCGTCCTTCTCCTCATCCATGTGCATGGGTGGGTACATGCCATCGGCGTAGAAGTCGAGGTGCCCGGAGATTTCGAAGAGCTGCCCCTTGGTGATGTGCGGGGTGTTGACGAAGGAGTAGCCGGCCTTAAGGTGCTGGGAGCGGGAGTATTCCTCCATGATCATCCGGATGATACCGCCCTTGGGGTGGAACATGGCGAGCCCGGAGCCCACCTCCTCCGGGAAGGAGAAGAGGTCGAGCTCGGTGCCGAGCTTGCGGTGATCGCGCCGCTTGGCCTCCTCGATCCGGTGCTGATAGGCCTGCAGCTCGTCCTTGGTGGGCCAGGCGGTGCCGTAGATGCGCTGCAGACCATCGTTGTTCTGGTCCCCGCGCCAGTAGGCGGCTGAGGAGCGGGTGAGGGCAAAGCCGTTGCCGATGAGCTTCGTGGTGGGCAGGTGCGGGCCCCGGCACAGATCCTTCCAGGCCACCTCCCCGTTGCGGCGAACGTTGTCATAGATAGTGAGCTCGGAGCCGCCAACCTCGACCGAGGCACCCTCGGCGGCCTGCTCGGCATCGGCCGAATCTCCCTTGAGGCCAATAAGTTCGAGCTTGTAGGGCTGATCGGCAAGCTCGGTGCGCGCCTCATCCTCGGTGACGACCCGACGGACAAAGCGCTGCCCCTCCTTGACGATGCGCTTCATGCGCTTCTCAATGTCCTTGAGCAGCTCGGGGGTCACCGCGTCGATGTTGCCGAAGTCGTAGTAGAAGCCATCGGTGATGAACGGGCCGATGCCAAGATTCACATCCGGGTAGATGTCCTGAACGGCCTGGGCGAGTACGTGGGTGGCGCTGTGCCGCAGGATATTGAGGCCATCCTCGGAGGAGATGTCCACACCCTCAACGGTGGTTCCGTCGAGCGACGTGAGATCCGTGTCCAGGTCCTTGAGCTCTCCGTCAACGCGCAGCGCCACGATATTGCGCCGGTCGCGGTAGTGCTCGATGCCGGTGGTGGGGTTCTCAAGAACGGTCTCGATGCCGTCGAGAATGAGCTTGGCTGACACGAAGTCTCCTCCTGGGTTCTTCCATGCACCAATCGGTGCACGGGGCCATCATACCGGGCGCGGCGCAGATGGGAGCGCGGGCGCGGCGGGCGCGGAGCAGCGAGCCAAGCTGACAGAAGGGGATAACGGTATCCGGAGACGAAAAAAGCGAGCCAGTGGCTCGCTTCTGGTGGGCGATACTGGGTTCGAACCAGTGACCTCTTCCGTGTCAGGGAAGCGCGCTACCGCTGCGCCAATCGCCCATGCAATATTCTTGCGAGGTGGGTACGGGATTCGAACCCGTGTACACGGCTTTGCAGGCCGTTGCCTCGCCTCTCGGCCAACCCACCGTGTGGAACCTCTAGGCTCCTCCGAGCGGATGACGGGACTCGAACCCGCGACCCTCACCTTGGCAAGGTGATGCTCTACCAACTGAGCCACATCCGCGTGCTGGCTTCCGGTTTCCCGGAGGTGCCCCATCAATATAGCCATGGAGATGCGTACTTGGCAAACCCGTGAGCAAGTCGTGATCATCCCCACGTCTCCACCTGTCGATCGACCCATTATTTGCCGGGGGAGCCCCGGGGCGGTATTCTCTAGTCCTGCAGGCTTTCGAGCCCGCGGGCGATTGGCTCAGTGGTAGAGCGCCTCGTTCACACCGAGGAGGTCACTGGTTCGAACCCAGTATCGCCCACCCGGCCCCGAGTTTTCCTCGGGGCTTTCGTTTTGGAGCGGCGTTGAGAACAGTTGCACAACCCTCCACGCTGGTTTAGTCAGCAGAACATGAGAGTGTAGTTCTATGGAAATCTGGCCTGGTCATCCCTATCCCCTCGGAGCAACCTTCGATGGAACGGGAACGAATTTTGCGCTTTACTCCTCGGTCGCCGACAGGGTTGAACTCTGCCTGCTTGACGACGAGAAGAACGAGACCCGTATCGAGGTCACCGAAGTCGATGCCTACGTTTGGCACTGCTATATTCCGGGCCTGCGCCCCGGGCAGCGCTACGGATATCGCGTCTACGGCCCCTACGATCCCGATCACGGGCACCGGTGCGATCCCTCCAAGCTGCTACTGGACCCGTATGCCAAGGCGATTGACGGCTACGTCGACAACTCTCCGGCCAACTTCTCCTATCAATTCGACAACCCGGATGAGCGTAACGAGGAAGATTCGCTGGGGCATACGATGACCTCCGTCGTCATCAATCCCTACTTTGACTGGGGTCATGATCGGCCGCCGGGCCACGAATACCACGACTCGGTGATCTACGAGGCCCATGTCAAGGGCATGACCATGCTCCACCCGGATATTCCCGAGGAGCTCCGCGGCACCTACGCCGGCCTCGCCCATCCGGTCATCCTCGAGCATCTGCACAAGCTTGGCATCACCGCCATCGAGCTCATGCCGTGCCACCAGTTCGTCAACGACACCTATCTTCGAGCCAAGGGTCTGTCGAACTATTGGGGCTACAACACGATCGGCTTCTTCGCCCCGCACAATGACTACGCCGGTCGGGGTACCCGCGGCGAGCAGGTCGAGGAATTCAAGTCGATGGTCAAGGCCTTCCACGAGGAGGGCATTGAGGTCATCATGGACGTGGTGTATAACCACACCGCCGAGGGCAATCACATGGGCCCCACCCTGTCCATGCGCGGCATCGACAATGCCTCCTACTATCGCCTGGTCGAGGGCGATGAGGCGCACTACTTCGACACCACCGGAACCGGCAACTCCCTGAAGATGTCCTCCCCGCACACCCTCCAGCTCATCATGGACTCGCTGCGGTACTGGATCTCGGAGATGCACGTCGACGGCTTCCGCTTCGACCTGGCCTCCACTCTGGCCCGCGAGCTGCACGATGTCGACCGGCTGTCCGCCTTCTTCGACATCATCCAGCAGGATCCACTGATTTCCCAGGTCAAGCTCATTGCTGAGCCGTGGGACGTGGGCCCGGGCGGATATCAGGTGGGCGGCTTCCCGCCCCTGTGGACCGAGTGGAATGGCAAGTATCGCGACACGGTGCGCGATTTTTGGCGTGGCGAGCCCTCGGTGCTCTCCGAGCTGGCGAGCCGGCTCACCGGCTCCTCCGACCTGTACGAGCATTCGGGTCGCCGGCCCATGGCCTCGATCAATTTTGTTACCGCCCACGACGGATTCACCCTGCGCGACCTCGTGTCCTATAACGAGAAGCGCAATGAGGCTAACCAGGAGGGCGGTGGAGATGGCGAGTCTCATAACCGCTCGTGGAACTGCGGTGCCGAAGGCCCCACGGACGATCCCGAGGTGCTCAAGCTTCGGGCCCGCCAGCAGCGCAACTTCCTCACCACCCTCCTTATCTCCCAGGGCGTGCCCATGATCGCCCACGGCGATGAGATGGGCCGCACCCAGGGCGGCAATAACAACACGTACTGCCAGGACAATGAGATCTCCTGGGTGAACTGGGACCTCAATAAGGACCAGACGGACCTTCTCAAGTTCACCGCGAAGATGATTCAGCTGCGGCACAACCATCCCGTGCTGCGCCGCCGCCGCTTCTTCGCCGGGGATTCCTTCCACGGCGGCCAGTCGAACATTGGCGACATCGAATGGATGCGGCCGACGGGAGAGAAGATGGAGGACTCGGACTGGAATACCTGGTACGCCAAGTCCGTCATGGTCTACCTCAACGGCCAGGCCATTCCCGAGCCCGATCATCGCGGCCAGGAGATCATCGATGATGATCTCCTCCTGCTCATCAACGCCGACGCCGAAGAAATCTCTTTCACGCTGCCGGCCGAGTCCTACGGGATGACCTGGTACGAGGCGATTAATACGATGTCGCCGGCGGATCCCTCCGCCTCCCACGACGCCGAGGAAACATTCGTTGTCGGCGGGCGCTCCATTGTTATCCTGCGCCGCCCCTACACCGAGCCGCGCACCCGCGCGGAGGCCGAGGCCCTCGCCGAACAGCGCGAGAACGACCCGACCGTAGCCCTGGCCGAGGAGGTCGACCGAGAGACCGCACAGCTCGGCGCGAAGACCCCCGCCGAACCGGACGCCGGGCTGAACGAGGATGCTCAAGAGACCAACCAGTCTGACCGAGCTGATGCTGAACAGGCAGATACTGAGCAGGAGCAGGACGAGGACTCGGAAACTGAGCTTGTCGATGAGACAGTAGAGGATGAGGAGAAGTAATGCACTCGCACACCCCTGCCGAAGGACACCGGCTCCCGAATTCGACGTATCGTCTGCAGCTGGGGCCCGAGCTGCCCTTCTCGCAGGCGCGTGATCTTCTCCCCTACCTCAAGGAGCTCGGCGTCACCGACGTTTACTGCTCCCCCATCCTCCAGGCCACGCCGGGCTCGACCCATGGCTATGACGTGGTCGATCACAGCGCGATCAGCGAGGAGATGGGCGGCGAGACCGGCTTTAGGTCGTTTGCGACGCGGGCGCACGAGCTGGATCTCGGTGTCATTGTCGACGTGGTGCCCAATCACATGGCGGTGCCCACCCCGCTCTACCTCAACCGGGCCCTGTGGTCGGTGCTTCGCACCGGCGAGGACTCCCCCTACTACCGATGGTTCGATTTCAACCTCGACGAGGCCGGCGCCGGCTTGCTCATGCCCGTCCTGGGCCAGCGAATCGGCACCGTGCTTGCCTCCGGGGATCTCACCTTGGACGAGATGGTGGTTCCCGGCTTTGAGGACGAGGGCGAGCAGAAGGTGCTGCGCTACTTCGAGCATGTCTTCCCGGTCCGGGAGGGCACCGAGGCGCTGCCGCTGGCCGAGCTGCTGGACCGGCAGTTCTATCGGCTCGCCTACTGGCGGGTGGCGGATGAGGAGCTCAACTACCGGCGCTTCTTCGACGTCGACACGCTGGCTGCCGTCCGGGTCGAGGATGACGAGGTCTTCTCGGCCACCCACGAGCTGCTGCTGCGGCTGCACGATGAGGGCCTCATCGACGGCTTTAGGATTGACCACCCGGATGGGCTCGCGGATCCACGCGGCTACTTCCGCAATCTCTCCGAGGCCACGGGCGGGGCCTGGATTGTCGCGGAGAAGATTCTCGATGGAGACGAGGAGCTTCCGGGCGAGTGGCCGATCGCCGGCACCACCGGATATGACGCCGCATGGCGCATCCAAGCCCTGCAGACCGATCCGCGCGGACTCGTCGATCTTGGCATCCTACTCAACCAGATTGCCGGGGACTCCCCGGCCGATCTGGAACCGATGATCATGGCGGCAAAGGAGGAGGTCATCTCGTCGTCGCTGTACGCCGAGCTGGACCGTCTCGCCCACCTCATCTCCGGCCTGTGCCGCGAGGACGTGCGGCTGCGCGACCACACCTTCCGCTCCATCCATGACTGCCTGTTCGCCTTGATCTGCGAAATGGACAGGTATCGCGCCTACATTCATCCCGGGGAGGCGCCCTCCCCGGTGTCGGAGCGGGCGCTGACCGAGGCGGCCGATCGGGCGCGCAAGCGGCTGGCCGATGATCGCTCGGAAACCCTTGACATCGTCCTCAAGCTGCTGCTCGGCGAGGAGATTGGCTCCGCGGGTCGCACCCATGAGGCCAAGCGCGCCGAGGCGATCATTCGCTTCCAGCAGACCTGCGGTCCGGTCATGGCCAAGGGCGTGGAGGATACGGCCTTCTACCGTTGGACCCTGCTCACCTCGACCTGCGAGGTGGGCGCCAATCCGGAAAAGCCCACCTACTCTCCGGACGAGATGCACGGGTGGATTGCCAAGACCATGCCTGCCTGGCCCGCCACGATGACGCTCGGCACGACGCACGATACCAAGCGCGGCGAGGATGTCCGCGCCCGCATCGGCATTCTTTCCCAGTTCTCCGAGCAGTGGCGCGAGCTCCTCGACACCGCCCGCGAGCACTCGGCCAAGCAGCGCCCTGCCTCGCTCGATGGGCGCACCGAGAATCTCCTGTGGCAGACCATCTGGGGCACGTGGACGGAAGACGGACCGATCGAGCACGAGCGGCTCATCGACTACCTGCGCAAGGCCTCCCGAGAGCAGAAGACGTGGACGACATGGACGAAGCCGGCCGAGGAGGCCGAGCAGGCCCTCTTCCTCTACGCCCGCTACCTCATCACCGATGAGAGGATCGTCGAGCTGTTCACCGACTTCTTCGAGCTCACCGCTCCGGCCATGCGCGCCGCGCTGCTTGCCACGAAGACCATCCAGCTCACCTGCCTGGGTGTGGCAGACAATTATCAGGGCGAAGAGGTCCTCCACAATTCGCTTGTCGACCCGGATAATCGCCGGCCGGTTGACTACCGGCAGATCTCTCCCCTGCTCGAGCACCTCGACGAGTCCGGGCTGGGCGGAGAGGCCACCTTGAGCGAAGAAAAGCTGTGGATCGTCTCCCGCATCCTGCGCACCCGCCGGGAACTGCCCGATGCCTTCGTCGGCGAACATTCGGGATATCAGGTGCTGCCCGCCACAACCGGACACGCCTTTGCCTATGCTCGCACCCGTGCTGGCGAGCCGGCCGCCTGCATCATCACCGAGCGGCTCTCCGCCACCCTGGCGGCCACCGGCGGTTTTGGCGAACACAGCGTCGTCCTGCCGGAGGGCAGCTGGCGCGACGTACTCACCGATGAGGTCTACGAGGGCGGGCAGGTTTCTCTGGTCGAGCTGCTCGACCGCCTGCCGGCTGCTGTCTTGGTCAAGGAGGAACAGTGAGGGTTTGGGCTCCCACCGGCGAGGTTGAGCTGCTGCTGCCCACCGAGGCCTGGTACGGACCGGATACCCCGGTTCGCCGGGTGGAGATGAGCCGGGAGGGGCAATGGGTCACCGCGCCGGATCTGCCGGCCGGTACCGATTACGGGTTCTCCGTGGACGGCTCGCCATTGCGCCCGGATCCGCGCAGCGCCGCCCAGCCGTATGGCGTTCACGGCCCCTCCCGGGTCTTTGACACCGCCGCCATCGACTGGAGCGATGAGAACTGGGCCGGGGTGGATGGCAGGGGCGCTCTCATCTACGAGCTCCACGTGGGCACCTTCACCCCGCAGGGCACCTTCGCCTCGGCAATCGAGCGCCTGGATTATCTCGCCGATCTTGGGGTACAGCTCATTGAGCTCATGCCGATCGCGCCCTTCCCCGGCAATCGCGGCTGGGGCTATGACGGGGTGAGCTGGACGGCCGTCCACGAGGCCTATGGCGGCCCCGCCGGCCTTGCCGCCTTCGTCAATGCCGCACACCGCGCGGGCATGGGAGTGTGCCTCGACGTCGTCTACAATCACCTCGGCCCGGACGGGAACTACCTTGGTGCCTTTGGCCCCTACTTCACCGACCGACACACGACGCCGTGGGGCTCGGCCCTCAACTTCGACGGCGAGGGCTCGGAGTACGTGCGCGCCCACCTTATCGATGCGGCGCTGCGCTGGCTGCGTGATTTCCACGTCGATGCGCTGCGCCTGGATGCCATTCACGCGATGATCGACGATTCGCCCTATCACATCCTCGCCGAGCTCTCCGACCGCGTCGCCGAGCTCGAGGTCGAGCTCGACCGGCCCCTCACCCTCATCGCCGAATCCGATCTCAACGATCCCAAGGTCGTCACCCCCACCGCGAAGGGCGGGTGGGGCATGGACATGCAGTGGGCCGATGATGTTCACCATGCTCTTCACACCTTCTTTACCGGGGAGGCGCACGGCTACTTCGCCGACTTTGACAGCGAGGACGCGCTGGAGAAGGTCATGAGCAAGGTCTTCTTCCACGACGGTACGATCTCCACCTTCCGCGGCCAGCCCTGGGGCGCCCCGGTTCCCGCCGAGATCGATGGTCACGCCTTTGTTGTCTACGATGCCAATCACGATCAGATCGGCAACCGGGCCCAGGGTGATCGGCCCGCCGAGCATCTCGACCGCACCGAATTGGCCGCCCAGCTTGCCCTCGTGCTCCTATCACCCTTCACCCCGATGATCTTCCAGGGCGAGGAATGGGGATCGCGCGACCGTTTTGCCTTCTTCTCCGAGCATGCCGACGAGCTTGGCAAGGCGGTCTCGAAGGGGCGCATCAAGGAGTTTTCCACCCACGGCTGGGAAGAGATCTACGGCGATACCTTCGACGTTCCCGACCCCCAGGCCGAGGAGACCTTCACCGCCTCGAAGCTCACCTGGGAGGCGAAGGATAACGATCCGGAGTTCTCCTCCTTCATTCGCGCTCTCATCGAGATTCGGGCGAGCGTTGAGTGCTTTGCCAGCCCGGACCGGACCGCCTCCTCCCTCGAGCGCTCCGAGACGGGGTTGGTGCTCCACCGGGGCGCCGGCCGCGTCATCGTCAACTTCTCTGAGCAGCCCGCCCAGCACCCGCTCGGCACCCTCCTCTCCTCCTTCGGCGAGGTGAACAGCGCGGAGACTCTCACCGTGGGCCCCCGCTCCATCGCCGTCGTCATCAACGAGGGATAGCACCATGTGGATTGCCCTTCTCATCCTCGCCGCGCTCGCCGTCTACCTCGCAGCCAACGTTGCGCGATACATCCTCTCCGGGGAGGCTCTGCCCTGGTGGCATCCGCGGTCGGTGCTGTTCACCCAGATTCTCTTCTTTGCCGCCATCATCCTCGCCGGCATCTACGTCCCGTCCAGCTTTGGTACCAAGGTATTCGCGCTGCTCGGTCTCGCCCTCATCGGCGGTGTCGCTGTCTTCGTTTTCCTCAAGAAGTGGGGCACGGGCCCGGTCGGTCCGTGCGAATGCTGCGCCCACGGGCATGCAGAACAAGGCTCCGGGCAGACAGCAGATACTGGGCGCACTGGCCACGGGGCGGATTCGGATGATGCTCCCGTAGCGGAGGAACCGAGCGATCCCCTCCCCTAGTATCACCGGCCGAGCCGAGCTACCGTAGCGCCCGCGGTACGGACCGCGGCTAGTAGTAGACGGCGAGGGGCCCAGAGGGCCCGTCAATGACGTCGATGGGAGTGTCAAAGACCTCGCTGAGAATCTCTGCCCGCATGATCTCGCCCGCCGGGGCAAAGTGGGAAACCTTGCCGTCGTTCATGGCGCAGATCCAGTCGGCGTAGTGGCCTGCGAAGTTGATGTCGTGCAAGACGATGACAATGGTTTTGCCCAGCTCATCGGCGGCCCGCTTTAGCTGCTGCATCATTTGCACCGAGTGCTTCATATCGAGATTGTTGAGCGGCTCGTCGAGCAGGAGGATATCGGTGTCCTGGGCGATAACCATGGCAACGTAGGCGCGCTGGCGCTGACCCCCGGAGAGCTGGTCGAGATAGCGGTGCTCGAGATCGCCCAGATTGAGGAAGTCGATGGCATCCGTGATGTGCTTCTCATCCTCGATGGTGAGCCGGCCCTGCGAATAGGGAAAGCGACCGAAGCCCACTAGCTGGCGGACGGTGAGGCGGGTGACGAAGTGGTTCTCCTGGCGGAGGATGGACAGGAGGCGTGCAATCTTCTTTGACGGGGTCGACACAAGATCATTGCCGGCCACCTGGATCTGCCCACTATCCACCTCCTGCAGCCTGCCCATCATCGTCAACAGGGTGGACTTGCCGGCACCATTCGGGCCCACGAGCGCGGTGATGCCACCGGTGGGGATGTCGATGGAGACGGGGCCGATGACGGCTTCCCCGTAGTCGCGCACGACCTCGCGGGTGGAGATCGCCGGGGCTCCCGGAGCATCCACCCGGTGGATCTGCGCGGGCTGGTGGTCGCTGAGGGCGTTCATGTGCGTCCTTAAGGTGAGGGTGAAGGAGTGGCCTAGAGCCGGCCCTTCTTCATGATGACGATGAGGAAGGTGAGGCCACCAATCATTTCGATGATGACGGTGACGACTCCGTAGGCGTAGAAAACGTGGCGCATGATCGTGTAGGCGCCGGCGAGAATGTTGTAGCCAATGAGAACGGCAAGCGGGAAGATGAGGCGGTGATCGTAGGTGTCCGCCGCCTGGTAGGCGAGGGTGGCCACGAGGAAACCGAGGAAGGTCATGGGCCCGACAAGGGAAGTGGTCATCGCCATGAGCACCGAAACCAAAAAGAGCACCTTCATGGTTTCCCGCCGGTGGTCGAGGCCGAGATTGTTGGCGAGATCAGCGCCGAGAGCAAGGACGTTGAGGCGGCGAGCATGGAAAAAGAGAATCCCGGCGACGATGAGGACGATGGGAATGACGTAGGGCAGGTTCTCCCCGTCCGCATTGGCCACCGAGCCGAAGAGCTTCGCCGCGAGAACATCAAATTCGGAGGGGGCGAGCAGGCGCTGCATAAACGTCGACAGGGCACCGAGCCCGCCGCCAATGACCACGCCGACCAGCAGCATGATATGCATGTTCCCGAATCGGCCCGACAATAGCCAGCCGTAGAGCAGGGAGGCAAAGGCGACCATGATGGCCGCCTGGAGAAAGAACCTCGTTGTCGGGGTGGCCCACGTGACGCCGGCAATCCCGAAAATAAAGACGAGGGTCGTTTGGATGGCGACGTAGAGGGCCTCAAAGCCCATGATTGACGGGGTGATGATCCGGTTGGCGGTGACCGTTTGAAAGGCTACCGTGGCGCACGCCTGGCAGATAGCAACCACCGCCATCACCACGAGATTCGTTCCCCTCATCTTCGCGATGATCCAAAAGCCTTGGCTGCCCGGTGGCATCGGATTCCGATACGAGAGCACCATGAAGGTGAAGAAGGCTGCCCCCATAAGAAGGGCGGTGAGAATGATAACGTAGCGGGTCTTTGCGGCCCGGGTGGGTAGGGAGCCAGAGTGGCGCTCGGCCGGGGCGGGCGGGGCCGACGGAGTTTTGAGCGCGGCGGGTGCAGTCACATTGACCTCCGTCGGCGGGCGAGCAGGACAACAAAGAAAGTGGCGCCAATGACGCCGAGGATAAGAGAGACGGGAACCTCGAAGGGCATGATGATCGTCCGGCCAATGATGTCGCATACGGTGACAACCCAGATTCCCACGAGGCACACCCAGGGCAGATTACTCCGCAGATTATCGCCCCGGAACATCGACACGACATTGGGAACAATGAGGCCGAGGAAGGGCAGGGCACCGATGACAACGGTGACCACCCCGGTGGCGATGGAGACCATGCCGACGCCAATGAGAACGATGAGATCGTAGTTGAGGCCCACATTGGTGGCGATGTCCTTGCCGAGCCCGGCCACCGTGAATCGGTCGGCGACGATGGCGACGGCAACGAGGACGAGGAGGACGATCCACAAGATCTCGTACTTGCCGCGGATCACCGAGGTGAACGATCCAGCAAACCATATCCCCAGGTTCTGCAGCATGTTCGTCGCGAGGGCGACGAAAGTGGAGACCGATCCGACGACCGCACCGAGCATGATGCCGACGATGGGGACGATGAGTGAGGAACGCAGGGAGACTCGACGCAGAAAGAGGAAGAAGATGGTGGTGCCGACGAAGGCGAAGATGATGGCACCGATCATTCGCTCAGTGATCGAGGCCGCTGGGAAGATCACCATCGTTACCATGAGCCCCAGGCCTGCCCACTCGGTGGTGCCCGTCGTTGTCGGCTCGACGAACCGGTTCTGAGTGAGCAGCTGCATGATGAGCCCGCAGACGGACATGGCGGCGCCGGCGAGCACGAGAGCGATGGTGCGCGGCACCCGAGTAATGGCAAACATCTCCCAGCCGTCCTCTCCCCCGGTGATGTCATAGACACCAACCGCAAGAGAGGCCGCAAGCAGCGCAACCGTAATGATGAGGGCGACGGGGAGGGCGAGGTTGGGCAGACCTCGCCGGGGGGCTTCCCGGCGAGGCTGCGTGGGGCCCGCGAGGGGCTTAGCTGCCATGCGGGTCCTTTACTTGGCGAACGCTTCGGCCATGCGCTCCAGCGCCACCGTGTAAGCCATGATGTCCTCGGTGAGGTAGAAGTCCTCGGCCAGGTAGATGATCTGGTCCTCCTTGACCGCGGTGACGTTCTGCAGAGCCTCAGAATCGGCAATGAGCTCCCGCGCGCTACGGTAGTCCTCGTCATCATCGCTCGCCACGGCGGCGTCCCGGTCCAGGACGATGATCCAGTCCGGATCCGCCTGGGCAATGGCCTCGACGGAGATGTCATCGCCGTGGGTATTGTCATCGCCCTCTTGCTCAAGGGCTGGCGTCATGTCGATGATCGAAAACAGCGGGCCCACCGAGCGGCCGGTGACCGGAGCGACATAGGAAATATTCCCACCGCTGGTGAGGAGGCCCATGACGGTTTGCTCCGGATCATAAGCCTCAGCCGCCCTCTCCCCCGCATCCTCGAAATCGGCATAGAGAGCATCGGCCTCGGCCTGCTTGTCGAAGATCGCACCCAGCAGGTCAAGCTGCTTCCTGAACTCACCCGCCGGATCATTGTCCACAATGTCCATAGAAATATCGACCATGGTGGCGTCCGGAACCACGGCTTCGATATCGTCATACAGCTCGGCAAAGCGGTATCCGTTGAGCACGACATCGGGCTGGGCAGCAACGAGGGCCTCGAGGTTCGGCTCGAAGTGCGCTCCCATGTTCGCCACGGAGTCATCCCCGCGATAGCTCAGGTCTGCCGGAAAGACGTCAAGCGGAGCGGCGACGACGTCGATGCCCCAGTTGTCGAGGATGCGGGCGGCGCGGTTATCGGTGACAGCCGGGCGCTCCGGCGGCGCCGGAACATCGACCGGACCGCGCCAGCTTTCCACCGTGACGGTGGCGCCGGTGCCATCCGAGGCGGAGTCGGCCGACTCAACATCGGTCGACTCACGATCCGAGCCGGCTGCAGGATATTCCTCGTCGGCCGAATCCTCGGCCGCGGAACAGCCGGTGAGGGCGAGGGCAAGAGCCGTCAGCGCGGCTCCAGCCAGGTGACACTTCCTTTTAATCGACATAGGTGTCGTCTCCTTATTGGCGGCAATTGATCCCGTGTCGAAGGCCAGGCTAACCAATTGGTTCCCGGGGAGCAATACTACGTATCAATATCTTCCAACCGACATCCCGCGGATGAGGCGGCGGCCGCGTGCCCCCGCGGTTTGCGGGGGCACGCCATGCCGTTGCTCACATGAGTCCGCGGCGCGCGAGCACCACTAGCCCTCGAAGGAATCGGCGAGCGCGTTGAGCACCTCGGTGTATTCGATGATGTCCTCGGTGACGTAGAAGGTGGCGGGCAGAACGTAGATCTGCCCCTTCTCCACGGCGGTGACATTCTGCAGAGCCTCGGAGTTCGTAATGAGCTCCTCGGCGGTCTGGTACCCATCGCCATCCTCGTGCGGGAAGGCAGCATCGCGGTCAAGCACGATGATCCAGTCGGGATTCGCCTCAGCAATGGCCTCGACGGAGATCTCATCGCCGTGCGTATTGTCCTCGCCCTCCTGTTCATAGGCCGGGGTGAGATCGAGTGCGGTGAACAGCGGGCCAACCGAGCGACCGGTTCCCGGGGCGGCGTAGGCAATCTTGCCGCCGGAGGTCAGCAGACCCATGACGCTCTGCTCCGGATCATAGGCCTCCTTCGCGCGGTCGCGAGCCTCCTCGAAGTCCGCGTACAGGGCCGCAGCCTCATCCTCCTTCTGGAAGACGGTGCCCAGCAGATCCAGCTGCTTCTTGAACTCCTCAGCAAGACCGTTCTCCGCGAAATCCATGGAGATATCGACCACGACGGCATCCGGAACGAGTTCCTTCATATCCTCAAAGTAGGAAGCAAAGCGGTAGCCATTGAGCACGACGTCAGGCTCAGCCGCCACAAGGGCCTCAAGGTTCGGCTCAAAGTGCATGCCGAGATCGGCAATATCCTCGTTGCTCCGGTAGGCGAGCTCGGGGGACATCAGCTTACGCGGGGCCGCAACAAGGTCAACTCCCCACGCCTCCAGGATCTGGAAGGCGCGATTATCGGTGACAACGGGGCGCTTCGGGGGAACCGGAACCTCCACCGCACCCTGCCAGCTCTGCACCGTGGCAGTGCCGGGTTCGGCAGCCTTGGTCTCCCCCTCGGTCTCTTCGGCGCTCTCGGACTCTTCGGTCTCTTCAGCCTCGGCTTCCTCCGTGGTTTCCTCGGCCGTCTTCTCGGCGTCCTCCTCGCTAGAGGAACAGCCGGCAAGTGCGAGGCTGGCCGCTGCAACAGCCGCAAAGGCCGTACGGTATGTCTTCGAGATCGACATGTATGTCTCCTTTGTGTGATGCTGGAACTGTATGAGGTTACCCTCGCCTATCAAGAGAGGGCAAGCTTGAGAAACTGTTACCCTCCTCTCCACCACTCCGGCCAAGCTTGCGGAACCGCGCCACAGCAGGAAAAGCTAAGAATTTCGTAGCGTTAATAACCGTCACACCAGCCCGCACTATGTGACAGATTTCAATCTTGCGTCAGAAAGATCGTGCCTTTCCGCGAGATTCCGCCATTCCCTTTTCTCTATGCGAAGCTTTTTTAAATTTGTGCCTGTCGTATTTCGCCAAGCCACTCCTTCCTGGCGTCGATAACTCGCAGAATCTAGCGTGAAAGTGTCGATCGAAAAGGAGAAGATCATGACTGTTTCTGAGATGCCCAAGGTGGCCGAGTGCACGGTGGCTGGATGTTCCTACAACGATGATGGCTGCCAGGCCTTCGCCGTGACGGTGGGACAGAATGCCGCCTGCCAGACGTTCATTCCGCTCGATATGCGTGGCGGACTCGGCAAGGTGCTCAGCCAGGTTGGCGCCTGCCAGCGCGACAACTGCGCACACAATGCGAACCTCGAATGCACCGCCGACACGGTGCGCATTGGCGGCATGACCGCCGAATGCCTGTCGTTTGAGGCTCGCTAATCCACATCCATCAGAGGGCGGCCGGTGGGCCGCCCTCTGTTTCTTACCCGCTCTGATCTTTCGCCAGCGCGCCGGGCCCGCCGGTACTTCCGGGGGCGGAGGGCCCGGCGCGCCTGCATCGGCATAAACTCTCCACCCGTTAGGGTGACGGTGTGCCTGTTCCGCCAGTCTTTCTTGCCGCGCTGGACTCGCTGCGTGGCCACAGCTTCCGCGAGGAGTTCCACCTCGCGGAGATTCCCGCCCCCAAGAAGATTGCGCCCTGGGCGGCGGCGCTGGCGGCCGAGATCAACCTCACCGGTGCCGAACTCGATCCCGATGGTTATCGTGGAGCCGCGCGCTTCGTCCTTCTTTATGATCCTGAGGGGCAACCGGCGTGGAATTCCACCTTCCGCATTGTCGCCCACGTGTCCGCCCCCGTGGAATCTGAGTTGGCCGCAGATCCGCTTCTGGGCGAGGTGGCATGGTCGTGGCTAACCGATGCTCTGGCCCGCCACAATGCGCAGTACCACAGCCTTAACGGCACCGTCACCCGGCAGATCGATGAGACTTTTGGCGGTCTCACCCTCGCCGGCACCCACGTCTCGGTAGAGATTCGAGCCTCGTGGTCACCGGAGTCGGAAGACGTGTCTGATCACCTTGACGCGTGGGCACGCTTTGCCTGCCAGGCCGGCGGGCTGGATCCGGACCTGCCGACGATCACCCCCTCTTTGGAGAGCACGTGACCTTTTATTCCGAGCCCCGCGAGGGTACTCCCCCGCTCACCTCATCGCTTACCGCTGGTCGACGGGCCGTCGCGGCCCTGGCGAAGGGACACGGCCCCTTCGCGATTGACACCGAGCGGGCTGCCACCTTCCGTTATTCGTCTCGCGCTTACCTCATTCAGATCAAGCGCGAGGGTTCCGGACTATTCCTCCTCGATGCCCCGGCATTGGAGGAGATCATGGGCGAGCTGGCCGAGGTGCTCGCCACCGACATGTGGATTTTGCACGCGGTGGATCAGGATTTGCCCTGCCTGCACATGGACGGCCTGGAGGCGCCGAAGGTATACGACACCCAGGTGGCCGCTCAGCTGCTCGGCCGCGAGCACGTGTCCCTGCAGGCGGTCCTTCAATCCGAGCTCGGCATCGACATTGCCAAGGACCACGCAAATTCCGACTGGTCGAAGCGGCCGCTTCAGGATTCACTCCTGTCCTATGCCGCGCTTGATGTCGAATTCCTCATCGAGCTGGAGCGAGAGCTCACCGCCCGAGTCGAGGAGGCCGGTCGCATGCGATGGCTGGAAGAGGAGTGCGAGCATCTTCGCCTCTCCCCCGATCCGGAGCCCCGGCCCGATCCGTGGCGGCGCAGCGCCAAGCGCGAGAAGATCGATGATCCCCGTGCGCTGGGCATGGCCAGGGAGCTGTGGGAGGTGCGCGATGAGGTTGCCAAGGACGCTGATCTCGCGCCGCTGAAGATTATTCGCGACAACGATCTTGCTCATCTTGCCGCTACCAAGCCGCGATCGGCAGCCGACGTGCGTCACCGGGTGCGTGGCCGGGCCGGCCGCTATGCGCGCGAATTCTGGGAAGCCATTGACACCGCCTGGCACCTTGACGAGGATGAGCTGCCCTCCCCGAAGCCGGCCGAAGGCCGCCCGCGGCCCCAACGCTGGGAACGCAAGTATCCCGATGCCGCCAAGCGGTGGAACATCGTGCGCCCGGCGGTTCTCGCCCGCGCCGATGAGCTGGGGATCCGCCAGGAGGTCCTCATGCGTCCCGCACACCAGCAAGAACTTGCCTGGCGGGGCTGGTCGTCGGTCATGGATGCAACCGAGAAGCTGCTTGCGGCGGGTGCCCGCCCCTGGCAGATCGAAGAGGTTCTCACCCAGCTACCCCGCAGTTCTCGGTAACCCGCGCACCCGAACGCAGATACTCTAAGCGGGCCGCTGCCTAGCGGAAGAAGTCGGCCGGGACGTGTCACCCGAGTGCAGACACAATCAAAGCCCGCGGCCCGCACTGACGATGCATGGCGGCGTCAGTGCGGGCCGAGTGTAGGCTTGCCGGTTATCCCTTGTTGGCTCCGCTTCGTTGAGCTGTTCCGAGCCGTTTTGGAACGCTGCGAAGGCGTCGAGGCTGGGCCGATTACGCGGTGGTGTCGCGGACGGCCTGGACGCCGGGCAGGCCGGCAAGGCGGCGCACCTCTCGCACGACGTCGCTTCCGGTCATGTGTTCCTCGGTAAGCAGTGCGTCGCGCTTCGCGTGGGCCAGGAAGTGGCGAGAGATGCCAAGGACGGTGACGGGAATGGTGAGACGGTCGCGAATCTGCTCGCCCACTCCGCCATCGCGCAGACCATCCTCGATCGTCAAAACGGCATCGAAGCCCTCGAGCATGGCCACCAGATCATCGCTGACGGGGAGGACCCATCGCGGGTCAAGGACCGTGACGTCAGCCTCACCCACCTGGAGAGCCTCGAGTGCGGCGGGCGCCATGGCGCCAATGGAGACGACCGCAATCTTCGCGCCGGGGCCGTCATGGCGGCCGAGGATGTCGATGCTGGAGACGGTGTCGATGGCGGGAATTGCCTCGGGGATCTCGCCCTTGGGGTAGCGCAGCAGGGTCGGAGCGTCCGTGGCAAGGGCCTCGCGGAGCTCCGTGCGCAGCGTATTTTCGTCGCGCGGGGCAGCCACGGATAGATTGGGGATCATGGCGGCCAGCGACAGATCCCACATGCCATTGTGGGAGGCCCCATCATCCCCGGTGATGCCGGCACGGTCGAGCGCAATGGTGACGGGGGCATTGTGCAGCGCCACATCCATGAGCAGCTGATCGTAGGCACGGTTGAGGAAGGTGGCGTACACAGCGACGACGGGGTGCATACCCGCGAAGGCGAGTCCCGCGGCCGCGGTCACGGTGTGCTGCTCGGCGATGCCGGTGTCGATGACCCGGTGCGGATACTTCTTGGCGAGCGGGCCGAGACCCACCGGCTGCATCATCGCCGCCGTGAGTCCGATGATGCGGTCGTCCTCGTCGGCGAGACGCACAATCTCATCGGCGAAGACAGAGGTCCAACCAAAGCGGGAGGGGGCGACGGGAAGGCCGGTTTCGGGGTGAATCTTACCGACCGCGTGGAACCGGTCCGCATCGTCGTCAAGGGCGGGCTGATAACCGCGGCCCTTCTCGGTGATGGTGTGGACAACGACGGGTCCGCGATACTCCTTGGCGAGCCGCAGGGCCGATTCCAGGGATTCCATATCGTGACCGTCCACCGGTCCGATGTATTTGATCCCGAGCGAGTCGAAGATGCCGGCGTCGAAGAAGACGTCTTTGACGCCCTGCTTAAGTCCGTGCAGAGCATCGTAGGCGAGCCGGCCGGGCGCGCCGGTGGAGCGCAGCGTCTTCTTGCCCCAGTCGAGGAGGGACTCGTAGTTGCGATTGACCCGCATGTGATCAAACCGCCTGGCCATACCCCCCACCGTGGGTGCATAGGAGCGACCATTATCGTTGACGACGATAATGAGAGGAAGGCTTGGATCCTCGGCGATGTTATTGAGGGCCTCCCAGGCCATACCACCCGTGAGCGCACCATCGCCGATCACGGCAACAACGGAGCGCTCCTGTTCCAGGAGCTGATACCCGCGGGCCACGCCGGCCCCCCAGGACAGCGCGGTCGAGGCGTGGGAATTCTCGACGACGTCGTGGGCGGATTCGGCCCGCGAGGGATATCCGGACAGCCCGCCGGCCTGCCGCAGCTTGGAGAAGTCCTTGCGGCCCGTGAGAATCTTGTGCACGTAGGCCTGGTGGCCGGTGTCGAAAATGAGGGTGTCGCGCGGCGAATCGAAGATCCGGTGCAGCGCCATGGTGAGCTCGACGACGCCGAGGTTCGGCCCGAGGTGGCCGCCCGTGACGGCCACGGTCTCGACGAGGAAGGTACGGATCTCCCGGGCCAGCTGGCGCAGCTGCTTCGATGACAGCCGGGCAAGATCGCCCGGTTGATGAATCGTCGACAGCAAGGACACGCCGCTCACCTTCCCTCGATAGATGCTGGGACTAGCTGCCCTACCCTATCACCGCGCCGGGCGGCGTGGGTGGAATCCGGGCAGGTCACGCCCCGGAAATGTCGGTCAGACGTTGAAGCCGAGCGCACGTAGTTGCTCGCGGCCGGATTCGGTGATCTTCTCGGGTCCCCACGGCGGCAGCCACACCCAGTTGATGCGGACCTCGTCGACAAGGCCCTCCAGCGCCTGAGTGGCCTGGTCCTCGATGACGTCGGTCAGCGGGCAGGCCGGCGAGGTCAGAGTCATGTCGATGATAGCGGTGTTGTGTTCAAGGGTTACGCCGTAGAGCAGGCCGAGATCAACAATGTTGATGCCCAGCTCGGGATCGATCACGTCGTGGAGGGCCTCCTCCACGTCCATAACGGTCAGCGGGGACTCAGTCACTGTCCCTCTCCTTTCGCTTGTGCCTTCGCGGTTGCGTCGCGCAGGGCCATCCACCCCAGCAGGGCGCATTTGATGCGGGCCGGGAACTGGGCGACGCCGACGAAGGCAGAGGCGTCCTCCAGCTCCTCCTCGCGCTTCGGATCGATGCCCTTGCCACGAGAGTTCATGAGATCGGAGAAGATCTCGTGCAGGTGCTCGGCCTGCTCAATCGTCTTGCCCTCCACGAGGGTCGACATGACGGAAATGGAGGCCTGCGAAATCGAGCAGCCCTTGCCGTCCCAGGCAAGCTCGCCGATCCGGTCTCCATCGAGGCGAACCTGCAGATTGACCTGATCACCGCACGTGGGATTGACCTGAAAGGACTCCCCGTCGGGATCGCCGAGGATACCCTGGCCGTGGCGGAGCTTGGCGTGTTCGAGGATGATCTGCTGATAGAGCTGATCGAGTTCGTTCATTCACACTCCAAAGTAGCTGCGAACCCGGGGCAGGGCCTCGAGGAACGCGTCGACATCGTCCGTTGTATTGTACGGCCCGATTGAGGCCCGAGACGAAGAGAAGGTGTCAAACACCCGGTGGATGGGTTGGGCACAATGGTGGCCCACCCGGACGAGGACACCGGAAGCATCGAGCACCTGGCCAACATCGTGGGGGTGGACATCGGCCACGTCGAAGGCCACGGCCCCGACCCGGTTCTCCAGCGTCGTCGGGCCGAGAATCCGGACTCCGTCAACATCGGCCATGCCGCGAATCATACGCTCGGTGAGTGCATGCTCGTGGGCCGCAATCGTCTCCATGCCGACGGCCTGGAGGTAGTCGCACGCCGCACCGAATCCCACGATCTGGCTGACCGGCTGGGTGCCGGGCTCAAACTTGGCGGGCGGCGCCGCGTACGTCGTGTTCTCCATGGTGACGATCTCAACCATCGAGCCGCCGGTGATGACCGGGGGCAGTTTCTCGGCGAGCTCGCCGCGCATCCACAGCCCGCCGATGCCGGTGGGCCCGAGCATCTTGTGCGCGGAGAAGGCAGCGGCATCGACCCCGAGGGCGTCGAGATCAACGCCGAAGTGCGGAACCGACTGGCACGCGTCAAGAACGACGAGGGCGCCCACCGCCTTCGCGGCTCGGGCGATCTCTTCGACCGGGGTGATCGCCCCGGTGACGTTGGAGACGTGGGTGATCGCCACGACCTTTGTCCGCTCGGTGATGACCGAGAGGGTGTCGAGGTCGATGCGCCCGGCATCCGGCCCCTCGCTGATAACATCGAGCCACGCAAGCTTCGCTCCCGTGCGAGCGGCAAGCAGCTGCCACGGCACGAGATTCGCGTGATGCTCGGCGCGGGTGACGACGATGGTGTCGCCTTCCTTGAGTCCGAGCTCCCCGCCATCCAGGCCGGCGTTCAGCAACCCGTAGGAGACGATGTTGATGGCCTCGGTAGCGTTCTTCGTCCAGATGAGCTCGGAGCTGGGCACGCCAACAAAGCCGGCCACCTTGTCTCGCGCATCCTCAACGGCCGTGGAGGCCTCCTCGGCGAGGATGTGCGAGCCGCGGCCCACCGGGCCATAGGAATGGAACAGGAAGTCCCGCTCCGCCTGAAGCACCGCACGCGGGCGCTGCGAGGTCGCCGCCGAGTCCAGGTAGACCAAGCGGGACCCGCCGCGCCCGGTGCGGGCCAGAAGCGGAAAGTCTGCGAGGGGAACGGCGCTGGTCACAGGTACCGGTCGTACCCTTCGTCCTCGAGGCGAGCGGCGAGATCCGGGCCGCCGGAGTCGGCCACCCGGCCGCCCGCAAACACGTGGACGTAGTCCGGCTCAATGTAGTTGAGGATCCGGGTGTAGTGGGTGATGAGGAGGATGCCGTTGTTGGTCTTCTCATGCACTCGGTTCACGCCCTTGGAGACGACGCGAAGCGCGTCGACGTCCAGGCCGGAGTCGGTCTCGTCGAGGACGGCGAACTTCGGCTCGAGCAGCTCCATCTGGAGGATCTCATTGCGCTTCTTCTCGCCGCCGGAGAAACCGGTGTTGAGGTCGCGCTGGGCAAAGTCCTCGTCCATGCGCAGATTCTGCATCGAGTCCTTGACCTGGCCGATCCACTGGCGCAGCGCGGGGGCCTCGCCATCGATCGCGGTCTTGGCGGTGCGCAGGAAGTTCGAGACGGTGACGCCGGGTACCTCGACCGGGTACTGCATGGCGAGGAAGAGGCCGGCGCGGGCGCGCTCATCGGCACTCATCTCCTCGATGTTTTCGCCATCCATGATCACCTCACCCTCGGTGATCTCGTACTTGGGATGCCCGGCGAGGGCGTAGGCGAGGGTGGACTTGCCGGAGCCGTTGGGGCCCATGACGGCGTGAATCTCACCGGCGTTGATGGTGAGGTCCACACCGTGGAGGATCGGCTTGGGGCCCTCGGCCGTTTCGACGGACACGTGAAGGTTCTTGATTTCGAGCTTGGACACTTCAGTTCTTTCTATGCGTTGATGGGGCGGTCGACGTCAACCCAGACGGAGCCATCTTCGACCTTGACGGGATAGACCTTGACGGGTTTGGTGGCCGGCAGGCAGCTGGGCTTGCCGGTGCGCAGATCGAAGGCGGAGCCGTGCTTCCAGCACTCCAGCTCGCCGTCTTCGACGTCCCCGTCGGACAGCGGAACGTTCTCGTGGGTGCACAGGTCATCCAGGCAGTGCCACGAGCCGTCCTCATCGCGCACGAGTGCGAGCCGGATCCCGTTGAGCTCGAGTGCCTCGACCTCCTCGGGTTCCAGCGCGTTTGCGGCGCAGGCGAGCTGGAAGGTCATGAAGCAACCTTCATGGTCTGGTCCAGCTCTTCTTCAATGGCTTCCATGAGCTTGTTCTGCACGGATTCGACGCCAATCTGGTTGATGAGCTCGGCGAAGAAACCGCGCACGACGAGCCGGCGGGCAACATCCTCAGGGATGCCGCGGGCGCGCAGGTAGAACAGCTGCTCATCGTCGAAGCGACCGGTGGCCGAGGCGTGGCCGGCCCCCTCGATTTCGCCGGTTTCGATCTCCAGGTTGGGAACCGAGTCCGCCATTGCCCCCAGTGTGAGGACGAGATTGCGGTTGAGCTCGTAGGTATCGGTGCCTTCCGCCGTCGGGCGGATGAGGACGTCACCAACCCACACCGAGTGGGCCGACTCGCCCTGCAGCGCACCCTTGTAGGTGGCATTCGAGCGGCAGTTCGGCGGGGTGTGATCGACGAACAGGCGGTGCTCCTGATGCTGGCCGGAGTCCGTGAAGTAGGCGCCGAGCAGCTCGAGATCACCCCCGGTGCCCGCGTACTCGGAATCGGTGGTCACGCGGACGATCTTGCCCCCGAGCGTGACGACGATGTGCCGCAGGGTCGCATCCTTACCAAGCCGCAGGCGGTTGGCGGACAGGTGCTGCGCCTCATCGTCCCAGTCCTGAACGGTGACGAAGGTGAGGTGCGCGCCATCCGCCACATCGATCTCCACGCCCTCGGCCACCCGGCCAGCGCCGACGTGGTTGAGCACGACGGTGCCGGAGGAGTTCTCCTCGGCTCGAATGTGGAAGACGAGCGGGGTGACGTCCTCTCCCCCGGTGCCAGTGGCGGTGATGATGGCCTCGGAGGGCTCCTCGCCGGACACGGTGAGCACGTGCGCCCGCTTGGCATTGCGCCAGCTCAGCGCGGCCACCCGGTCTCCCGGGGCGGCCAGTTGGCCGAGTCGAGGATCGTCCATGGGAACCTGCTCGAGCTCGGCACCGGTCGCGGAGATGGTGACGGCGTCACCGGTGAAGGATTCCTCGAAGAACTTGTCCAGAGCCTCAATCGGGGTGAAGCGCCAATCCTCCTCGCGCCCGGTGGGAACCGGGAAAATCGCGGGATCGTAGGACGTGGCCCGGTCGGCGCGCGACGAGGAGCCGCCGCCGGCCTGAACCTGGGGATCATCGGCAACGAGGGTTGCCTGAGAATGATCGGTCGTCGTCATTAGCCGACGCTCCCTTCCATCTGCAGTTCGATCAGTCGGTTGAGCTCAAGGGCGTACTCCATGGGGAGCTCGCGGGCGATCGGCTCAACGAAGCCACGCACGATCATGGCCATCGCCTCGGTCTCTTCGAGCCCGCGCGACTGCAGGTAGAAGAGCTGATCCTCGCTCACCTTCGACACCGTGGCCTCATGGCCCATCTCCACATCGTCGACGCGCACGTCGACATACGGATACGTATCCGAGCGGGAAATCGTGTCGACGAGCAGAGCATCGCACAACACGTTGGACTTCGAATGGCTCGCCTCCGGGTGCACCTGGACGAGTCCTCGGTAGGAGGAGCGTCCGCCGCCCCTGGATACCGACTTGGAGACGATCGAAGACGAGGTGTTGGGGGCCATGTGCACCATCTTCGACCCGGTGTCCTGATGCTGTCCTTCGCCGGCGAAGGCGACTGAGAGGGTCTCGCCTCGGGCGTGCTCGCCCATGAGGTAGACAGCCGGGTACTTCATCGTCACCTTGGAGCCGATGTTGCCATCGATCCACTCCATGGTGCCGCCCTCTTCCACCGTCGTGCGCTTGGTGACGAGGTTGTAGACATTATTCGACCAGTTCTGGATCGTCGTGTAGCGCACCCGGGCATCCTTCTTCACGATGATCTCAACGACCGCCGAGTGCAGGGAATCCGACTTGTAGATGGGGGCAGTGCAGCCCTCCACATAGTGCACGTAGGAGCCTTCGTCGGCGATGATGAGGGTGCGCTCAAACTGGCCCATGTTCTCGGTGTTGATCCGGAAGTAGGCCTGCAGCGGAATATCAACGTGCACGCCCTTGGGAACGTAGACGAAGGAACCGCCGGACCACACGGCCGTATTGAGCGCGGCAAACTTATTGTCACCGGCCGGAATCACGGTACCGAAGTATTCCTCAAAGATCTCCGGGTGCTCACGCAGCCCGGTGTCGGTATCGAGGAAGATGACGCCCTGACGCTCCAGATCCTCGCGGATCTGGTGGTAAACCACCTCGGATTCGTACTGAGCGGCCACACCGGCAACGAGGCGCTGCTTCTCGGCCTCGGGAATGCCAAGGCGATCATAGGTGTTGCGAATATCCTCGGGCAGGTCCTCCCAGGAGGTCGCCTGCTCCTCGGTGGAGCGCACGAAATACTTGATCCGATCGAAGTCGATGCCCGACAGGTCCGCACCCCACGTGGGCAGCGGCTTGCGGTCAAACATCTTCAGTGCCTTGAGACGGCGCTTGAGCATCCACTCCGGCTCGTCCTTCAGCTGAGAGATGTTGCGAACAACCTCCTCGCTCAGGCCCCGCTGGGCCTTCTCGCCGGCCTCGTCAGGGTCATGCCAGCCGAAGCGATAGTGTCCAAGCGACGCAATTGTCTCCTCCTGAGACAACGGCTCGCCGACACTCTGTGGCTGTGTCTGCGTCATAGATTTCCTTCCGTAGTCTCGCGCCGCTCGGGACGGCGCGAAGATGGGATGAGAAGCGGAATATGGGTGGTGCACACGTGATCCCCGCTCGCCAGGGTAGCGAGCCGCTGGACGTGAACGCCAAGCAGTCGAGAGAATGCGCGCGTCTCAGCCTCGCACAGTTCGGGGAACTGGCCAGCCACTTCCATCACGGGGCAGTGCCCCTGACAGAGCTGGAGGGCGAATCCGCGCGGCCCCACCGAACGCAGGGTCGCCGCGTAGCCATCCTCATTGAGAGCGGCCACGAGGGCGTGGGCGCGGCGTGCCGGATCCGATCCGGCCTGCTGCAAAACCCTCGCGTAACGGTCCTCCAACTGGGTGATCCGTTCGTTGGCGAACTCCTCCACCTTCTCCTCGCCCATCTGCTGGCGAATAAAGCCCAGCGCAGAGTTGGCGAGGTCAGAATAGGTGTTTGTGAGTTCGGAGCGCCCCTGGGCGGTAGCCACGTAGTGGCGCGCGGGGCGTCCGCGCTTGGCCACGGTCGGGCCGGCCGGGGTGTGCACCTCGATGAGATTCTCCTCCTCGAGAGCGGCAATATGCCGGCGGACGGCTGCCGGAGTGAGGTAGAGAACCTTGGCGAGCTGGGCGGCGGAAACCGGTCCCCGCTCGGCGATGAGATTGAGGATTGTCTCCCTCGTACTCGTCTCCTCGGCCATCGAAACCTCCTTCCGACTCGGCTTTCCTTTACCCAACAGTCTCCTTGCTTAAATCCATTCTGGCAAGTCGGCCCGCTCACGATATTCTCGGTTTTTCCTCACTGAATGGCGGTTCGTCGCCAATTCCTCCCGTGGCGTAGCGAGCTAGTAGGGTTTCTCACTTAGACTGACAGGGTGACTAACGCAGCATTGCCCGCGCGGGCTCAAGGTCCCGCCTTACGCGTTGAGAACCTGGTGATGAGCTACTCCGGCCGCCGGGTCGTTGACGACGTATCTTTCGAAGTCGCTCCCGGCTCGATCACCGCGGTCCTCGGCCCCAACGGCGCCGGCAAAACCACCACCGTTGAATGCTGCGAGGGCTTGCGGAGCCCAGATGCCGGAACCATCACCGTGCTCGGCGAGCCGCGCGCCTCCCGCAGCCTGCGCCACCGCGTGGGAGTCATGCTGCAAGATGGCGGGCTCCCGATGGGGGCCGGCACCCGTGAAGTACTCGCCCACGTGGCGGCCTTGCACCGCGATCCACGCCCCGTCGACGAGCTACTCGGGGAGCTCGGCCTCGCCGGTGAAGCCAAAACCCGGGTCCGCCACCTGTCCGGCGGGCAGCGGCAACGCCTCGCGTTCGCCTGCGCCATGATCGGACGCCCCGAGCTCGCCTTCCTCGACGAACCCTCGGCCGGCCTGGATCCGGCGAGCCGGCAGCACATTCACTCCTATATCCGCGCCCTGGCCGACAATGGGATGACGATCGTTCTTACCACGCACCTCATGGCGGAGGCCGAGCTGCTTGCGGATCAGGTCATCGTCTTGCGCGCGGGCCGGGTGGTGGCCGATGGCGCGGCCGACTCCCTGCTCGGCGTTCCCGCCATCTGGGTCGATGGCGGGAGGCCCGGCACGATGGAGGCACTGGCTGCCCGACTACCCGAGTTCAGCCTCACCGCAACTCCGCAAAGCGTGCTCATCGAGGTTCCGGGCGGGGCCACACCCGCCCACCTGGCGCGGGTGGCTCACGCCCTCGATGAGATGGGCGAGAACGAGGTCAAGGTGGCCTTGCGTCAGCGCACCCTCGAGGATCTCTACTTCGACGTCGTCAAGGAGGAGTCATGAAGGTCATCTCCCAGGCGCGTTTCGAAACCCGCATGATTTTGCGCCACGGCGAGCAGGCGCTGCTCAACATCATTCTTCCCGCCCTGGCCATGATCGTTCTCGCCAAGGTTCCCGTGCCCGGCGGGGGCGCACCGATGAGTATCTCCGCCGCCTACGCCTCCGGCCTCGCCCTCGCCTGGACCTCGACCGCGTTCACCTCCCAGGCCATCGCCCTCGCCTTCGACCGCCGCAGCGGGGTGCTGCGCATGCTGTCCACGACCCCGCTCGGCCCGGGCGGTCTGTGGGCCGGCAAGCTGCTCGCCGTCGGGCTTGTCGCCCTCGTCGAATTTATCGTCCTCACCGCTATCGGCCTTGCCCTCGGCCTCGGCTTTACCTCCGGCGTTATCCTGCCGGGCCTGCTCACCGCCCTGTTCGGCCTCGCCGCTTTCCTCGGCCTCGGCCTGCTGCTGGGCGGCACCCTGCGTCCCGAGGCGGTGCTCGCGCTCGCCAACATTGCGTGGGTGGCACTCGCCGGCGGAGGTGGCCTCCTTCTGCCCGTGGACGACTATCCTGGTATCTGGTCCACCATCATCAGCTATCTTCCCTCCGGCGCGCTCGGCGAGGCCATGCGCGATATCGCGGACGCGGGCGGGCTTCCGGTGGCTCATCTGGCGGTGCTCGCCGTTTGGGCCATTGGTGGAGGCCTGGCGGCGGCGAGGTTCTTCCGCTGGGATTCGAAGTAGGAGACATGTTCGTCGATAAGCTCACCTATCGAGTGGCAATTGCCAATCTCGTCGCCCAGATCGTTATCATCGTCACCGGCGGCCTCGTGCGCCTCACCGGCTCCGGGCTCGGCTGCTCGGATTGGCCCTATTGCGAGCCGGGCCAGTTCACGCCGAAGTTCCACGAGGCAACGAGTTATCACCCCTTCATTGAATTCGGCAACCGCACCCTCACCGGCGTCCTCATCATCATCGCCGTCGCCCTCGTTGTCGCCGTCTACCGACGCGATCCGGTAAAGAACCGCCCGGCGATGAAGAAGCTGTCGTGGTGGCCCCTCATTGGCATCATCCTTCAAGCCGTAATCGGCGGCATGTCCGTCATCTTCGACCTGCATCCGGCCTTTGTCGGCTCCCACATGCTCATCTCGCTCGCCCTCGTCGCCATCTCCGCCTACATCCTGTGGCGCCTGCCCCGGCCCGACAGCTCTCCCCTACCCGTTATTCCGTCGGCCAAGGCACTGGCCGTCGTGCTCGCGGTGGACGCAACCCTCCTCGTCACCATGGGAACCGTCGTCACCGGGGCCGGCCCGCACTCCGGGGATTCCGACGCCCCCTACCGTTGGGCCATGGACACGGTGGCCGTCACCCGCATCCACTCCCTGCTCGCCTGGTCCATCCTCGCCATCACTCTCTTCGGCATTTTTGCCACCGCCCGGGAGCGGAACTACGAGCCCACCCCGGCCAGGGATAAGGCGGTCACCATGTGGCAGCTGCTCTTCGGGGCGCTTCTCCTCGAGGGTGCCATCGGTTACTCCCAGCACTTTCTCGGGCTGCCGATCGTGCTCGTCGCCCTCCACCTGCTCGGTGCCTCGCTGATCACCACCGCCGCCACCTTCGCCTGCTGCTCGCTGTTCAGCCGCACCGGCGCCACCGACCGCGGCACCGGCAACTAACGCCCGCCGGGCACCACCGATCATCCGTTCCCGGCTGCACCGCCTGGGATGCGGCAGCCCGGGCGCACCCGCCGCCAGCCACTAGTGAAACGCCCTGAGGACCGCACGAGGATCGTCTAAGTTCCCTCGGAAATCCTGGGGATTGGCGCCCCAGGATATCGCTGCACTTACCGCAGCTCTCGCGGCAACTCGCGGCAATGCGTGGACCTACGGCGCTGTGCGAACCTGGCGTGTGTTAGGAAGCGTCGTCGAGCGCCTCATCCGGGTCGCCCGGATCGGTCGGATCGGTGGGCGACGGCGGCTCGGTGGTTACCGGCTCGTTGGGTGCCGGCTTGTCCCCGGTGGGTTGCTGGGTGTCATCGCGGGCAAGGAGGTCGACGATGATGACGAGGTCGGCGGTGCCGCGCGCCTCGGCGGCGGGCACGAGGACGAGGAGGCGGGAGCCAATGCGAGCATCGGTGACCGCCGTGGCGAGTCCGGGGAAGACTCCGGACAGGTCAATAAGGCGCGGCCCCTCGGACCAGGTGGAGTCGATCTGCTCGCCGTCCTCGGCGCGATACACCTGGTACTGAGCATAAACGGCATCGCCGGAGGCGATCTGCACGCCCTCGCCGCGGATAAGAACGTAGGAGGACAGCGAGTCGACGGGGACCCCGGATTGGAGAATCGGCCCCCCATCATCACCCGTGGTGACGGAAATATCCTTGGGCGCGCCCTCGGAGGTGCCGAAGGCCTGGGTGTGCAGCAAGTCGATGATGATGGTTTCGACGCCGTTGTCCTGGGGCCGGGTGAGGATGATGCGGGAGCCTTCGGTGGCATCAATGACGGACTCCCGGTAGGGGAAGTCGGCATTGATGACGCCGGAACGCAACTGAGCATTGTCTTTGAGGAGCGGCTTACCCATCTCATCGAAGGAGGAGATCGTGTAGAGGACGTAACTGCCGTCCACAAGACGGCGGCCCTCCCCCACGATCGCCACCTCGTCGGTCGGTTCGCTCGGCGCGGGGCGCGCCGTATCCACGATGACGGGATGGCCGAGCTCGCCGGCCACCCGCAGGGGATTGTCCTCCGGCGGCTCCGACGTTGCACAGCCCGTCAGCACGAGTATGGCGGCTAATGCCGCCCCCGACATCGCCCTCACAAGGCTTCCATCAGCTGATCGACCCGATCATCGGTGGTCGCAAACGGGTCATCGAGGGTGACAGTTCGAGCCCCGGACACCTCGAGGAGGCGAAGGTTCGTCCAATCGGCAAGGTAGTCCCGCCGGGCGGCCGAGGCGGCGGCAACGAAGCGGCCGCGCAACAGAGCCCTGGTGTGCGGCGGATGATCGACGGCGTGGGCGATCTGCTCATCGGTGACGAGCCGGCCGAGCAGCCCCGAGGACATCATGGAGATCGCGAGACCATCGCGCTCCGAAATATCGTGATACGCATATTCGAGCCGGAGCATCTTCGGGTGATCGAGGGCAAGCCCGGCACGCTGGCGATATCGCTCCAACAGGCGGTACTTGGCCACCCAGTCAATGGTCGTGGCCACCTTGTCGACGTCCTTGGCTGCCAATGCGTCGAGGGTGTCAATCCACAATGTGGCGAGCTTGGTCCGCACCGGATCCAGGTCGGCAAAGTAGCCCTTCTTGTCATAGTGGGCGTGGGCGGCTTCGGCGAAGGCGCGTTGAATATCAATCGCGGTCGCGGTGGATCCGGAGGCGAGCTCGACCTTCTCGGTGAGAGTAAGATCGTGCGAAATGTTGCGGATCGCGAGCATGGGATCGGCGAGCTCAAGATCGGGCAGGATCGCCCCGTCTTCCATCATCTGGATAAGCATCTCGGTGGTGGCAACCTTAAGCCCGGTGGCCACCTCGCACATGTTGGAATCCCCGACGATGACGTGCATGCGGCGGTACTTATCGATGTCGCCGTGCGGCTCATCGCGAGTGTTGACGATGGGGCGGGAGCGGGTGGAGGCCGAGGAGACGGCATCCCACATCTGGTCCGCGCGCTGGCTGATCGCAAATTCCGGGCCGGCTGCCGTCCGCCGAATAATCCCGGCCCCGGCGTAGATTTGTCGGGTGATGAAGTGGGGAATGAGATTTTCGACGCGCTGGCGGAAGTCGCGGCGGCGGCGCAGCAGATAGTTCTCGTGGCAGCCGTAGGAGTTTCCCTGCGAATCGACATTGTTCTTGAACAGGTGCAATGTCTTGCCACGCCCGGCCTGGGCAAATTGTTCATTCACCCGGTCCGCCATCTGCTGGTAGATGATCTCGCCGGCGCGATCGTGGGCGACGAGATCCTCGATTGTCGTGCATTCGCACGTCGCGTACTCCGGGTGGGCGCCCACGTCAAGGTAGAGCCGAGAACCATTGGAAAGGAAGGTGTTGGTGGTCCGGGCGAGCTCCATGACGCGAGAGAACAGCGCTTGCGCCGCATCCTCCGGCGTGCAGTTTTTTGCCCCGGGCCCATGGGCGACGAGACCGTATTCGGTTTCGATGCCGAGAATGCGGGGAGGGATCACTGCCCGCCCTTTTGCACGAAGCCCTGGACGAAGGATTCGGCGTTGTCCTCGAGGACCGCGTCGATGTCATCGAGGAGGGCGTCGAGGCCCTCATGCTCGATGTGGGCGGCGGAGATCTGCTCTTGGCCGGCTTCGCCGGTGGGCCCGGATCCGGGAACCTGCTTCTGATTAGGCATCGGTGACTCCTTGCAGAATGTCGGTGAGATGGTTGAAGTTTGAGATGTCGCCGAGCTCATCGGCGGTCATGGCACCCGGGTCCATCATGGTCACCCGCAGCAGGTCTTCCCTGCCCAGGTCGAGCACCAGCGATGTCCATCCCGCCCCCACGACTCGCTCGGCGTGGTGGGCGATCATGTTGCCGCGCAGATAGGCGCGGGTGTGCTTCGGCGCCTCGGTGGCGGCCCGAGCAATCTCGGCGTCACTGAACAGGCGGTGCACCCGCCCGGCCCGGGCGAGCCTCTCGACGAGATTCTTCCCCACCCGCACATCATGCCACTGCAAGTCAAGCGCCTTGAGCTTGGTGGACGAATAGTCGAGACCACCGCGCGCCGCCATCTGTTCCAGCAGCACCTTCTTGCCCACCCATTCGACGTAGGGGGCGGCCGAGTCGATGTCGGTGGCGAGGAGAGTGAGAATCTTGTCCCACCAGGAGAAGATGAGCTCATCTTCCTCGGTGAGCTCCCCGGCGGCCTCCTTAGCCTCCCGGCACATCTGGTAGTAGCCGCGTTGAATCTCAATCGGCGTCATGGAGCCGCCGGCCTTGAGGTCGAGGCGGGTGGTGAGGCTGGGATCGTGGGATACCTGGCTCACCGCATCCACCGGATCAGCGAGCCGCAGACCGTCGGCCTCGAGCGGGGAGCCGAGGTTTTCGGCCAGCCATAGCACGAGCGAGGTGGTGCCAAGCTTGAGCAGATTGGACACATCGAACTGGTTGGCATCCCCAATGATGACGTGCAGCCGGCGCCAGGTCGACGAGGCATGCGGCTCATCGCGGGTGTTGACGATGGGACGATTGAAGGTGGTCTCCAGGCCGATATCGTTTTCGATGTAGTCGGCGCGCTGGGAGATCTGGAATCCGGGGCGCTGTCCCTCGGGGCCGATGCCCACGCGGCCGGCCCCGCAGAGGATTTGCCGGGTGACGAAGAAGGGAATGAGGAGGCCGACGAGATCATCAAGATCGGCATCGCGGCGCACGAGATAGTTTTCGTGGCTGCCGTAGGAAGCGCCCTTGCCATCAACATTGTTCTTATACACGCCCAGGGCGTCATTGGAGGCGGCCACGGAGATGGCCTCCCGGGCAATGTACTCTCCCGCCCGATCGTAGAGGGCCGCCTCGACCACACCCGCGGCTTCGGGCGACGAATATTCGGGATGTGCGTGGTCGACGTAGAGCCGCGCGCCATTGGTCAGCACCGTATTGGCCGGACGCGGCAGATTGAGTTCAGCATCCGAGGGCCGGGCCACCTCCTCGACATCGAGTGGCTCATCGGTGAGTTGAGAGGGGTGGGCAGCCGCGCGATCCATGGAAAAGCCCCGTGCGTCACGCAGCGGATCCTCGCCCCGATAATCCCAGCGGATAGCGCCGCGGGCGGCGGATCCGTCGGCCGCATACGCCTGGACAAACAGGGCCGAGGACATGATGGGATTGGGCTGAACTTCCGAGGTGATTCCAAATTCGGTCTCGGTGCCAATGATTCTCAACGTGCCTGCCTTAGTGCTCGAATGAAAGTAATGCGTCGGCCGCCGGTGCGGCCATTGACACGGGCCCACTCATCGGGATTTTGCACCCCGGCGAGATCCTCGTTCTCGCGAGCCTCCTCCTCCAGCGCATCGATGAGATGATCGGTGGAGATGCCCTTGATTCCGGTGGCGAGCAAATCCTTGATGGCGTGCTTTTTCGCGCGGTCGACGAGTGCGGCCACCATGGCGCCGGAGGCAAAATCGCCGATGTAGAGGATTTCCTTGCCGCCATCGGCGTAGGTGAGCTCAACGTATTCATGATCGGTGTCGACCGCGAAGAGTGAATCGATGGCCGCGTCCGCCATCTTCGCCACGGCCGCCTCCCGGCTCCCCCAGGCCTCAATCTCGGCCGGGTGGATGGGCAGATCGGGGGTGAGATACTTGCTTATGATCTCCCGGGCCCCCGCCTTATCGGGGCGGTCGATGCGGACCTTGACGTCAAGACGGCCCGGCCGCAAGATAGCCGGATCGATCATGTCTTCACGATTCGAGGCACCGATGACAATGACGTTATCGAGGGCCTCGACGCCATCAATCTCGGCGAGCAGCTGAGGCACAATCGTCGTTTCCACGTCCGAGGACTTGCCCGAACCACGAGTCTTAAACAGTGCCTCCATCTCATCGAAGAAGACGACGACCGGCTGACCGGAGGCGGCCCGCTCGCGGGCCCGGGCAAAGATCTCACGGATCTGCCGTTCGGTCTCGCCAACGAACTTATCAAGCAGCTGGGGGCCCTTGATGTTGAGGAAGTAGGCGCGCGAGCCCTCCCCGCCCCGAGCGAGCGAGGTGGCAACCGCCTTGGCGATGAGGGTCTTTCCACATCCGGGAGGACCGTAGAGAAGAACCCCCTTGGGCGGCTTGAGCCCGTGCTCGCGATAGAGCTCGGGCTGTTCGAAAGGCAGCTCAACCGAATCCTTGATCTGCTCGATCTGGGCGCCCAGCCCGCCAATATCGGCATAGGAAACATCGGGGGTTTCCTCAAGCAGCAGCTCTTCCACATCCGGGCGGTCGAGTAGCTCGTAGGCAAAGCCGGCGGTGGTATCGACCCGGACCGAATCCCCGGGCCGCACCTCGAGGCGCCCGGCAAGGCGCACGACGTGCTCGGCCTGGCTGGCCTCGACGATGGCGCGGCCGGCACCCAGGCCAACGCGGACGGTACCCACCTGACCGGTTTCTGGATATCCGACGGGACGAACAATGCTCAGGCCTTCGGTGAGGAGCACAAGCTGACCCGGGGCGGGCTCGGGTGCGGTGGGGTCGATGCCCACGCGGGTGCGCCGCCCGCCGAGCAGAACATCGGCCTCATGCCGGCCATCGCCCACCCGCTCGAGGAAAATACCGTACTGGAGCGGGGCGGTGGCAAGAGCCTCGAGCCGCTCATCGAGGCGAGCAAGCTCGTCCCGTGCGGATTTCAGCGCGGTCGCAAGGCGCTCATTCTTCTGCCCGAGCGAAGCTAGATCCGATGTCACTGTACGATTCACTCCCCCAGTATCGCGCACTTAAGCACCACATGCGATGACGCATCTAACGATTACGGCAATAAAACTCAGTTTTCACTGTGAGTGGAAGGATGCTCATCGGCCCCCTCGTCTCCGCCTAGGTCCCCGCGAGCGGCGCGAGTCTCATCTTCCCGCCGCGCGGCACAATCACCGGCGGGCCGAGCGGCGGCCTCGTCGACGGGGGCGGTGGCGGACCGGCCGCCTTTCGGATTGGTGCACTTTGCTTCGTCCTCAACCGCGTTTGGCGTGCGGTGCGCGGTGCCGGTTCGCTCAATGTGGGCGCGCTGGTCGACGTCCCGAAGAACTCGGCGCAGCTTCTTCGGCGAAATGGTGCGCGGCGCCGGATGTTCGGCTCCCGGAGCATCCCACGGCATGGGCTGCGAATAAGCGAGTTTGGCGGGCCGGCGCTTTTCAAGCAGGGGTTCGCTGCCCGGGGCGAGCCGGCGGGCAATGATGAGGAAGCCGGTGTGGGCAACCATGCGGTGATCGGGACGCACCGCGAGGCCCTCGAGATGCCAGGTGCGAACCTGTGATTCGGTGGCTCGAGCCTCGGTGAACGAGAAGGTAGCACGCAGGTCCTCGACGAATCGGGACATCTGTGTCGTGGTGGCAACGTAGGCGACGATGACGCCGCCGGGGCGCAGTACTCGGGCCGCCTGGCCCACGTGCTCCCACGGGTCGAGCATGTCGAGAATGACGTGGTCGAGGCTGGCATCATCCAGGTCGGCGAGCACGTCGGCAACATCACCGAGCTCGACCCGCCACGGTGGAATCTCCTCGCCGTACCACGACTCGACGTTCCGGGTGGCGATCCGCGCAAAATCCTCGCGCTGCTCGACGGAGGTGACCAGACCATCCGGTCCGGTGGCGGCGAGCAGGGAGAGGGTGAGGGCGCCGGAGCCGAGCCCCGCCTCGAGGACGCGGGCGCCCGGGAAGATATCGGCGGCGTGGATAATCTGGGCCGCATCCTTGGGATAGATGACGGCGGCGCCGCGCGGCATGGACAGGATGTAGTCATCGAGAAGGGGGCGCAGCGCGAGCAGACGGTGACCATCCGGGGTCTCGATGACGCTGCCCTCGTCCCGCCCAATGATCTCGCTGTGTCTCAGGGAGCCGCGAGCGGACTGGAAGTATCCCTCTCGGGTGAGCATCGTCGTATACTTGCGGCCCTTGACGTCGGTGAGCTGGACTCGCTCCCCGGCCCGGAAAGGGCCGCGGCGGCGGGAGGCTCCTGAGGGATGATTCATCACAGTCCCCCACTCTACCGAACCGACCTCCCGTGCCCGTAACCTCTCCGCCTGTGCTCAGCCTGTCCGGTGCGGGGTTAGGGTGGGAGCCATGAGGTATGCACCAGCGCTGTCGGTTTCGCGGATCAATGACTTCTTTTCGTGCCCGCTGAAATTCCGCTATCGGGTCATCGACCGGATTCCCGAGCCGCCCGCCCCGGCGGCGGTGCGCGGCACCCTCGTGCACGCCGTCCTTGAGAACCTCTATGACCTGCCGGCCCAGGATCGCACCCCCGAGGCCGCCGAGGCTCTCATCGATCCCGCCTGGCAGGCCCTCGTGGATAAAGATCCGAAGCTGGAGGAGATCTTTCTTACCGAGGACCGGGCTGCATGGATGTCAAAGGTGGCCTCTCTCGTTCGCGCCTACTTCCGCCAGGAGAATCCGACGCGGCTCAATCCGGCGGCCGAGAATCGGGAGCGCATGATCACCGAGGTCCTTCCCTCGGGCTTGCGCTTTCGCGGCGCGGTCGACCGCATCGACGTGGCGGGCGATGGTGCGATCCGGATCATCGACTACAAGACCGGCCGTAAACCACATCCGCGTTACCAGGGCGAGGCCATCTTCCAGCTGCGCGCCTATGCCCTGCTCATTTCCCTCGCCGAGGGACGCATGCCCGACCTCGGCCATCTCATCTACCTGGGATCGAACGAGACCTTCCCCTACCGGTATGGTCCGGCCGACACCCAGCGGGCGCTCGGGCGGATCGACGGGGCCTGGTCGGCAATCTCGGACTGCCTTGAGGCCGGCAAGTTTCGCCCCACCACCTCCAAGCTGTGCGACTGGTGCTCATTCCAAGATCGATGCCCAGCCTTTGGCGGCAGTGAACCTGAGATGTCCGCCTCCGGTGCCGAGCGGCTGCGCAAGGTGGCGGTGTCGGCCTAGCCTCGCCAAGCGGGGCGCTGCCGGGGCCGTTAGAGAAGAAGAATGACGGCAAACAAGCCGATACTTGCGACCCAGCCGATCGGCCCTGCCATGGCGGCAAAGGCGATGAGGGCGAGCGCGATGAGGAGGACGCCGCGCAAGATAAGCTGCGCGTCAATGGTGCGGGCCCGGTCCGATAGGCACCGACATTTGCCACCCTTGGCCCTGGCCATAAGCGCCAGGTAGAGGAGGGCGAGGATAAGCCCGCTGGCCGCCCCGATCTTGGTGATCGGGCCGATGAGCAGGGCGGCCGCGGTGAGCACCTGCCAGGCCAGATGGGCCCAGGCTGCGGCTGGTCGCTGCAGGCTAACCGGCATACGCAGGTCGGCGAAGGCGCGCAGCATCGAGGTGGGCATGCCGCGCAGCTTGCGCCCGGCGGCGATGAGGAAGATGAGCGCGAGGGTGATCGCCGCGGGATTCACAGGGCGATCCCGAGCAGCGCGTCGCACATGTCGGCGAAGAGCTGCGCGCCGGCGCGATCATCGCGGTTCTCGTTATCCTTCACGTGCGCATCGATGGCGGCGAGGGCGCGCGGCGTGTCGAGGTTATCGGCGAGGCAGTCGCGCACTTCATCAAGGAGATCGGCGGCGCCGGCCCCGCCCGTGTGCCGCATTCTCCGCCAACGAGTGAGCCGACGTTCGGCCACCTGAAGATCGGCTTCGGTATACTCCCAGTCCTCATCCCACCGGTGGGCGATGAGAAGAAGCCGAATGAGCATGGGGTCGTTACCCTTGTTCACCAGCCGGGAGACGAGCTCGAGATTACCCAGCGACTTGCTCATCTTCTCGCCCCGGTAAGCCACCAGCCCCGTGTGCATCTGCCCGCGCACCTCGGCGGCGGGCTCCAGCGCCGTCATCGCCACATTGGACAGGCAGTGGTGCGGGAAGACAAGATCGGCTCCACCGCCCTGAACATCAATGATTGGGCCGAGGCCATTGAGCGCAATCCGCGCGCATTCAATATGCCATCCGGGACGCCACGCCCCGGGGGCCTCCCCCTCGGCGCGGAAGTCCTCACCCTTCGCGCCCCGCCAAATGAGCTGGTCGAGACGGCCACTCTTACCGGGCAGGTCCGGGTCCTCGCCGGTTTCACGCAGGGCCTGCTCGAGGTCGATGTCTCGGTAGCGCGGCCCGGCCACATCGGCCGGGGAGGTCGGCAGGAAGTAATCGGTGCGCCCGGCCTGGTTCAGCTCATAGGCGGGGCCCAGGCTCAGCTTGCGCACATCGGCCTCCAGATCATCGAGCACCTCGGACACGGCGGTCCAGTGATCGGGCGGCAGCACCCGCAGATGCTCCATGTCGGAGCGGAACAGGTCGATCTGCTCAGCTGCTAGCTCACGGTGGTCCTGTCCCGTGGCGGCGGCCCGCTCGAAGAGGGGGTCATCAATATCGGTGACGTTCTGGGCGTAGGTGACCTCGAGGCCCGCGTCGCGCCACTGGCGCTGCAGCATGTCGAAGCAGGTGTAGGTGAAGGCGTGGCCCAGATGCGTCGCATCGTACGGCGTAATGCCGCACACGTAGAGCCGCGCGCGACCATCCGGAACAATGGTGGAGCCGGTCGACTCCACGATCCGCGCCGGTTGGGAAGACCCGGGCAGCTCGGGAAGTGGAACGTCGGACCAGGTGCGCATGAGTACCTTTCGGATCAGTAGGCCTGGAGCAGGCCCGCGCCCAGCAGCGCCACGACGAGGGCGGCGAGGCCGAGCCGGTAGATGACAAAGGGAAGATAGGACTTCGTTGAGATCAGCCGCAGGAACCAAACAATGACAGCATATCCAACGACAAAGGAGATGACGGTGGCGATGAGGGTGGGCAGTGCGCCGGCCTGCGGGCCCGTGCCATCATCGCTGAACAGCCGATAAAAGCCCGAGCCGAGAACGGCCGGAATGGCGAGAAGGAAAGACACCCTGGCAGCGGCCTCGCGGGTATAGCCGAGCAGAAGGCCCACGGTGATGGTGCCACCGGAGCGGGAGACGCCGGGGATGAGGGCCATGCACTGGGCAAAACCCAAAATGAGGCCGTCTCGCATCGTGATCTTCTCCTCGGGGATCCGCTTGCGTCCCCACCGGTCGGCCAGGCCGAGAAAAATCGCGAACAGGGCGAGCATGAGGGCGGTGAGGTAGAGATTGCGGAACACCGTGTCGATCGCGCTCTCCAAAGCCAGACCGAGAACGACGATGGGAATGGTGCCGATGATGACGATCCAACCCATCTTCTTATCCTGCCGCTCGGCGGGGCTCAGCGAATCACGCCTCGAGCCGAATTGGGCGAACCAAGCTCGGAGGATGCGGAGGATGTCGTGACGGAAGTAGTACACCACCGCGAGCTCGGTGCCGATCTGGACCACGGCGGTGAAGGTGACGCCGGGATCTCCCAGGGAGGGGAAGAGACCGCCCACAATCCTCAGGTGAGCGGAGGAGGAGACCGGCAGGAACTCGGTGAGGGCCTGGACCAGGCCGAGAATCATGGCTTCAAAGACACCCATGGACTTCACGTTAGGCCCCCGCCCGGGAAAATGCATTAGACTCACGGTGTGATTAAACGCAAGCTCGGTGGCGCCGGATCGCTCGTCAGCGCGGTCGGTCTTGGCACCATGACCTGGGGCGAAGATACCCCGATCGACGAGGCTCGCGATCAGGTGACCGACCTGCTCAACGCCGGAGGGTCAGTCATTGACACCTCCCCGGCCTTCTACGGCGGGCGGGCCCTCGGCGTGCTCGCCGAGATCCTGTCCGAGCAGGTCTCCCGCCAAGAACTGCACATCATTTCCCGAGCCGGTTTAGGCGAGGGGCCCGATTCTTCCCGTGGCGGAATCGAGCGGGCCGTCCACCACACGCTCACCGTGCTTGGCACCGACTGGATCGACACCCTCGTTCTCGCCGAGCCCGATCTCACCACCCCGCTCGAGGTGACGGCCGATGCGCTGGCCAGCCTCGCCAAGCGCGGCGAGGTGCACGCCATCGGCCTTGGCAACTGCCCCGGCTGGTACGCGGGAACAATGACGGCGCTGCTGGCCGAACGCGGCGTCCGCCCCGCCGCCATTCACGCCGAATATCATCTTCTGCAACGCGGTATCGAACGCGAGATCATTCCCTGCGCTGCCGCCCACGATCTCGGCATTATTGCCTGGTCCGCACTCGGTCGAGGCGTGCTCGCCGGACGCTACCGGCATTCAATTCCCGCCGATTCCAGGGCCGCCTCCCCGCATTTCGCCGGCTGGGTCCAGCCCTATCTCGATGATCGCTCCCGCCAGGTCGTCGAGGCGATTGCCACCGCGGCCGAGGGCCTGGGCTGTTCAATCGCCACGGTGGCTCTCGCCTGGGTGCTGTCGCGGCCGCGCGTCTCCTGCGCCCTCGTCGGCCCGCGCACCTCCGCCCAGTTCTCCGCCATCCTCGATGAGCTGGACACCGAGGTTCCCGAGGCCATCACCGCCGCCCTGAGCGACGTCACCGAGATCAACCTCGGATATCCCGAAGTCTTTTAATCTCGCGCCACCGACCGGCATCCGGCGCCCTTCGCCCGTTCTTCTGGCACATCCCGTGCCTCGGCAGCGCTCCCTCTGCCACCGGATTGCGCAGCAAGATACTTCCTTTGCCTCCGAAGAGCACAACGAAACGCGCCCTCACGGGCGCGCTTGATGAGCTCGTCGGCGATCTAGTCGTCGAGGGGCTCTAGATCGTCCTCATCGAGGTCGAGGATGTCATCGTCATAGTCGAGATCATCGTCCTCATCATCCTCGTCTTCCTCGTCTTCCTC
>JAUNVM010000003.1:55999-109523 GCA_030537635.1 Flaviflexus sp. | reverse complement strand
TCCTCGCTCTGTTCCTCCGTCGGCGAGGGCGACGGCGGGGGCGGCGGGGTGTAGGCCTTCTTGGACGGGGGTGGGAAGTCCTTGACTTCCATGTCCAGCGTGGCCCGGGACATGAACTCGAGCCAGAGATCGGCCGGATAGGAGCCGCCCTCGACGTAGCGGTATTGGCCGAAGGGCTCGAGGGACTGCTCCTCACCGTTGGGGCCAACCTGGTACATGTCGACCACGGTCACCAGCTGGGGTACAAAGCCCGCAAACCACGCGGACATCATGTGCGAGGAGGTACCGGTCTTACCGGCGACGGGGCGGCCAATCTGCCCCACCTTACGGGCAGTCCCATTCGGGCCGGTGACCTGCTGGAGGGCGTAGGTGGTGCCGGCCATGACGTCCTCGTCGAAGACGCGCTCGCCCGTGGTGTCCCCGCGGTAGATGACATTGCCTTCGGCATCGGACACCGTGGCGACGATGTGCGGGGTGGTGCGCACGCCCTGGGCGGCGAAGGTGGAATAGGCTCGGGCAACGTCGATGGGTCGCGGGGAGGCCGGGCCAAGAACATTGGCGAGGTCCTCGGTGAGCCCGGGGGTGTCCTCGGGGATTCCGGCGCGAATCGCGACATCCTTGGTGGCGGCCGGACCGACCTCCTCGTTGAGCTGGACGAACACGGTGTTGACCGAGTTCGCGGTCGCGGTCAGCAGATTGATGGTGCCGAGTCCGCGCAGCTGATAGTTCTCGAAGGTCGTTCCCCCAATCTCCATCGGCGAGGCCGAGGAGTAGGTTTTCTGCAGGGGAATACCGTTTTCGAGGGCGGCCACGAGGGCAAAGGGCTTAAAGGTGGAGCCGCCCTGGGCGCGGTCCTGGGTGACCGCATTGCGCTGGCGCTCCAGGAAGTCGGCTCCGCCGTAGAGGGCCTTGATCTCACCATTGGCCGGATCGACCGAGACGAGGCCGACATAATTGTTGGCCGGACGATCCTCGGGCAGGGTATCGATGGCCTCCAGGGCGTATCCCTGCATCTCCTCATCGATCGTCGTGGTGATCTTCAGGCCGCGAGTATCCAACTCTGCCTCGGTGAAGGTTTCCGAGGCGACGAGTTCGGAGCGCACCGCCTGCAGAAGGTAGCCATTGGGGCCCTCGTAGGCATTGCGATTATCCACCGGGAGTACATCGGGGAAGGAGGTCGCCTTCGCCTCGTCAGCGGTGATCCACCCGTCCTCGACCATCCGGTTGAGCACCCGCTCGTAGCGGGTTTGGGCCTTCTCGAGGTTGACGGCCGGATCCCAGGCCGAGGGCGCGGGGATAATGGCGACGAGGAGGGCGGTCTGGGAGAGATTGAGTTCGGCTGCCGGAACCCCGAAGAAGGTCTTGGCGGCCTCCTCAATCCCGTATGCTCCCCGACCGAAGTAGATGGTGTTGAGGTAGTTCTCGAGAACCTGATCCTTGGACTGCTGCTTGTCGATCTTCAGGGCGAGAACAGCCTCGCGGACCTTCCCCGCATACCCCGTCGTCTCGCCAAGATAGTAGCGCTCGGCATACTGCTGAGTGAGCGTGGATCCGCCTTGCCGGGCGCCGCCGCGAACATTGTTGATAAAGGCGCGAGCAATACCCTTGAGGTCGATTCCGGCGTTCTCGTAAAAGCTCTGGTCCTCGGAGGCGACAACCGCGTGCGGAACGTAGTCCGGCAGGGTGTCCAGGGCCACCGAGGTGCGCCGTACCTCGGCAAAGCTGCCGATCTGAGTCTCCCCGTCGGCGTAGTAGACCGTCGTCGTCTCCGCGAGCGCGAAGTCATCCGGCTCGGGAACATCAGTGGTCGCGTAGAGGTAGCCGAAGGCCCCGGCTCCCACCGCTGCGAGCAGGAGGAAGGCCCCGACGAAGAAACGCCAGGTCGGTATGAGTCGGCGCCAGCCCCGCCGCTTGCGGCGGCGATTAGCCGGGCGTGCGCTGCGTGCCATGAATGAGTCCTTTGCTTGACGGTGACGCAGCCAGTGACGGCGACGCCGTGATGTCCCGGCGGGGCGGCGCAGGCTCGCCACCATGGGGTCCAGGCTAGCCTGCAAGCCCCCAAGCATCCGGGGACGTATAGGAGACATCGTAATGCCCGCACCGAAGATTTCATGCGTTTGCCGCGGTAGAGGTGAGGAATGCATCGCTTCTCGCAACTGATCAGCTGCGGAAAAGCCATCCGGTCGGGCCTCGTGGCCACCGGCATGACCATGAAGCACCCGGGGGGAGGGGGCGGCGGGGCGCCCGCCTAGCCGCTGTGCCGTTCAGCGCGCCGGAAGCGCAGCAGATCCGGATCGGCCTTGCGGGTGAGTGCTGCATAGCCGGCGGCAATGAGGAAGAAGGCGGCGGCCAGGCCCAGGTTCGTCGCCCGGGAAAAACCTTCGTCAGGAAGCGTGAGGGAGGCGATCAACGCGCCGGCCACGAGGGCGACATTGTAGGAGACGTCGTAAAGGGAGAAGGCTCGGCCTCGCATATGGTCGGCCACATCGCGCTGAACGATGGTGTCAACCGCGATCTTTGCGCCTTGCACCCCGAGCCCGAGTGCGGCCGCGGGTATCAGGAGCATGGGTAGCTGCGGACCGGCGGCGAGGACGAGTTCGGCAAGGGCGGATAGTCCGAGCAGCAGCACAATCCACATGCCCGGTGCCATGACAGTGCCAGCCGCCGGGGTGAGCGCGACCGCGAGCGCCCCACCGATCATCGTGGCTCCACCGATGAGGCCGAATTCGGCCGCCCCGGTGGAGGTGGAAAGCAGGTGGCGGGACATGAGAAGGAAGGAGACGAGGGTGACGGCGTAGCACATGCGTCCCGCCGCCATGACCGCCAGGCCGTGGGCCGGGGTGCGCCGGCGCACGAGATAGCGGGCTCCCGCGGCGAGTTGGGCGGCAATGGAGATGAGGCCGCGCCGCCCGGCCGGCTCATCGGGTCCGAGCTCATCGGCGCCGATCCGGGTGGCTGCCCAGCACGAGCAGGCGAGCAGGGCCGCGGCCGCGAAGAGGCTGGTGGCATTGCGGGCCGTTCCAGCCGGGGTGAGCACCCCGAGGATGAAGCCCGCGACCGCCCCTACCGCCGCGGCTGCGGCGCCGAGCGTTGGGGTAATGGAATTCGCCATGAGGAGCAGGTGGGGCGGCACGACGTGCGGCAGGGCGGCCGAGAGTGCCGCGAGGAAGAATCGGTTGATGCCGAGGACGATAAGGGCGAGTACGGAGATGATGAGGATATGAGCATCTGCGAGTACGAGGCCGGTCAGCCCCAGGCAGGCGATCGCCCGGGCGAGGGCGGAGAAGAGGAGGACTCGCTGGCGGCGCCAGCGATCCAGGAGGGGGCCGACGAAGGGGCCGATGAGGGAGAAGGGGAGGAGCAGCACCGCGAAGGCGCCGGCGACGCCAGCGGCGGTGGACATGCGGGTGGGGTCGAAGAAGTAGAGGAAGGCCAGGCCGATCTGGAATAGCCCATCGGCGCACTGGGAGACCAGCCGCACCGCAAACAGCCTGGTGAACCCGTCGTGAGTGAGCAGCAGGCGGAGATCGGCGGCCAGCCTCATAGGTTCTCGTCGGCCCAGGCCCGCAGCCTCTTCTCGGCCTCTTCTTCCCCGAGCGGCCCCTCGGTGAGCCGTAGGTCGAGGAGGAAGGCGCGGGCCCGCCCCACCTCCCGGCCCGGGGGAATGTTGAGGATCCGCATGATCTGGTCCCCGTCGAGATCGGGCCGCACCGCCTCCATTTCCTCGCGCTCCTTGAGCTCGGCAATCCTTGCCTCAAGATCGTCGTAGGCCGCCTGCAGGCGCATCGCCTTGCGGCGGTTGCGAGTCGTGCAATCGGCGCGGGTGAGCCGGTGGAGGCGCTCGAGCAGCGGTCCGGCGTCATTGACGTAGCGGCGCACCGCCGAATCCGTCCACGCGGCCTCACCGTAGCCGTGGAACCGTTGATGAAGCTCCACAAGCCGGGACACGTCCTTGATGGTCTGCTTGTCGAAGCGCAGCTGGCGCATCCGCTTGCGGGTCATCTTGGCCCCGACGATGTCGTGCTGGTGGAAGGTCACCTTGCCGCCGGCGTGGAACTGCCGGGTAGCCGGCTTGCCAATGTCGTGCATGAGGGCGGCGAAGCGGAGCACGAAATCGGGGGCGGGAACCGGCCCGGAGTCATCGGTTTCCAGGGCAATGGCCTGATCGAGCACGGTGAGGCTGTGCTCGTAAACGTCCTTATGGCGGCCGTGTTCATCGACCGTGGTCTTGAGCGCGGCAATCTCCGGAAGGACGTACTCGGCAACGCCGGTATACTCCATGGCCTCGATGCCCCGGCGGGGGTGATCGGAGATGATGAGGCGCTCCAGTTCGGCGCGGATCCGCTCGGCAGAGACGATCTGCAGACGGTCGGCGAGCTCACCCATGGCCTCCATGGTCTCCCAGTCGATATCGAAGCCGAGCTGGGAGCTGAACCGGGCCGCCCGCATGATCCGCAGCGGATCGTCACCGAAGGAGATCTTGGGGTCGATGGGGGTGCGCAGGATTCCGTCCGCGAGATCGGTGAGGCCGCCGCACGGATCCACGAGCGTCATCTCGGGCAGCCGCACCGCCATCGCATTGACCGTGAAATCTCGGCGGGTGAGATCGCCCTCGAGGCTGTCCCCGAAGTTCACCTCGGGCTTGCGAGACGTCGGATCGTAGCTATCGGAACGGTAGGTGGTGATCTCCACGGTCACGCCATCACGCTGGGCACCGATCGTGCCGAAATCCTTGCCGATATCCCAGGTGGTGGGTGTCCACTGCCGCAGCAGCCGAGCCGTTTCCTCGGGACGCGCCGAGGTCGTGAAGTCCAGGTCGTGGGTGGTAAGTCGCAGGCAGGCGTCCCGAACGGGGCCTCCGACGAGAGCCAGTTCGTGACCCGCCTCCTGAAATAGCTCGCCCAGGGCGGCTATCGTGGAAGGGAGCGCGGACAGCTCCTGGGCCAAGTGGCCGAGATAGGTGGCAGCCTGCTGGCTGGAGGGCATAACCCCATCCTTTCCGGTTCTTCCCGCAGTTGACGTGCTCGGACATTTATACAGTAAGAGTATGACGATGCCGAGACCTATTCCTCGACCCCGCGGTCCACAAAAGTGGCGCCGTGGCGTTTCGTCGAGCCATTTCTCGGCCAGGCGGACGTATCTGCCCGTCGTCAATGAGACCTCCGCCGGCGGCGTCATCGTCAAGGCTGAGGGAGGTTTGGCCTGGGTTGCGGTGATTGCCCGCCGTTCTCGTGGCGGTCATCTCGAATGGTGCCTGCCCAAGGGCCACCTGGAAGGCACCGAAACGGCGGAGCAAGCCGCGGTGCGGGAGGTGTGCGAGGAGACCGGCATCTATGGGCAAATTCTCACCCACCTCGCCACCATCGACTACTGGTTTTCCGGCCGGGATCGCCGCGTGCACAAGGTGGTTCACCACTTCCTGCTCGAGGCTCTGTCCGGCGAGCTCACCGTGGACAACGATCCGGATCACGAGGCCGAGGATGTGGCGTGGGTGCGCCTCGATGAAGTGGGCAGCCGCCTCGCCTACCCCAATGAGCGCCGGATTACCGCGCTCGCCCGCGGCGTGCTCATGGGGGAGGCGTGAGAAAGTGGGCGGCCCTCGCGGCCGCGCTCGCCCTCCTGGCCCCCTCGTCCGCACTCGCCGAGCCGGTGGATCCGGGCTCGGTTGACGCCGAGATCACCGGTTTTTCCTCTGCGATTCACACTCCGGGCGAGTCGCTGACTGTCAGCGTTGACCTGTCCTCGACCGCGAAGCGGGAGCGGGTGGAGCTCGCCCTCCTCGTCCAAACCGAGGTTCCCCGGTCCCGCAGCTCGCTCACGGCGTGGATGGCTGGGGTGGATTCCTCCGCCACCTACGTACTGCGTCAACGCGAGGTCGAGCTGAGCCGGGGCGACTCCCGGGTGGATATCGACATTCCCGCCGAATCTCTGCGCTGGGGCTATTCCGCCACCACCTGGGGTCCGCGCGGCATCGAACTCCAGGTGCGTTCGGCGGGAGAGGTGCTCGCCTCGGACCGCTCGGTCATGGTGATCGAACCGTCCTATGACATCAGCCCGATGGACTACACGACCATCCTGCCGCTCACGACCGCGCGCGACGACCTCGCCGAGCTCGCCCCGGTGGATGAACTGTACCGCGAGCGCATTTCCTCCGAGAATCCACCCACCGATCCCATCAGTCCGCTCGCCTATCCTGCCGCCCGTGCCGCAGCACGCGGCGCCCGGGTGCTTCCCAAGCTCACCGCCCCGGGACTCACGCTCGCCCTGGACTCCGCGCTCACCGCCCCCGATCTCGGCACGGTGGATGATCTGTCGCAGGATCTGGTCGCCTTCGCCGATCAGCGTGCCCACGAGGTTCTCCTCCTACCCTCCTTTGATCCGGACTTGGCCGCCTGCTCCCGCATTGATTCCCCGCTGCTCGCCCCGCATCTTCTCCGCCGCGACGAGGCCCAGGCGGCACTCGAAGAGAAGGGTATTCGCGCCCGCACCGACGTGTTAGTTCCCGCCGCCCCGCTCACCCGGGGGGTTGCCACCGAGGGAGCCAAGGCGGATTCCTCCCTCCTGATTGCCCACTCCGATGAACTACCGCTGGTCGAGCAGCAGTATTGGACGCCCTCGGCCCGCACCCGGCTGGACGGCATGGACGCCATCATCGTCGATGACACCCTGTCCGGCATTCTCACCGGGCAGATCCCCCGCACGGTGATCTCCGATCCGGTGCCGCTCAACGACCTCGACCGGCGCCAGCTGTTGCTCGGCATGTCCGCCGTGCACTACCGGGAGCGCCCCAATGATCCGCGCCCGCTGGCGCTTATGATCCCGCGCGAGCGCACCCCCGACTCCCCGTCTGTCGCTCCCGACCAGCTCAACGATCTTCTCGGCGAGCTGAGCAAGGCCCGCTGGCTTCGCCCCACCACGCTGTCAACCATCGCCTCCTCCCGCCCAGACGAAGCCGCGCGATTAGCCCTTCCCGAGGGCCAAGCGGCGCCGGGAGAGCTCACCGGGGAGCTCGCGTCGGCCACCTCACTGGCGGCCGCGCAGGTGACCGCGGTGGGCCGGCTGACCCCCCACCCGGAGCGGTATGCGCAGCTGGGGGACGCCGTCCTCGAGACCCTACCCGCCCTCGCGTGGCGGACCGCCCCGAAGGCGCGAGCGAACTATGCTCGCGGACTCACCGAGCTCGCTCGGGAGCTCGGCGGGGCCATCTCCGCCCAGGAATCCTCAACAATCAACCTCATCTCCCAAGACTCCGCGCTTCCCGTCCACGTGAACTCGAGTCTGGATGAGCCCGCCGAGGTGACCATCAGCCTGCATTCGGCGGACCGTCGGCTGCGCTTTGACGACGTCCAGGTGCGCCTGGACCCCCAGGGCACCACCACGGCCATGGTGCCCGTCCAGGCCATCGGCTCCGGCAATGTCACGGCCACGATCGCGGTGACAGACGCCAACGGGGTGCCGATCGGGGAGGACGCGGAGATCACCATCCGGGTGCGGGCCGACTGGGAGAACATGGGAACGGCCGCACTCGCCGTTGTTTTCCTCCTCATCTTCATCATCGGCATCATCCGCTCGGCGCGCCGCGGAACACGCACCCAACCGGTTGATCCCGGCAGCCCCCTCGATCTAGCCTCGCGATCGGTACGCCGCCGCGGAGGGGGAACAGATCCCCACGCGGAGGTGGACTAAGAGGATTCCCTCGGCCCGGCAACCCACTACACTTGAGAGCAGAGAATGAGCCTGGACCCGACGGAGACATTGTGAGCTTGAATCTGGCAGCCGGTCAGCGACTGCGCGACCGCTACGAACTCGTATCGCCCATGACGGACGCTCTCGCCTCCACCGCCGAGGTGTGGCGCGGCTATGACACCGTGCTCGGGCTCGACGTACGCATGATCTTCCTGGCCGCCGATCACGAGGCCAAGGAGGCGGCGGTTGATGCTGCACGCCGATGCGTGCTCGTCGACGACGTTCGCCTCGTCAAGGTCCTCTCGGTCTTTGACAGCGGCGAGGCCGAGGTCATCGTCACCGAGATTCCCGCCGGCACCGCCGTCTCCGAGTACCTCGAGGTGGAACCGATTGCCACCGACCAGGCCCGCGCCATTGCCGGGGAGGCAGCCGGGGCACTGGATGCTGGGGTGCGCCGCGGCGTCCGACATCTCGCCCTCAGCCCCGAGCTCGTGCGCATCGACTCTTCCGGTGCCCTATTCGTCGACGGCCTGGCCATCGCCTCCGCCCTCGAGGGCTCCGAGCACGGCGATGATCTATCCGCCGATCTCGACCGCATCGATGCCGCATCGATCACGATGCTGCTGGCGGCAATGCTCACCGGCAAGCCGATTCCCTCCGGGGAGGACGAGCGTGCCGAGCTGGCCCGCGAGGCCGCCGCCGATCAGCCCGATGAGCTGCGCGAGCTGTTGGAGGGACAGGCCTCCGGTGATGGTCCGGTTTCCACCGGCGATGTCATTCGCGCCCTCGTGCCCTGGGGTGAAATCGACCCGAAGAAGCTTCCCGAGGTGGACGTCGATCAGCCGGCCACCCAGGCCATGCCCGCGGCCGCCCCCTCCGCTGCTTCCCCGGCGGAAGAGCCGGCCACCGAGCGGTCAACAGCCGCAGGTGCTGCCACCGCCGCCGGCGCTGCCGGTGTGGCGGGTGCTGCACGTGGCACAGAAACTGCGAGTGCCTCGCGTGGCGCCCACGGATCGGCCGACCAGGCTCCGGCCTGGGCAGCCGGGGCCTCCCAGCGCTGGTCCGATTCCCCCTCGTGGGAGGATCTTGGCACGGATGAGGCGGACGACGAGGACGAGGACGAGCCCCGTCGCGGCGGATTCTTCTCGCCCGGCAACGTCGTTTTGCTCCTCACCCTCCTTCTTGTCATTCTCGTTGCCTTCTGGGCGGTCAAGAACCTGACCCGCGACCCCGACCCGATCAGCGAGCCGACGGAAACCGCAACCGAGGCTGTCACCGAGGAACCCACCGAACCGACCGAGCCAGAGCCCAGCGAGGAACCGAGCGAGGAACCGACCGAGGAACTGGCGCCGCCAGAGATCGCCAACGTCACCCTGCTTAACCCGCAGGCCGCCCTGCTCGACCCGTCGAACGTCAATGAGCAGGATAATCCGGGTCTTGTTCCCCGGGCGTGGGATGGCGACCCGAACAGCTACTGGTCCTCGTGGTGGTACTCCGATCCGGAGTTCTGGATGAAGGAGGGCATCGGCCTGCACATCGAGCTCGCCGCCGAGGCAAATGTCGAGGAGGTCGTGCTCCACGTGGCCGGCAATGGTGGCCTCGTTCAGTGGCGCGATACCGCACCCGCGGCGCCGAATTCGGGCCAGGTGATTTCCGAGTCCGCCATGTCCACCGATACCGTTCTCAAGGCGGCCGAGCCGCTGAAAACCACGTCCATCATCTTGTGGTTCGAGTCCCTCCCCCAGGCCTCGGATGGCAAGAACCGTATCGATCTGTCCGAGATCGAAATTCGCTAGGGCACGCAGCCCAGCAAGGAGGATCATGTCCGAGATTCGTGACGTCATCATTGTCGGCTCCGGCCCGGCCGGCTGGACCGCTGCCATCTACACCGCGCGGGCCGGGCTCAAGCCCCTCGTCCTCGCGGGCGCCCTGGATGCTGGCGGTGCCCTCATGACGACGACGGAGGTGGAGAACTTCCCCGGCTTCCCGAAGGGTATTGACGGCCCCGAACTCATGGCGAACATGCAGGAGCAGGCTGAACGGTTTGGCGCCGAGGTGGAATATGAGGACGCCACCGAGTTCAAGCTCGAAGGCGAGATCAAGGAGATCACCACCGAGGAGGGCACCTACCGGGCTCGATCGGTGATCCTCGCCCTCGGCTCCGAATATCGCAAGCTCGGCCTCGAGGCGGAGCAGGTGTACTCGGGCAAGGGAGTGTCCTGGTGCGCCACCTGCGACGGCTTCTTCTTCAAGGACCGCCCGATCGCCGTTGTTGGCGGCGGGGATTCCGCCGTCACCGAGGCGCTATTCCTCACCAAGTTTGCCTCCAAGGTCACCGTCATTCACCGCCGCGATGAGCTGCGCGCCTCGAAGGTCATGGCGGACCGGCTCCTGTCCGCCGAGGGTGTGGAGATGGCCTGGAACTCCCAGGTGGTCGACATTGTCGGCGGAGAGAACGGCAAGGTCACCCACGTTATCCTCGAGGACACCGTCACCGGGGAGCGCCGCCAGCTCGACATTGACGGCCTGTTCATCGCCATCGGCCACGATCCGCGCACCAAGGTGCTCGACGGTGCGCTCGATCTGCACGACGGCTACATCAAGGTCGATGCGCCCACCACCCGCACCTCCCTGCCGGGTGTCTTCGCCTGCGGCGACGTCGTTGATTTCCGCTACCGGCAGGCGATCACGGCGGCCGGCACCGGTTGTGCCGCGGCGCTGGACGCCGAAGCTTATCTCGATGCCCTCGCCTGAGATCATCTACTTCACGGCCGTGTGGTCGGCCCCGGCACAGGCCTTCGCCCCCGTTTTTACCGAGGTGCTCGCCGAGCTGGGACTCACCGGGCGGATCGCCGACGTCGATCTCGAATCTGAGCTTACTGACCGGTGCAATATCCGCCACGTGCCCACCGTGGCCATGTCGACCGAGACCGGCATTGAGCTGTCCGAGGGAATGCGACCCAAGGCGGCTCTCAAGCAGTGGATCAGCGATCGCCTCGGGGAGCCTCCCCCGCCCAGCGCCAAGCACTGACAGACTTAATGAGGATCGATTGAAGGAGACACCATGACGGATATGCCGAACCACCCCAACCAATCATCTGGTGGTGAGGCTCCGGCCGGTACCCGACTCGACCCGTGGTACGACTGCTACGCCGATCGGGCCCTCGGCATGCGAGCCTCGGAGGTGCGCTCCCTTTTTGCCGTTGCGAACCGTCCCGAGGTGGTCTCCCTCGCCGGCGGCATGCCCAACATTCAGAGCCTGCCGCTGGATTTCCTGGCGGACATGACCGCGCGACTCATCCGCGACCGCGGTCCCGCCTTCCTGCAGTATGGCGGAGGCCAGGGCGAAGAAGAGCTGCGCACCCAGATCGTCGAGGTCATGAAGTACGACGGGATCCGCGCCCACCCCGACGACATCGTCGTCACCACGGGATCCCAGCAGGCCCTCGATCTCATGGCCGAGGTGTTCATCAATCCCGGTGACGTCATCGTCGCCGAATCCCCCTCCTACGTGGGTGCTCTGGGTGTCTTCCGCGCCTACGAGGCCGAGGTCGTGCACACCCCGATGGACGAAGACGGACTCATCCCCGAACAGCTCGAGGACACCCTCAGCCGGCTCGAGGCCCTCGGCAAGCCGGTGAAGTTCCTCTACACGGTCCCAAACTTCCATAACCCGGCCGGAATCTCCCTGTCCCTGGAGCGACGCCCGCAGATCATCGAGATCTGCCAGCGCCACCACGTCATCATCCTCGAGGACAATCCCTACGGGCTGCTCGGCTTCGATTCCGATCCGCTGCCCGCCCTCAAGTCCTTCAATCCGGATGCCGTGGTCTACCTCGGCTCCTTCTCGAAGATGCTCGCGCCGGGCTATCGGATCGGATGGGCGCACGCCCCGCATGCGGTGACCCAGCGGCTCATCCTCGCCGCCGAAAACGCCATGCTGTCCCCCTCCAAGGTTGGTCAGCTCTCCATCGCCGAATACCTCACCACCTACGACTGGTACGGCCAGGTTAAGGAATATCGGGGCATGTACCGCGAGCGCTGCGACACCATGATGGCAGCCCTTGAGGAATATCTGCCGGAGACGACGTGGACCCGCCCCGCCGGCGGCTTCTACACGTGGGTCAAGCTTCCCGAGGGGCTGGATGCTCAGGCCATGCTGCCGCGCGCCGTCACCAATCTCGTCGCCTACGTGTCGGGTACCGCGTTCTACGCGGATGGTCAGGGACGCGATCACATGCGACTGTCCTTCTGCTACCCGACCCCGGAGCAGATTCGCGAGGGCGTTCGGCGACTATCGACGGTGGTGCGCGCCGAGGCCGAGCTCGTTGAGATCTTTGGGGTCGACCATCGCACCGACCACGTTCACAATGCCGTGGAATATCCGCAGGCACAGACCCGCTAAGGAGACACATGAGCCCGCGTACCGTTGCCATTCTCGCCGGAGGACTCAACCACGAACGCGAGGTCTCCCTGCGTTCGGGCCGGCGCATGTCCGCCATTTTGGCCGATGGAGGGTGCCATGTGCGCCTTCTCGATGTCGATTCAACCCTGCTGCAGCGCCTCACCGCCATTAACCCGGATGTGGTGTGGCCGCTTATTCACGGCACCACGGGTGAGGATGGTTCCCTCCAGGATCTTCTCGAGCTCACCGGCCTGCCCTACGTGGGGGCAACCGCACGAGGAGCCCGATTGAGCTTCCACAAGGCCGTCGCCGGCGCGATCCTCTCCAACGGAGGTTGTCCGGTACCGGAATCCACGTGCCTTCCGCAGTCACTCTTCCGCGAGGTCGGCGCCACCTCAATTCTCGAGCTTGTCTCCTCGAAGTACGGTTTCCCGGTAGTCATCAAGCCCGCAGCCGGCGGCTCGGCCCTCGGCGTCAATATCGTCACCGATCCGAAGGATCTGCCCGGTGCCATGGTGGATTCCTTTGCCTACGGAGATCAGGTGCTCATCGAACAGTTCATCAAGGGCCGCGAGGTAGCCGTCTCCGTCGTGGATTCGGGTGACGGTCCCAAGGCTCTGCCCCCGGTGGAAATCGTCACCGAAGGCGCCTATGACTACGATGCGCGATACAATCCCGGCCGCTGCGAGTACTTCGTGCCAGCCCGACTTGATGCTGAGGTCCTCGACGACTGTAAGAACCTCGCCCTCACCGCCCACGAAGCCCTCGGCCTGCGCCACCTGTCCCGCGCCGACATCATTGTCGATGAAGCTGGCACTCCGTGGTTTATCGACATCAATATCGCCCCCGGCATGACCGAAACCTCGCTCTTCCCGCAGGCAGCCCATGCCTACGCCCAAGAGCAGGATATTCCCTTGCACGAGATCTACGCGGATCTCATTGAAGCGGCCCTCTCCGGCCCCGATAACACCGGTTCCCAGGGCTGAGGTCGTCAGGGCCGTCCGCGCGGCCACTAGCTCACCACCTGAATGAGGGCCCCTGGGGCCCTCATTCACCGTCACGGAAGCGTTGACCCGCGCCGTTCCGGCGCTTCTCGGTCCCAGACAATCCACGATTAGCTATCGAACGATCGTACCGCCACAAGAGTCACTGTAGACTATTAAACCGCTTCATACGACAACTAAACAGGTCTTTATGTCCGTTCTGTCCGCGGTTGGGCTACGCCTCGTCCCGGTCCTCCGGTACTCGATCGCTGGTCAGCGAGAGCACATCAAGAATCCGATTGAGGTCATCAACCGATGCGAACTCCACCGTCATCCTGCCTCGCTGCGAGCCCATCGACACCTTGACTCTGGTGTCGAGCTTGTCGGCGAGCCGGTCAGCCAAGTGGTTAAGTTCCGCGACGTGGAGGCGCTGGCGGGGCCTGCGGGCCGCTGCCTCCTGAGGCTCATCCCCCAACGCAACAAGCTCCTCAACCGCGCGCACCGACAAGCCCTCGGCCACGATTCGTTGCGCTAGCCGCTCCATGGCGGCGGGATCGGTGAGACCCAGCAGAGCCCGCGCATGGCCCGAGCTCAGCACGCCCGCGGCAACGCGGCGCTGCACGAGCGGTGGAAGCTTCAGCAGCCGCAAGGTATTCGAGATCTGGGGTCGCGAGCGGGCGATTCGTACCGACAGCTCCTCCTGCGTGCAGCCAAAATCGTCGAGAAGCTGGCGGTACGCCGAGGCCTCCTCCAATGGATTGAGCTGGGCCCGGTGGAGGTTCTCTAGCAGGGCATCTCGAAGCAGATCACCATCCGAGGTTTCCCGGATAATGGCGGGCACAAGCTCTAGACCGGCCCTGCCAGCCGCGCGCCACCTGCGTTCACCCATGATGAGCTCGTAGGTGCCCTCGTCATCCTTCGGCCGTACGACGATTGGCTGCAGGATTCCGACCTCGCGAATGGAGTCACTGAGCTCTGTCAGATCATCTTCATCGAAGACGGTTCGCGGCTGCGCACGGTTGGGAACGATCTGTGTGATGGGCAGTTCGGCAAAGACCGCCCCCGGGACCGGGGCCAGGTCCGTAGCCTCCGGCTCGGCTTTGGCCGACATCTCCTTGTCGGCTGGACGCTGATCGACCTTGCGCTCACCAAAGAAGACATCAATCGGCCGGTCCCTTGACCCACCCTGCGGGGGCTCCGGAATGAGCGCTCCGATTCCCTTGCCCAAACCGCGACGCTTTTCAGCCATAATTAGACTCCTCGTTTTGCTATCTCATAGGCGGCCTGCTCGTAGGCAATCGCGCCACTCGATGTGGGATCGTAAGTAATAACAGTCTGTTCGAAACTCGGCGCCTCGGAGATTCTGACGGAACGCGGAATCTTGGTGTTGAGCGTCTCCTCGGGGAAGTGAGAACGAACGTCGTGTGCGACCTCGTTTGCCAAATTTGTCCGCCGGTCAAACATGGTCAGAACGAGCGTTGACAGTCGAAGGTCGGGGTTGAGCGCGCCAGCAACCAGATGGATGTTCTTCAGCAGCTGGCTGAGTCCTTCCAGGGCGTAGTATTCGCACTGGATCGGAATGAGAACCTCTTCCCCTGCCACCATCGCGTTGATGGTGAGCAGGCCAAGGCTCGGCGGGCAGTCAATGAAGACATAGTCATAGGCCTCGCCGCTGTCGAGACCCTCGAGATATCCGGTGAGCGCACGCTTGAGGACCGTTTCACGTGAAACAACGGACACGAGCTCGATTTCTGCACCCGAGAGATTGATCGTGGCAGGAACTACGTAGAGAGACTCGATGTCCGTCGACTGCTTGACAGCCTCCGCCATCGGCATGCCCTCGATGAGAATTTCGTAGATCGATGGCGTTCCGGCTCGATGCTCCACACCAAGCGCTGTGGAGGCGTTGCCCTGCGGATCAGCGTCGATAACCAGTACCCGAAGCCCATGCTTAGCCAAAGCTGCAGCCAAATTAACGGCGGTTGTCGTCTTGCCAACTCCGCCCTTTTGATTGGCGACGGTGATGATCCGTGTGGATGACGGTCGCGGGAAGGTGAGCTTGTCTAACCGAGCCCGGGCAGATCGCGCGCTCGTGAGGGCGTCTGCGATGGGCGATCCGGAGCCGGAGGCCTTATCCTCAGCTGTGTCTGTCGCCTTCGCAGTCCTGCGCGCTCTCAGTGGATCTGCCACACGTCCTCCTTCGATGAACTCCACCCATTGTACCCGCCAAAGAGACAGAACTTCCCTCTATGTTTCACGTGAAACATCGCTTGCGAAAGCGACCCCCAACTCTTCTGACCTTTCCAATGCCGGCTTTCCTCGTCGTCGGATCCATTCGTTTCACGTGAAACGTCGACGCCCTCTCCCTTCACGATCGTCGGTGCGGATCGGGGCCCGGTGACGCCACTCTGTATGATCAGTCAGCCCATGAATGTTTCACGTGAAACATTCATGGCGTGTCACTCCATCCAAGCTGCACGACCTGTCCGCCACTCAAGGACTCTCTGCCAATGACTCTCGGCACCGAGATGGTCGTTGGGATGTTTCACGTGAAACATTGTTCTCACTTCGAAAAGAGATAAAGCCGCTATCCGCGAAGCCAAGGCTTCAATCCACCACTTCGCTAGCACTGCTCCCGTACGGTCGCGTGTGCAAATAATACGGGCCGCGCCGCCCTTCGAAGGCGTATCGGATTCACTGGTGCGCTCACTATTCCTAACACCGCTGTCTCGCGAAAGCTGGCGGATGTCTTCTCTTATGCATCTTAGGATTGACGTCTCAGAGGCGATGGCGGGCTAGTGGGCCGATATCGAGAGCATGCGTTGCGACCGGAATTCATTGCCTTGGGCTAAGGCCTGCACCCGGCAGCTAACCGATTTGGCAACAGCATCGCCCAGTCGGCCATTGAGTCCTGATAGCTCCACCTTGCGAATCCTCATCCAATGATCGACACAATGCAGATGACGGCGCGTACACCGTTGTGTGCGCCGCGGAGGAATAATGAAGATTGGCACGCACATCGTCGGACCTCGATGGTCTTATAGGCATCGTATATGCGGCTGTGCATCAGCTGCGCCCTCAGGTGAGGGTGCGGCACCATGTGTTTCACGTGAAACAATTCAGAATGCGCCAGCAAGGAATTGCTGCCGGGGCGCAAAACTATAGCGAGGTCGATGCCGATTTCGAATGTTTCACGTGAAACTGCCGCTACGAACTGTCAACTGCCGAGGAACCGCTAGGTGCTGGGGTGACCGGTCATCGGGCGAGGCCTCCGCCGGTCGAAGGGATATCGAGCAACTGCGAGGTGCCGGTGTGATTTCCTATTTCTTAGCCGCAACGACGACGTGCGTCTTCTCGTCAGTGCCTTTGACCTCGACTTCGTGGAGATCGACCCAGGCAACTTTGTTCTTCCGGAAGACTGACGTTGCCGCCTCGATCTCTTCGCCGGCTCTGCGCCCCTTGAGGGCGACCAGCTTGCCACCAGATTTGAGCACTGGCATCGCCATCGGCACCAGCTTCTTCAGGGCGGCTACGGCCCGTGCGGTCACTACGGGGGCGGAGAAATCACCGTGGAGATCTTCGATGCGAGCGCGGTGAATAGTAACGTTTGTCAGGGATAGTCTGTCGACGACTTCATGAAGCCATTCGACTCGCCGCTCCATCGATTCGACGAGGTGCACGTGGGTGTCGGGGCGAGTGGTGGCGAGGACGATACCCGGCAGCCCGGCACCCGATCCGATATCAAGACAAACCGCACGTTCATCGATAAAGTCGTTGACCGCGGTGCAGTTCAGGATGTGGCGGCCCCAGAGGCGGGGAAGCTCACGTGGGCCAATGAGTCCCCGCTCTTCCCCCTCATCCCACAGCAATTGGGCATAGGTGTCGAGCTGGTCCCAGGCATCTCCGAAGAGCTCCGGGCCGTCGACCGGGGCGTCATCGAGCCTCATTTAGGCGTCGCCGTCCTCATCCGCCTGCTCGGCCTCGTCATCGCCATCGGAATCGGCAGTGGGCGGCTCGGGATGGACGACGACGTGGCGGTCAGGTCCCATGCCCTCGGAATCGGAGTACAGCCCGGCCTCGGCGGCCACGTCATGGACGACCTTACGCTCGAAGGCGTTCATAGGCTCAAGCTCGATGGTGACATTATCTTCCTTGACCTCGCGCACAACGTCCCGGGCGAGCTCGGCGATCTCCTCGCGGTGCTTGGCCCGGTGCTTGTCGATGTCGAGCATGAGACGGGAGCGCTCCCCGGTGGCCGTCTGGACGGCGAGGCGAGTGAGCTCCTGGAGAGCATCAAGGACCTCTCCATTCTTGCCGATAAGGCGACGCAGACGCCGATCTGCACCCCCCTCGGTCACAACGGCAACGGCGGCGCGGTCGGCCTCGACGGCAATATCGATATCCCCGTCAAGATCGGCGATGTCGAGAAGCTCCTCGAGGTAGTCGGCGGCGATATCGCCTTCCTTATCGAGCTTCTTGACGAGCTCGTCGTGGTCGATGTTCTCAGACATGTTTCCCTCTTCCGGTCAGTTCTTGCCGCGGTTCTTCTTATTCTTAGACTGCCGGGCACGCCGGCGCTCTTCGGCGCGCGCCTTCGCCCTGGCATTCGGGTCCTTGGCATTGCCCTGAGCCTGCTGGGCCTGCTTTTGGCGCTGCTTCTTGGACTTCTTCTTCTTGGGCTGGCCCGCTTCATCGCCCGTCTGCGCCTGAGGCTCGGGAAGCTTGGTGGCCTCTTCCTTGGAGATGCCCTTGCGCTTCGCGCGGTTTTTGCCGACGGGCTGCTGGCGCTGGCCGCGCGGCTCTTCGTCCTCGACGGCGGTGGTCTTCGGTTCCTCGGGGGGAAGACCCTTCTTAATGCGACGTTCCCGATCACGCTTCTTCTTCGCCTCGTAGGCCTCCGAGCCGGGGGCCGGGACAACGGTGATCATGTAGAGCTGCTGGCCGGTGGCCCACAGATTGGAGACCACCCAGTAAACGAGCACGCCGATGGGGAAGGCGATACCGGAGATAAGGAAGATGACCGGGAAGATCCAGATCATCATCTGCTGGGTCCGGTACATCGGATTGTCCGAGGACTTCGCTTCCTCGGGCATGTTCTTCGTAAGAATCATGCGCTGGGAGATGAACATGGACACGCACATGAGGACGACGAGGACCATGGCAACGATCTTCACCGTCGACTCGGTGCCGCCGCCGATGAGGGGCTCGCGGAAGGACGCGGAAAGCGGGGCTCCAAAGACCGTGGAGGCCTCGATGTCGGAGGCAAGCTGCTGATCGATCGGGCCAATACCATCGACCTCGTTGCGGGCAATCGGGGCCAGGGCCTGAAGGAGTCGGAAGAGCGCGAAGAAGATCGGCATCTGCACGAGCAGGGGCATGCAGGAGGCGAAGGGGGAGGTGCCAGCATCCTTGTAGATCGCCTGCATTTCCGCCTGCATGCGCTGCTGGGAGTAGGTGTCTCGCTTACCCTTGTACTTCTTCTGGAGCTTCTTCAGCTCCGGCTGGATAAGCTGCTGGGCCCGCTGGGCGCGGATCTGCCTCTTGAACAGCGGAATGATGAGAATGCGGACGATGATCGTCAGTCCAACGATCGCGAGCACCCAGGCAGCCCCCGGACCATCACTCATGCCGAGCAGAGTGAAGCCCTCGTGGACGATCTTCATGATCCACGCTTCGATCCACTTAAATGGGAACAGGATTGCTTCCACTGTGCAGTCTTTCCTTAATCGTCGTGCCGCTCACGCGGCTGGTCGTTCAGCTGGGAGCCCTCGCCGGGGCGAGATCCGGAACCGTGGTCCTCGTTCTCCCACTGCTTTAAGAGTTCGGCGTGACCGAGCGGTTTACCCGGCCACTTTCCCTTGTCCGGAACTTCATCGACTCCCCCTTGAGTGAAGGGGTTGCAGCGAAGGAGTCGCCAGCTGGCTAATAGTGTACCCTTGAGCGCTCCGTGAACCTCAATGGATTGCAGTGCATAGGACGAACAGCTCGGGTAGTACCGGCAGCGGGGTGCCATGCGCGGGGAAATGTGCCGTCGATAAAAGCTAATGAGCGCATGAAAAAGGCGTGCTAGCGGGCTCATGACGCACTCTCCTCAGTCACTGCGCGTGCCTTGGTGAAAGCCCGATCAAGATCTCGTGCCAGTTCTTCCCCGCTTGCGCCCTTGGCGGGCGGGAAGACCCGAATCACGCACCTCTCACCGTCCCGCAGACTCCCGATTCGATCTCGCATGAGATGACGCAGTCTGCGCTGCACGCGATTACGAACCACCGCATTACCAACGGTTTTGGGTACGACGAAGCCGACCAACGCCGGTGCGTGGTCGGCTTCGCACGAGCCCGGGGCGAGGTGCATCATGAGACATTTTGCTCGTCCCCGATGCCCGCGCCGGATCGTATCTCGAAAGTCTCCGGACCTGCGCATACGGTGCTGCGCGGGGAGCAATGCTCAGGCGGAGAGCTTCGCGCGTCCCTTGCGGCGCCGCGACGAAAGAATGCTGCGACCGGCGCGGGTCGCCATCCGCTTGCGGAAGCCGTGAACCTTCGCGCGCTTGCGGTTATTGGGCTGGAAAGTCCGCTTCACCATGGTCTACTCCACTCACTTATCCGGCCGAAGCCGATGACATACATAACCTAGGGAATCTTAGGGAAAACTGGGGTCCGGGTCAATGGATAGACCCCTTCGGTGAGCAGATTCACCGGAAAATATATCGGGGAGATGGACATGCAGGAATTCACAGCCGTGGATTTCGCTCATCCACAGCTGTGTAATGACAATTTTGTAATTCCAGACTTTGTCCCGGCGCCGCAAGGAACTTCACGCGTGTGACTTTTCCACAGATGTGGATAAGACTGTGGAGAACTCCGGTAAACGCGAGGCCTCGCACCAATTTCTGCCCTACTATGGATGTCAGTCTGTTCCGATCCCCTCTCAGGAGTCACCTATGTCCGAGTCTCATCCCGCTCTTGATGCATGGACTGCGGCGATTGAGCTCCTCCGGGAGGAAAACCGGCTCTCTGATTCTCAGACCGCCTTCCTCCGGCTCTGTTATCCGCTCGCCGCCGTCGATGACGTCTTCTCGATTGCCGTGGGCTCAGACTTCATCAAGTCCTGGATTTCGGAGAAGGCCGAGACGGATATGACCGAAAAGCTTCGCGCTATCCTCGGCCGGAACTTGCGGATCGAGATCTCGGTTGATCCCTCGCTCGGTGAATCCCATCAAAGCGAGGCGCCGGAAACCCCGGCCCCTCCGATCGCCTCAGCTCCCCTGCCCTCCGCGCCGGTGGCCGATGCCTCGTATGCTCCCTCCGCTCCGGCTGCTCCTTCCCAGCCCTCGGCCGGAGCACCACGCCAGACACCGCAACCGGCACCACGCCAGGCACCGCTTCCCGAGCAGATCACTGCCGATCATCAATGCGCCGGCCTCAATCCGCGCTACACCTTTGATTCCTTCGTCACCGGCGAATCCAATCGCTTCGCCCACGCCACCTCGTTTGCGGTCGGCGAGGCCCCGGGCATGGCCTACAATCCGCTGTTCCTCTACGGCGATTCGGGTATGGGAAAGACCCACCTCATGCACGCGATTGGCAACTACGCTCTGTCGCTCTACCCGGATCTCAAGATCCGTTATGTCTCGGCCGAGGAATTCACCAACGACTTCATTAACGCGATGCGCGATGGCACACTGCCCGCCTTCAAGGATTCCTATCGCACCATCGACATTCTGCTTATTGATGACATCCAATTCATTGGCGGCCGGGAGAAGACGGTCATCGAGTTCTTCCACACCTTCAATTCGCTGTCGAATGCCAATAAGCAAATCGTCATCTCCTCCGATGTCGCCCCTCATCTCCTCCACGGCTTTGAGGAGCGCATGCTCTCCCGCTTCGCCTCGGGAATCACCGCGAATATCTTCCCGCCCGATCTCGAGACCCGCATCGCCATTCTTGAGAAGAAGGCGGCCTATGAGTCAATGGCGGTACCGCGCGATATCAACGAATACATCGCCACGAAGATCACCACGAACGTGCGGGAGATGGAGGGGGCGCTGCGTCGGGTGACCGCCTTCGCGGATCTCACCAAGCAGCCCATCGATATCGGCTTGGCGACGATGGTGCTCAAGGATCTCATCGCCGATCCCAATTCGCTGAAAATCACCTCTGGGCTCATCATGGCCGAAACGGTCAACTACTTTTCGATCACGCTCGAGGAGCTCACCGGGCCCGATCGCACCCGCGCCCTCGTGCTCGCCCGGCAGATCGCCATGTACCTGTGCCGCGAGCTGACGGATCTGTCGCTGCCCCAGATCGGCAACCTCTTCGGCGGGCGGGATCATTCCACCGTGCTGCATGCCAACAAGAAGATCTCCACGCTCATGGCCCAAAAGCAGGACGTCTACAATCAGGTCTCCGAGCTCACCACCCGGATTAAACACACCGCATCGCGCCCGGCGGAGTCCTAGCCTTCCCGTGTCGCTCACCCGCAGCAGGCGATAATAACGTATCTTTTCGGACCAAAATCAGCCGCTGAGAAAACTGGGGTTCATGCGGAGTTTTCCCCGGCAGGACAACAAAAATCTGGTCATTCACACCTCCCTGTGGAAGCCTGTGGAAAGATCCGAAAACCTGGGGAAAACTCAAGGGTAGTTGTGGATGACGGAAATCCCCAAGTGCCTCAATCCACAGGTCCCACGAGTTATCCACGGGGTTATGCCTGGGGATATCCACGGGAAGATCGGCGAGTTACCGCGGAAAGATCAACTTATCCACGGTTTCCACAGGGCCTACTACTATGACTATAAGAATCTCTAGAGATAAATACTGAAGCCATAGTAGGCCGAAGTGCCTCAGCGCCCGAATGACAAGTTCCCAGCAGGATGTCATTCATCCCTCGCGTCACGTATGGTGGTCTGTAGCAAGTAGAGGAAGGAACCATCGTGAAACTCAGGGTTGGCCGCGATATTCTCGCCGATGCCGTCACCTGGGCCGGCCGGACCATTCCGCCCAGGCCCGCTATTCCCGTTCTTTCCGGTATCCACTTGTCGGCAGACGGCTCCGGGGTTCTGAGCATTTCCGCCTACGATCCGGAATCCACCTCGTGCGTGGAGGCGGCGGCGGATGTCGATGAGGCCGGCGAATGTCTCGTCAACGGCAAGATGCTCGGAGAGATTTGTCGTTCGCTGCCGGCTCGCCCCGTTGACATGACGCTCGACGGTACCCGCCTCGACATCGAATGTGGTTCGGCCAGCTTCTCACTCAATACGATGGCTCTTGAGGAGTACCCGGCCATGCCGGAAACTCCCACCCAGATCGGCACGGTTGATGCGGCCGATTGGCAGGAAGCTGTTACCCAGGTGGCCACCGCGGCCTCCAAGGATGAGACCCTTCCTCTCCTCGTGTCCATTTGCATCGAAATCGACGGGGAGAACATTTCCCTCCTCGCCACCGACCGGTACCGGCTCGCGGTTCGCGATCTCACCTGGCAACCGGCCAATCCGCAGGTCAAGGAGCGGATCCTCGTCAAGGCCTCCCGCCTGGCGGAGATTGCCAAGGCGTACGCATCCTCCGAGCGGGTTGTTCTCAGCGTCGATCAGCTGTCGGATGATGAGGGCGGTGCCGTTCGCATTCTCGGCTTTGAGGCGGTCGGCCGCCAGAACACCTCTCGGCTCATTGACGGCGATTATCCGCAGGTGCGCTCCCTGTTCCCACAGCAGGTGAACGGCCACGCCGTTGTTTCCCGCTCCGAGCTGCTCGAGGCCATTAAGCGCTCAAAGATCGTGGTGGAGCGCAATTCTGCCGTTCGCCTGTCCTTCACCGATGGCAATGTCACGGTCGAGGGCGGCCAGGGCGGGGATAATGCTCAGGCGAAGGAAGATGTTCCGGCCCGCCTTGTCGGAGAGGACATCTCGATGTCCTTCAATCCGCTCTACCTGCAAGACGCCCTCAGTGTGACGCACGGCGACTACGTGCGCCTGTCGTTCACCAATGATGAGAAGCCGGTGGTGCTCTCGGCGCAGGCCGAGGAAGACGGCGAGGATTCCCCGGAGTTCCGGGTGCTTCTCATGCCGATCCGCAAGCTCGGCTAGGCACCACAACAATCGCAGGCCTTTCCGGTGCGACAGCGCCGGGACGGCACCGCTAGAGACGCGACGGGGTCGCGAAAGGATGAAAGCGTGAAGCTCGGACTCATTGGACTTGGACGGATGGGCGCGAATATGCGCGACCGGCTGACAGAGGGGGGTCACGAGGTCATCGGCTACGATCGCGATCCGCGGATCAGCGATGTCACCGATCTGCCCACCCTGGTATCCCAGCTCGAAGCCCCGCGCATCGTCTGGTGCATGGTGCCGGCCGGTGAGGCCACCCGCTCTACCATCGATGAGCTTTCGGAGCTTTTGTCGGACGGTGACATCATCGTCGAGGGCGGCAACTCCTACTATCGCGATGATCAGGACAATGCCGCGGCGCTGGCCGAGAAGAACATCCGCTACGTCGATTGCGGCGTCTCCGGCGGCGTATGGGGCAAATCCGTGGGCTATGGCCTCATGGTGGGTGGCGCGAAGGACGATGTTGAGCAGCTCATGCCCATCTTTGACACGCTGCGCCCCGAGGGCGAGCGAGCCGAGGGATTCGTTCACGCCGGTCCCGTTGGCGCCGGCCACTACGCGAAGATGATTCACAACGGAATCGAGTACGGCCTTATGCAGGCCTACGCCGAGGGATATGAGCTGCTCGCGGCTCGCGATGATCTCATCACCGATCCGGGTGCCACCTTTGGCGCGTGGCGCAAGGGCACCGTTGTGCGCTCCTGGCTGCTCGACCTCATGGTGCGGGCACTCGAGGAAGATCCACAGCTGGCCGGATTGCGCGGCTACGTCGAGGATTCGGGCGAGGGTCGGTGGACCTGCCTGGAGAGTATCGAACAGTCGGTGCCCACCCCGGTCATCACCGCCGCGCTGCACGCCCGCTTTGCTTCCCGGCAGGATGATTCCCCCGCCATGAAGGCCGTGGCTGCCCTGCGCAATCAGTTCGGCGGGCATGCCGTCAAGGGCGTCGACCAAGACTAGTGTGGCTCTCTGATCTCGCGCTCAGCGATTTTCGCTCCTATCCGGAGGCGGTGCTCGCCTTCGAGCCCGGGATCACGGCCTTTATTGGCGAAAACGGTCAGGGGAAGACGAATCTCGTCGAGGCCATCGCCTACCTCGCCACCCTGTCCTCCCACCGGGTAGCTGCCGACCAGGCACTCGTCCGCCTCGGCGGGGGAGCGGCCGTGGTGCGGGCCAAGGCTCGCGAGGAGGAGCGATCCTCGGTTCTCGAGGTGGAGATTCTGGCCGGCCGGGCCAATCGGGCTCGACTCAACCGCGGCAGCGTCAAGCCGCGCGAGCTCCTTGGGATCGTCCGCGCCGTCGTGTTTGCCCCCGAGGATCTCGTCCTCGTGTCGGGCGATCCCTCCGAGCGGCGTCGCTTCCTCGATGATATTGCGGTTCAGGCCCTGCCTCGCATGGCGGGGGTGAAGGCCGATTATGACAAGATCACCCGGCAGCGGGCCGCCCTGCTCAAGGAATCGGGGCTGCGCGCCCGGCGCGGCGAGAACATCGATGAGGTGAGCCTCGGGGTGTGGAATGAGCGGCTGGCCGATGTTGGAGCCCAGATTGTTGCCCACCGGGCCCGGCTGGTGCGTGCGCTGCGGCCCCACGTCACCGAATGCTACGCGCAGATCGCCCCCGGACGGGGAACGACGCATGTGGCCTACCGGGCCAATGTTGACGATCGCTCTCAAGACATTCCTGGCCCCGTTCAGCTCGAGGAATCCGATGCGGAACTGCTTGCCCTGGAAGAAGAGCTGTTTGACATCGCCCAGGTGCGCTCTCGCCTGCTGGGGCAGATGGAGCGAATGCGGGCGAAGGAAATTGAGCGGGGCGTTAACCTCGTGGGCCCGCACCGCGATGATCTCATGCTCGGACTGGGGCAGTTGCCCGCCCGGGGCTTTGCCTCGCACGGGGAAACCTGGTCCTATGCGCTGGCGCTGCGCCTAGCCTCCTGGCATTTGCTCAAGGAGGATGGCTCCTCCGATCCCCTTCTCATTCTCGACGACGTCTTTGCCGAACTTGACGTCAATCGCCGGGCCCGCCTCGCCGAGCTTATTGCCCCCGTCGAACAGGTGTTTATCACCGTGGCGGTCGGCGACGAGATTCCCGCAGATATGCCGGTGCGGCGCTTCACCGTGGCCGGCGGAACGGTACGGGCCGAGTCATGACTGTCGAGGAGGCCCGGGATAAGGCTCGGCGGGAACGAGGCGATCACGTCTGCCTCGAGGCCCTCGAGCGGGCGCGGGCCATGCAGGAGCGGCACGGTTACCGGCGCGCCCCCAAGCCCCCCGCCTTCACCGGGCAGCGCCGCACCGCCCGCAGATCCGAGCCCACCGAGAAGCGCTCGAGCGAGGGATTCATCGGGGAGGACCTGAAGAAAATTCTGGCCAATCCGCTGTGGGCTCGACATCTTGCCGTTGCCAAGCTCGAGGTGAAGTGGCCACAGATCGTCGGAGAGCACGTGGCCAGCCACGTGCGCGTGAAGACCTTCGACAACGGGGTGCTCACCCTCGAGGCCGCCTCCAATGCCTGGGCCGCCAATCTCAACAACCTCCTGCCCACGCTCGAACGAGCGGTGGAAAACGAAGTCGGTGTGGGGATCGTCGAGAAGATTGTCATTACTTCAGCAATTCGTCACACCTTTAAGCGGGGGCCGCTATCGGTTCCGGGGCGCGGTGTGAGGGACACGTACGACTGACGGCGGCGAGAAGCGAAATTCGCGCTAGAATAGATAGGGTGTCCGCAAGGGGATACCTACCGCGAGAGGCCTTCGAGCCGACAGCGGACGATATAAGCCCGTTTTCGGGGCCGGTGAAGGATAAGGAGATTCCCAACCGTGGATGATGAACGCATGAAGAACGGTGCCGAGGCCCCACGGTCGTACGGCGCTGCGAACATCACGGTTCTCGAGGGTCTTGAGGCAGTTCGCAAGCGCCCCGGCATGTACATCGGCTCGACCGGAGAGCGCGGCCTGCACCACCTCGTCTACGAGGTGGTCGACAACTCGGTTGACGAGGCGCTCGCCGGATACTGCGATCACATCGAGGTCACCCTGCTCGAGGGCGGGGGAGTCCGGGTCGTGGATAATGGCCGCGGTATTCCCGTCGACGAGCATCCGTCCGAACATCGGCCCGCCGTCGAGGTGGTGATGACCGTTCTGCACGCGGGCGGTAAGTTCGGCTCTGATTCCTACGCCGTATCCGGCGGCCTTCACGGCGTCGGCGTCTCCGTCGTCAATGCACTGGCGACGCGGATGGACACGGAGATTCGCCGCGATGGCTACGTGTGGCGAATCTCCTTCGAAAACGGCGTTCCCGTTGTTCCGCTGGAGCGGGGCGAGAAAACCGATGAGACCGGAACGACCCAGACCTTCTGGGCGAATGACGAGATCTTCGAGACCACCGATTACGATTTCGAAACCCTGCGCCGGCGCTTCCACCAGATGGCCTTCCTCAACAAGGGCTTGCGCATCACCCTCATCGATGAGCGCCCCCACGCAATCGCCGAAGGCGACGAGGTGGCCGGGGATGAGCAGGGCTCGGCCGATGATCCGGTCAAGGGCCACCGGGAGGTGAGCTACCGCTATGACGGCGGCCTGCTCGACTACGTGAAGTTCCTCAACGAGATGAAGAAGGCGGATCTCGTTCACCCCGATGTCATCCACTTCGAGGCCGAGGACACGGAGAAGAAGATCTCCGTGGAGATCGCCATGCAGTGGACGAGCGCCTACACCGAATCCCTGCACACCTTCGCCAATACGATCAACACGACCGAGGGCGGCACCCACGAAGAGGGCTTCCGTTCCGCCCTCACTTCCATCGTCAACAAGTACGCCCGCGATAAGGCGCTGCTCAAGGACAAGGATCCCAACCTCTCCGGCGATGATATTCGCGAGGGTCTCACCGTCGTCATCTCGGTCAAGCTTGGCGAGCCCCAGTTCGAGGGACAGACGAAGACAAAGCTCGGTAACACCGAGGCCCGAACCTTCGTCCAGCAGCAGACCTACGTGCAGCTCGCCGACTGGTTCGATGCTCATCCAAACGAGGCCAGGGACATCATCCGCAAGGCCACCCAGGCCTATCAGGCCCGACTGGCCGCCCGGAAGGCTCGCGAGGCCACCCGGCGCAAGTCGGTTCTCGAATCGAATTCCATGCCCGGCAAGCTCAAGGATTGCACATCGCGCAAGCCGGAAGAATGCGAGATCTTCATCGTCGAGGGTGACTCGGCCGGCGGCTCCGCCGTCAATGGTCGCAATCCCTACAATCAGGCGATCATGCCGATTCGCGGCAAGATCCTCAACGTGGAGAAGGCGCGCCTGGACCGCGCCCTGTCCTCGGATACCATCCAGTCCCTTATCACCGCCTTCGGCACCGGCATTGGCGAGGAATTCGACATTGGCCGGCTGCGCTATCACAAGATCGTGTTCATGGCGGATGCTGACGTGGATGGGTCCCACATCGCCACCCTTCTGCTTACCCTCGTCTACCGCTACATGAAGCCGCTCATCGAGGATGGTCACATCTACCTGGCCATGCCCCCGCTGTACCGGATCAAGTGGACGAATGCCGAGCATGATTACGTCTTCTCCGATAAGGAGCGCGACGAGAAGCTCGCCGCGGGCCTGGCCGCGGGTAAGAAGCTACCCAAGGACAAGAATCAGGGCGCCATTCAGCGCTACAAGGGCCTGGGCGAGATGAACGACAAGGAGCTGTGGGAGACGACCATGGATCCAGAAACCCGCACGCTCAAGCAAATCTCGATCGGCGAGGCCGCGGCCACCGACGAGACCTTCGCGGTTCTCATGGGCGAGGACGTGGAATCGCGCCGCGGATTCATTCAACGCAATGCGCACGATGTGCGATTCCTCGACATCTAAGGCGGAGCAGTGAGCGATTACACCGAAGAGACCAGTCACGGCAATATTCTTGAGGTCGATCTCCAGCGGGAGATGGAAAAGTCGTATCTCGACTACGCCATGTCCGTCATTGTCGGCCGCGCCCTGCCCGATGTTCGCGACGGCCTGAAGCCGGTCCACCGCCGCGTCATCTACGCGATGTGGGACGGCGGCTATCGGCCCAATTCTTCCTTCTCCAAGTCGGCGAAGATCGTCGGCGACGTCATGGGCCACTACCACCCGCACGGCGATTCGGCGATTTACGAGACGATGGTTCGCCTCGTCCAGCCCTGGTCCATGCGCTACCCGCTCGTGTCCGGCCAGGGCAACTTTGGCACCGCCGGGGATCTGGGCGCCGCCGCCCCCAGGTACACCGAGGCACGGATGGCGCAGCTGGCCGTGGAGATGGTCCGGGATATCGACCAGGAGACGGTTGATTTCGAGGACAACTACGATGGCTCGCTTCAAGAGCCCACGGTTCTTACCGCCCGCTTCCCTAATCTCCTCGTCAATGGCTCCGAGGGCATCGCAGTCGGCATGGCGACGAGGATTCCGCCGCACAATCTGCGCGAGGTTGCCGAGGGCGTTCACTGGTACCTGCAGCATCCCGACGCGACGAATGAGGAACTGCTCGCGGCCCTCATGCAGCGGATTAAGGGACCGGACTTCCCGACCGGCGCCACCATTCTCGGCACCAAGGGCATCGAGGAGATGTACCGCACCGGCAACGGCTCGGTCACCCAGCGGGCCGTTGTCGAGGTCGACGAGATCCAGGGCAGACAGTGCCTGGTCGTCACCGACCTGCCTTACCAGGTCAACCCCGACCGGCTGCTCGAGCGCATGGTCGAGGGCATCAAGGAGGGCCGCCTGTCCGGGATCTCGGACATTCGCGATGAGTCCTCGGGCCGCGCCGGCCAGCGCATCGTCATCGTGCTCAAGCGCGATGCGGTGGCCAAGGTTGTGCTCAACAACCTGTACAAGCACACCCAGCTGCAGAATAATTTCCCGGCGAACATGCTCGCCCTCGTTGACGGCGTGCCGCGTACCCTGTCCCTCGACGGTTTCATCCGCCACTGGGTCAATCACCAGGTTGATGTCATTGTTCGACGGACCCGGTACCGCCTGCGCAAGGCCGAGGAATGGCTGCATACGCTCACCGGCTACCTCAAGGCCCTCGATAATCTCGACGAGGTCATTGCCCTCATCCGCCGCTCGCCCACCGCGGAGGAGGCCCGGGTGGGCCTCATGGAGCTCCTTGATGTGGATGAGGGCCAGGCCAATGCGATTCTCTCCCTCCAGCTGCGGCGCCTGGCAGCGATGGAGCGGCAGAAGATCATCGAGGATTACGAGAAGACCGAGGCCCAAGTCCTCGACTACAAGGACATTCTCGCCAAGCCGGATCGGCAGCGAGACATCATCGGTGAGGAGCTCGGCGAGATCGTCGAGAAGTACGGCGATGATCGGCGTACGACAATTCTGCCCTTTGATGGGGAGGTGTCCGTCGAGGATCTCATTCCCGAGGAGGACGTGGTCGTCACCGTCACCCGCGGCGGCTTCGCCAAGCGCACCAGGGTGAGCGAGTATCGCGCCCAGCATCGCGGTGGCAAGGGTATCCGCGGGGCCTCCCTGCGTGGGGACGATGTCGTTGAGCACTTCGGCATTGCCTCCACCCACGACTGGCACCTGTTCTTCACGAACCTGGGCCGGGTCTATCGGGTCAAGGGCTATGAACTGCCCGAGGGTGGCCGAGATGGTAAGGGCCAGCACGTGGCCAATTTGCTCGCCTTCCAGCCGGGTGAGAAGATCGTCACCGCGCTCACCCTCAAGGACTACGATCAGGCGGACTATCTCGTGCTCGCCACGGCCGATGGTCTTGTGAAGAAGACCCGCCTGCAGGACTACAACTCCCCGCGCACCGGCGGCCTCATCGCCATTAAGCTGCGCGAGCACGTGGATGGTTCCACCGATCAGGTGGTGGCCGCCCGCCTGGCCAACGAGGGCGATGACATTCTCCTCGTGTCCAAGCACGGCCAGTCCCTGCGTTTCCACGCCACCGATCAGGCACTGCGACCCATGGGTCGAGCCACGAGTGGTGTCACCGGCATGAAGTTCCGTTCCGGAGATTCCCTGTTGGCCATGGATGTGGTGCGGGAGGACTCCGAGGTCTTCGTTGTCACCTGTGGCGGCTTCGCGAAGCGCACCTGCGTCGATGAGTATCGCGTCCAGGGTCGCGGCGGCCTCGGCATCAAGGTTGCCAATCTCGTCGAGGATCGCGGCGATCTCGTCGGTGCCCTCATCACCGAGCCCGAGGACGAGGTCCTCGTCATCATGGAGAACGGCAAGATTGTTCGCTCCCGTGTCAGCGAGGTCTCGCTCACCGGGCGCAACACCCAAGGCGTCACCTTCGTCCGGCCCGATGCTGGGGATCGCGTCATCGCGGTGGCCCGGAACATGGAGCCGAACGAGGAGAACGATGAGGAAACCGGGACGGCCGCTGAGGCGGCGCAAAACGCTGATGCACAGGCTGAAGCGGCCGGGGGAGAACAGCCCGCTGCCGGTGGATCCGACCAGGGCGAGCATGTCGCCGAAGATGACTCCGCTGAGGTAGCGTCTACCTCAGACGAAGCTGAATCCAGCGAGGAGAGCGAAGAATGAGCGAGCCGACCGCCCTGTCGAGCGAGACGAAGGCCGCACCGGCCCCCAAGCGGCGCAGCAAGCCCCGCGGCATCCGCCGCGCCCACATGACGATCTCGAAGATTGATCCGTGGTCCACCCTCAAGGTGTCCTTCCTCCTGTCGGTGGGACTGGGAATCATCGGCGTCATTGCCACCGTCGTCATGTGGAATGTGCTGGATTCGATGCACGTGTTCTCGTCGCTCGATGAGCTGCTCAAGACCCTCGGCTCCGAGGAGCTCATGCAGCTCATGCAGTACCTGCAGTTCGGCCGTGTCATGTCCTTCGCGATCATCGTCGCCGTCCTGGATATCGTGCTACTGACATTCCTCGGAATGATCATGGCTCTGCTATACAATCTCATCGCCATGCTTGTCGGTGGCATTCACATCACCATCACCGACGAGTGATTTGGCGTTAAGCGAAAGTCACGCTAAAATAACAGCAGGTCCATGGCCGTCGGTTGATTCGTTCCCGGCGGCCATGAGATATTCTCGGTGTCATGCGTTTCACGCGGACCTGCTTTGGCACTGCCAAAGTCGGTGCGATAGGCTGACATGGCAACACGGGCCTATAGCTCAGTCGGTTAGAGCGCTTCCCTGATAAGGAAGAGGTCGCTGGTTCGAGTCCAGCTAGGCCCACTCCTAAGGAGTCATGATGAAGAAAGTTGTTCTCACCGTCATCGGAGCCGGCCTGGGATACGCCGTCTGGCTCAAGGTGCAGGCCGACCGACAGAATCAGGCCGTGTGGGAAGAAGTGACCGACCCGGTTCCTTCCGCCTAGGGGCTATGGCGCAATTGGTAGCGCACCTGCTTTGCAAGCAGGGGGTTCGGGGTTCGAGTCCCCGTAGCTCCACCATCACCTTAGTTCTGCGCGACAGCACATGAGGCCGCCCCCGGGGCGGCCGTTGTTGTCTTTCGAGCTCACGATTCTTGATCGCTCTTTCTGGGCCTCCTCATATCTACGCTTGGAGCTGTGACCTTCTTTTTCACTAAATAGAACTGGTAGCCTCATCGTGTCGACTAAGTTATGGGAGGTAGCTGTGCAATGGTGGCGCTGACCAGGTCACGATGGCATCTTATGACCGGAGCCATCGTTATCGCCTATCTCCTTGCCGACGGCGCGATCATTCTCAACCACCGCTTCATCACTGAGGCCCGGTGGCTCATGGTCCACACCTTCACCCTGGGCGCGGTCACCAACGCCCTGTTTATCTGGACCGAGCACTTTACCGCGGCGATCTTGCGGATCCGCTCGGCAGGACGGCGGGATGAGGCCATCCTGCTGGGCATCCTCAACGCCGGTATCCTCACCACCGCGGCCGGCTTTCTCAGCGGAATATCTCCGTTGACCCTCACCGGCGTTGTCCTCCTGTCGGGGGCGGTTGCCGGGCATGCCTGGCGGCTGTGGCGGGCCATGAAGCGGGCCCTGCCGGCGCGATTCACGATCACCGTTCAGGTGTATCTCTTCTCCGCCGTTCTCCTCATCCCCGGCCTCATGTGCGGTTTCGGTCTGGCGAGCGGGGTGGACGGGCGCTGGCATATCGCCCTGCTCGGTGCCCACGTGAGCCTCAACGTGCTCGGTTGGGTCGGCCTCCCCATCGTCGCCACCCTCCTCACGCTGTGGCCCACGATCCTGCGCGCACAGCTGCCCCCGGGCGCGGAGCGGGCGGCGCGCCGCTACACGCCCTTCCTGTGTGCCATGCCGGTGGTGGCGGCCGCGGGTGCGCTCGCCCTGCCGGCTGGCGAGGGAGTCATGGCTGCGGGAATCTTGGGCTTCACGGTGTTTGCCGTGCTCACCCTGTATCCCTTGACCAAGACGACGTGGCGGATGGCGGGGGGATCCTTCCCGGCAATGTCGGTGGCCGCCGGTGCCCTGTGGCTTGCTGCCTCCATCACCGCCTTCGGCATCATGGTGTGGGTGGATGGTCCGGGAACGCTGTCCCGCCTCGGCGTCCTCGTCATCCCACTCCTCGGTGGTGGCATCGCCCAGGTGCTCATGGGTTCTCTTGGCTACCTGCTTCCGGTCATGGTGGGCGGGGGCCCGAAGGCCCTGCGGGTGCGGATTGCCCGGGTGGACACCTGGGCCACCTTCCGCATCGTCCTCATCAATCTGTCGCTTGCGCTCTACCTACTGTTTGATGCCAGCCTCATCATGGTGGTGACGTCGCTGGCCGCATTTATCGGAGCGCTTCTCAATGCCGTCATGATCATCCGTGGCATCCGGCCGGTGAGCCGGGAGGCCCAGGACAATGCGCCCCCGCCAATGATCACCGAGGAGGGGACGGTCCGTCCCGTGCGGGCGAAGGCGGGTGGCTTCCTGGCCGCCGGTCTCGTCACGCTCCTTGTTGGCGGTGCCGTTCTCGCCGATCCGCAGGGTGCGGGTCTCGGGGGAAAGACAACCGAGCAGGTGTCGGCCACCGGAGAAACGACAGCCATCACCGTCACTATTGAAGGAATGCGCTTCATTCCGGACCTTGTTGAGGTGCCGGTGGGCAATCAGCTGGACATTACCGTGGTCAACGACGGGGACCAGAATCACGATCTCGTGCTGGAAACGGGACAGAAGCTCGATCGCCTCGCCCCGGGAGAGAGCGCGGTATTGAACGCTGGGATCATCGGCTCCGATGTTGAAGGCTGGTGCTCCATTGCCGGGCATCGGCAGATGGGCATGGTCTTTCACATTCGGGCCCTCGGTGGCCCCGACGCAGCCTCTGAGGAAGATGATGACGGCGTCGGCGAAGAGACTCACGACCATGGGACCGCCGGGCCCGCTCCCGATTTTGATCTGGCGGGACAGATGGATCCGAGCCGCCTTTTCGATCCCGTGTTGGAGCCGCTTCCCGACAATGGGCCCACCACCCACGAGGTGACACTCAAGGTGAGCGAGATGGAGGTGGAGGCCGCGCCGGGGCTCACGCAGCGGCTGTGGATGTTCGGTGATACCGCCCCGGGACCGGTTCTTCACGGGCGGGTTGGTGACACTTTTGTCGTCACCCTGATCAACGATGGAACAATGGGCCACTCGATCGACTTCCACGCCGGTGCGCTGGCCCCCGACGAGCCCATGCGCACGATTGAGCCGGGCGAGGAACTTACCTACACCTTTACCGCCGAGCGCTCAGGTGTTTGGATGTACCACTGCTCGACAGCACCGATGAGCTTGCATATTGCCAATGGCATGTACGGCGCCGTGGTCATCGAACCGGAGAATCTACCGGAGGTGGACCGCTCCTACATTCTCATTCAAGGCGAGTCCTACTATGGACCGGACGGGGAGATTGCCGATGCTCAGAAGGTGGCTGAGGGACGCTACGACTCCGTGCACTTCAATGGATACCCCAACCAATACGTCCACTATCCCCTCACCGCGAAGGTGGGTGAGCGGGTCCGTTTCTGGGTGATTGACACCGGGCCGAACGTGCCCCTGTCCTTCCACATTGTTGGCGGTCAGTTCGACACGGTCTTCAAGGAGGGCGCCTACCAGCTGAAGCCGGATAACGAGCTTTCCGGCGGCTCACAAGCCCTCGGACTCCTGCCCGCTGAGGGTGGCTTTGTTGAGCTCACCTTCCCCGAGGCCGGGCACTACGTTGCCGTCAACCACATCATGAGCGAGGCCGAACGCGGCGCCAAGGCGATCATCGACGTCAGTGACTAGCCCTCGTCAATCTGGATCTCCAGGCCTTCGGGATCGCGCACCCGCATCGCCCGCCCGAAGTCCTCATCGGTGATAATGCCGGGATCGAAGCCTGCCTCGGTGAGGCGGCCCTGGACCTGCTCGAGAGGCTCGTCGCTCTTCAGGCACAGCTTGAATGGGGGATGCTCACCGTCTCCCTCACGGATTCCGTGCAGGGCGAAGATCCCGCCATCGGCCCTCAGCTCCTGCCAATGAGCATCCTCAGCGCCCCGGGGAAGCTCCAGGCCAAGCGCCGCATAAAACGAGCGAGCGCCGGCCGGGTTGGTGACGAACCTGATTCCCAAGATCTTCATGGTCACTCCCTTATTCCCGGGATTGATTAGTATAATCTACCACGATGTGGTTCGGCGGGTAAGGGCTTGCGGATTTTGCCTACGGGGTGGTTTGGTAAGGCAGGCGAAGAGAGCGGTGGCCCGGCATTGCCGGGCCACCGAAGGGATGAGAAGGGGAGGGGCTACTTGGATTCGCCCTCGAGGCCGGCCTCCTTGGCCGCCCGATCCTCATCGAGCTTGGGGGTATCCACCTTGGGCTCGACAACGGCGTCCTTGGCCCGCTGCTCAACAACCTCCTCCGGAACGGAAGGAGCGTCCTCGGCAACCTCAACGTCCTTCTTGGCGCCCGGGACAACGTTGCGCTGCTTGGCAGCGGCGTCTTCGGCGGCAATGTCCTCCCAGTAGGCCTCGGCCCACGGATCCTCGACCGGCTGGTTACGCTTCCAGATGAGGTAGCCGATGCCGGCGGTGGCGGCACCCACGAGGAGCCAGCCGAGCGCGCGCCCGGCCTTGCCCCGCTTTTCCGCCTGCGGATCGGTGGTCAGCGCCTTCGAGGTGCGGTCGGCGATATTCTGAGCCTTCGTCTTGAGATCGGCATTGGACTCCGACTCCTCGCGGGCGGCCTCAATCGCGGCCTGGAGACGCGGGAGGAGGTCCTTCTCCCACTTATCCTGAGCATCGTCGCTGAGATCGGAGATGGTGTCCTTCGCCTTATCCAGGCGGGGCTCGGCCCACTGCTTACCGGCCTTGGCGTACTTGCGGGCCTTGGCCTCGGCCATGGTCGTGTAGGAGCTGGCCTCCTTCGACGCCTTCTTGGCGGCCTTCTTCGCATCCTTGCTCAGATCGGCCGTGCGGTTACCGATGAGGCTCGACCATTCGGAGAAATGGCGCGACAGCAGATCGCCGAGCTCTTCTCCCTGCTCCTTAGCGAGCTTCGGTGCCTTCTTCTTCTTACCGAACATATGTGACCTCCATGATCGTTCTTGGGCATGCGCCTCAAGAGACAGTCTATCGTTCATCATTGTTCCGGATGTGTGACACCAATGTTTGCGGATCGAAGAAAATATCGCCCATGGCGCAAGGAACGCCCCGAGGAGCTAAGGGGATGCAGGATGAGGGGCGGACGTGGGAGGATAGAGCCATGGAAGCAACTTTGCATACGAATCACGGCGACATTACCGTCGACCTGTTCCCCGAGCACGCGCCGATCACGGTGAAGAACTTCGTTGAGCTTGCACGCGGCGACCGGGAGTGGACCGATCCGCGCACCGGCGAGCGCACCACCGAGCCGCTGTACGATGGCGTGGTCTTTCACCGCATCATCCCGGGCTTCATGATCCAGGGCGGCGACCCGCTCGGCACCGGCACCGGCGGGCCCGGCTACAACTTCGATGACGAGATCCACCCGGAGCTCTCCTTCACCGAGCCCTACATCCTCGCCATGGCGAATGCCGGCAAGCGGATGGGGCGGGGCACCAACGGCTCCCAGTTCTTCATCACCGTCGCTCCCACCACCTGGCTGCAGGGGAAGCACACGATCTTCGGTCGCGTGGAGGATGAGGACTCGAAGAAGGTGGTCGACGAGATCGCTGCCGTGGACACCAACGCCCAGGACCGTCCGCTCGAGGACGTCGTCATCAAGTCCATCACCATCAACGAATGACCATGGGAATGCCGCTGTGAACGCGGCGCTCTCTCGGCGCAGGCGCCCCACCGTGACGATCGGTTTCGTGGGCGCCTGCGTCCTTGTCTATCTGCTCGGCTTCATCTACCAGCCGATGCTGGCCGACTTCTGCTTTATTCCCGCCCTCGCACGAGCAGAGCCCTACCGGTTCCTCACCTCGGCCTTCCTGCACGCCGATCTCAGCCACATCTTCCTCAACTCCTGGAGCCTCATCGTCCTAGGACTGGCCCTCGAGCCCATCCTCGGGCCCGCAAGATATGGTCTGCTGCTTCTCGCCTCGGCCCTCGGCGGCAATGTGGCCGTCCTCGCCTTTGCCAGCCCCTATCATCCCGACTGGATCACCCCGGTGGTGGGCGCCTCCGGAGCGGCCTTCGGCCTATTTGGTGCCCTCATTGTCTTCGGGCGCCACCAATCAAGATCCACCTTCGTTCTCCTCATCATCCTCCTCTTGGCCAACCTGGGAAACACGATGTTCGCCAGGTCAATCTCCTGGCAATCCCACCTTGGCGGCCTCGCTGTCGGCATGATTCTCACCGGCCTGTACTTCCTCTGTGGACGACGTAAGGCGCTCGCGATCCTCGCCGGTCTCGCGCTGACCGCCGCCCTGGGTTATGCCGGCTGGCATCTCGCCCTTCCGTACTAGCCCTACATCCTCGCTCAGCCGGTCCTGGTGAGGGACCGCCCGCGTTGCTCTCGGCTGCCGTAGCGGCCGGGCCGACCCGCTCTTCTTCGTCCATCGGTGCCGCGCAGATCCCGGTCAGTCATCTCCTGCGGCTTGGACGCATTGAACGTCTCGATACCGATTGCTGGAAGCGGACAAAGAGCCCACGTCGGACCGTGGCCGTCGGAGTGACTTTTCTCGTGGTCACTCTCCGGTCGACTAGATATCCCCAGACTTATCCACAGTTGGGGATATTTGCATCATCAGCTATTTCCAGAAAGGGCATCATGACGGGAAATGACATCGATGTAATTATCCACATGGGGAAAGATTCTGTGGATAACCTAGAGAACTATCCACAGCTGTGTACAAGGTTGTGGATGTGCAGGAAGAGTGTTATCTGCTCTCTCCGATGACGATCCACTGGTCTGTGCGAGTTCGCAGATAGAGGGGGAGGGCGCGAGCCAGCATGAAAATCCAGCCGTAACCGATCCACAGAATCGCGAAACCGAGTTTGCCGAGTTCCTGCCAGGGGCCGAGCAAAAGGAGGGGCACGGGAAGGTAGATGAGGAGCGAGGCGAGCATCATCCACGCAAGATATCGGGTGTCTCCAGCGCCAATGAGCACACCGTCGAGCATGTAGGCGAGCGCGGCCACCGGAAGGCTGGAGGCGCACACCCACAGGCCGAGGGTGGCCCAGGAACGAACCTCCCCGCCCGATGTCATGATGATGGAGATGACCGGGGCGGCGGCGGCCAGGACAATGCCGAGGCCCGCGCCCACCCCAGCTCCCCAGACCAGGCAGCGACGCAAGATCGTGTGCACCTGGTCGATGCTGCCGCGCCCGGAGGCCTGGCCGATAAGAGCCTGGGCGGCGATGGCAAGGGAGTCGAGAAAGTTCGCCGAGAAGTTCCACGTCGCATTGACGATCTGGTGGGCGGCGAGCGCATTGGTGCCGAGCGCGGTTGCGGCCGCCACCGTGGCAATGATTCCTACCCGCAGGCACAGGGTACGGATGATGAGCGGCACCGATTCGGTGAGCGAGTACAGCACGCCAGCCCCCGAGGGGAGGAGGGAAACCCCGTGATGTCGAGCCTGTCGGGCGATGAACCAGGCGAGAGCAATTCCCATTCCGGTCTCCGCGGTGGCGGTACCCAAGCCAGCCCCGGCGGTGCCAAAGCCAGCCGGATAAATGAGCAGATAGGACAGCGGAATATTAGCCAAGGCTCCCACCGTTGTCACCTTGAGCGGCGTCGTGGCGTCGAGCATGCCGCGCAGGGTTCCGGTGGCGGCGAGCACGATGAGCATGCCGGGCAGGCCCCAGCAGGAGGCGAGTAGATAACCCCGGGCCTCCGCGGCCACGGCCGCCTCCGGGCCGAACCACCCGATAATCGTGTCTCCACCGAGGGCGAGAATGAGACCGAGCAGAACGCCAAGCCCCGCCCCCAGCCACAGACCATCGAGCCCGAGGGACATGGCCCGAGTGGGCTTTTCCGCACCGAAGTAGCGGGCGGTGGCGGCCGTCGTGGCATAGGAGAGGAAGATGCACACCCCGACGATCGTCATGAGAATCGTGGAGGCGAGGGACAACCCGGCCAGCTCCACCGTTCCGAGCCGGCCCACCAGGGCCGAGTCGACGAGGACAAGAAGCGGCTGGGCGAGCAGCGTCGCCAGCGTGGGAACCGCGATCTGGAGAATCTGGCGGTCGAGGGAATGAGAACTCACGGGACAACCTTAAATCTGAACCCCAACTTGAACCCTACCCCCCACCGGGAGTGTTGCCAACGTCGGAGAGAATTGACTTATCCACAGTCGTGGATAACCTTGGGGAGAAGAGAGCAGGGTTTTCGCCGCTTGACAAATGAGATATCCACAAGCTCATCCACATCTGTGGATAAACACGGGCTTCTTCCACATGTCTTCCACGTGCTGCACGGCGTGTTTCCACGTGAAGTACCCACGTTATCCACAGGATATGCTCAGGCCTGCTGTGGGATGATCGGGAGGACGAAAGGGTGACGATGGCTGAACAAGACGAGGCCTTCGGGCGGGTTCCGCCCCAGAATATCGAGGCGGAGATGTCGGTTCTTGGCGGCATGCTCCTGTCGAAGGATGCGGTGGCCGAGGTATCTGAGATTTTAAAGCCCGAGGATTTCTACCGGCCCTCCCACGCGCTCATTTACTCGGCGATCATGGAGAACTTCGGTCAGGGCGAACCGGTGGATGCGGTGACGATCGGCGCCGAGCTGCGCCGGCGTGGCGAGGACGAACGGATCGGTGGGCTCACCTATCTGCATACGCTTGCCAACACGGTGCCCCTCGCGGTGAGCGCCCCGCACTATGCTCGCATTGTCCGCGAGCAGGCGCAGCTGCGCAGCCTCGTGGAGGCGGGAACAAGGATCGCCCAGCTCGGATACTCCACCGACGGCGCGGAGGTCGAGCAGCTCATCGACATGGCGCAGGCGGAGGTCTACTCGATTACCGACAAGGATGAGTCCCGAGACTCGGCGGCGATGGCCAACATCGTCAATGACCTCGTCATCACCCTCCAAAACAACGAGAAGCTGAAGGGAACGCTCGACGGCGTATCGACGGGATTCAAGGACGTCGACGACATCCTCAACGGTCTGCGCGGCGGACAGATGATTATCGTCGCGGCCCGCCCCGGCGCCGGCAAGTCCACATTCGCCATGGATGTGTGCCGGGCCGCCGCGATTCGGGACGGTCAGGCGGCCGTCTACTTCTCCCTGGAAATGAACCGGATTGAGCTGTCGATGCGCGTGCTCGCAGCCGAGTCCAGCGTCTTTCTCGACCGCATGATCAAGGGAAAGATGGATGAGGTTGACTGGCGCAAGATCCTCGAAGCGCTCGATCGGAAAATCTCCGATGCCCCGCTCATCATCGACGATTCGGCGAATCTGACGATGGGGGAGATCCGCGCGAAGTGTCGGCGCCTCAAGCAGCAGCACGATATCAAGCTCATCGTCATTGACTACCTTCAGCTGCTCACGTCCGGCTCGCGCAAGGTGGAGTCCCGCCAGCAGGAGGTCTCGGAGTTTTCCCGATCGATCAAGCTGCTAGCCAAGGAACTCGACGTGCCGATTATTGCGGTTGCCCAGCTCAACCGTGATTCGGAAAAGCGCGAGACGAAGAAGCCCATGGTCTCCGACCTGCGCGAATCCGGCTCGCTGGAGCAGGATGCCGACGTCGTCATCCTCCTGCACCGCGAGGACATGTACCGCTCGAAGGATGAGCAGCCCACCGGCGAAGGTGAGGTCATCATCGGCAAGCATCGCGCCGGACCGGTCGGCTCGGTCATGCTCACCTTCCAGGGCCACTACGCTCGGTTCAAGCAGACCGCCGACTTCTAGACTCCGCGGCTAAGGAAGGACCGTATGGAACCCTGGGTTGCCATCGACTTTGAGACCGCTAATGAGAAGCGCGCCTCCGCCTGCTCGATCGGGCTCGTCGCCTTCGATGCTCGCGGGGAGATCGAGGCCCGCTATTCGACCCTGCTGCGCCCGCACGCCGCGGTCGATTGGTTTAATCCGCGCAATATTGGGGTCCATGGCATCTCCTCCCTGGCCACGAGGGCGGCCCCGACCTGGGATGAGGTGGCGGGCGAAATCGTCGACTTTATCGGCGCGCGCCCCCTCGTCGCCCACAACATGGGATTTGATGGCTCGGTGCTCAACGGACTGACCGATCTTTACGGTGGTCCGCTGCTCGCCAATAAGCGGATGTGCACCCTGCGGCTGGCTCGGCGCCTGCTCGCCGGGCGGGTGGGGAAGATGAGCCTCGATACGGTATTCGACTACTATTTCCCCGGCGAGGTGTTCTCCCATCACCGGGCGGATGCTGATGCGGAGGCCTGCGGACGGATCTTTGCCCGCATGCAAAGCGACTACGGCTTTGGCGAGCTGGAGCGGCTGTGCCCACCGAGCAATCAGCGCCGGCGGACCTCGACATAACGCCGAGCGGCCCTGGCTCCCCAGATCGCCATGGCGCCCAGCTCGCGGATGATGGCGAGGGGTAGCTTCGTCACGTCGGGCGGGGCGGGAATTCCGATGGGGCGCAGCCCGAGGGCCCGGCACATGAGCAGGGTGCGGGGCAGGTGGGTGGCCGAGGTGACGATGACCACCGGGAGCGGCGGATCAGGTTCCGCGGCACCGGCTCGAGGATCCGGGGCCAGCTCGGGGCTGACACCGGCGAAGGCCCGCGGATAGTGGGGGTGGGCGAGAATGGCGCGCAGATGAAGAATGTTCTCCTCCGTGGTGCGCGAATACGGCTCAATGATGATCTGGTCGGAGGGCACCCCGCGTGAGCGCAGATAGTGTGCCATCACCTCCGCCTCGGGGCCGGGCCCGCTACGGGGTCCGGGACCGCCGCCCAGACAGATGAGGAGAGGGTCAAAGCCCCGAGAACGAGCAATCCGCCGCTGCTCCAGTGCCGTATCGAGGCGGCGCCGGAGAGCGGCGGAAGGTCGGCCCCGGGTCACCCGGCAGCCGAGAACGGCAATGCTAGAGGGAGGCACCTTGCCACACGCTGGCGAACGGCGTGTTGGCCTCGACCCGGCCGCGGATCGCGCGGGTGACGAGGGCCTTTGCGTCGGCCACGGCCTGCGGAAGCTCGGCACCGGCCGCGAGCCGGGCGGTGATTGCAGCGGCGAGGGTGCAGCCCGCGCCGGAGACTCGCTCCTGGCCAATCTTCGGCTCGGTGAACACGTGCGCCTCACCATTCCACAGGACGTCAACAGCATCATCGCCCGGGAAGTCCATACCGCCCTTGACCACCACGGCATTCGGTCCGAGCTCACTGATCCGCTTCGCGGCCTCGATAAGGTCATCCACGGTGGTGAGCGAGTCCATGCCGGCGAGGGTGCGGGCCTCGAAGTTGTTGGGGGTGGCGACCGTGGCGAGGGGAAGGATCTTCTTCCGCAGCGCGGTGTCGGTGTCGAGCGCGGCACCGGGCTCCTGGCCCTTGCAGATCAGAACGGGATCGACCACGATGTCTCGCCACTCATTCGACTTCAGGGCCGTGGCCACGGTGTCAATGGTGGTGGGGGTGCCGAGCATACCGATCTTCACCGTGTGCAGATCGTGAGTGGCGACAGCCACCCCGATCTGATCCGCGATGACCTGCGGATCGACGGGCACGAAGCGGTGCGCCCAGTTGTTCTTCGGATCGAAGGACACGATGCAGGTGATAGTGCCAAGACCGTAGGTTCCCAGCTCGTGAAAGGTCTTGAGATCGGTTTGCAGGCCGGCGCCGCCGGTCGCTTCAGATCCGGCGATCGTGTAGGCAAAATCCATGGTCTCTCCTCGGTTATCAGAGCCGATCCATCGTTGCCGGATCGGAGCCGCGTCGGCCCTCCGGCCCGCGATCGAGTCGGTCAATCGCGGCAATGTCCTCGCTCTTGAGATGCACATCAAAGATACCGAGATTCTCGGTGATCCGCTGCGGGGTCACGCTCTTCGGAAAGACGGTATCGCCCCGCTGAATGTGCCAGGCAAGAACCACCTGAGCCGGCGTTGCATCCCGGTCCTGGGCGATGTCGGAAATGATGGGTTCGTTGAGCACGGTGCCCCTCGCGAGCGGGCTCCACGCCTGGGTGACCAGGCCGAGCTCGTGGCTCTGTGCGCGCAGTTCATCATTGCGGAAATAGGGGTGGGCTTCGATCTGGTTGACCGCCGGACGCACCCCGCCTACCTGGAGAATTGCCTCGATATGTTCGGCCAGGAAGTTGGACAGGCCGATCTCCCGGGCCTGCCCGGATTCATACAGTTCGCACATGGTGGGCCAGGGCAGGGCGATGTTGCCGCCGTAGCGCGTGGGCAGCGGCCAGTGAATGAGGAAGAGATCGACGTAGTCGGTGCCAAGCCGGTCGAGCGAGGCCGCGAAAGAGGATTGAACATCGGCCGGCTCATGGTTCGGATTATTGAGCTTCGTCGTGAGGAAAATCTCCGAGCGCGGCACGCCGGATTCGGCGATTGCGGCGCCCACCTCTGCCTCATTGCCGTACATCTGGGCGGTGTCAATATGCCGATATCCGGCCTCGAGGGCTGCGAGCACCGCCTCCTTGGCCCGGGCGGGCTCAATCTTGTAGGTGCCAAAGCCCAGGCGTGGCATCTCGCCTCCGCGCGGAAGCTTCGTTGTGGGGATTGCCATGTCACACCACGTGGAACTCGGACGGATGGGAGGTCTTGCAATTGCCCGCCTCGAGAGCATCAATGGCGGCAATGTCCTCCGCGGAAAGCCGCACCTCGGTGGCGGCCAGGTTCTCCACCATCCGCTCCCGGGTTACGGTCTTGGGAATAACAATGTGGCCCTTGGCCAGGTGCCAGCCGAGAATGACCTGGGCCGGGGTGGCCCCGGTGCGCTCGGCAATCTGGGTGACCGGCTCGAGGCTCAGATCATCGCCGCGGCCGATCGGGGAGTAGGCCTCGATGGCGAGCCCGGCGGCGGTGGCAGCCTCGGTGGCCTCGCGCTGCTGATAGGACGGATGCACCTCGAGCTGATTGACGGAGGGGGCGTGCTCGCAGTTGGCGAGAAGCCGATCGATGTGCTCGGGCAGGAAGTTGGACACGCCGATGGAACGGACAAGGCCCTCCGAGCGGAGCTTTTCCATGGCCCGCCAGGTGTCAAGGTAGAGATCGAAGTCGGGGCACGGCCAGTGGATGAGGTAGAGGTCGATGAACTCCTGGCCAAGGCGCTCCAAGGAGTCCTCGCAGGCGGAGATCGTCTTGTCGTAGCCCTGCTCCTTATTCCACAGCTTCGTGGTGAGGAAAATGTCGTCACGCTCGATACCGGAGTTGTTGATGGCCCGGCCGACCCCTTCCTCGTTGCCGTAGACGGCGGCGGTATCGATGTGTCGATACCCCACCTCGAGGGCCTCGCTCACCGCCCGCTCGGTCTCGTCGGCGGGGATCTCCCACACGCCCAATCCGAGCTGGGGAATCCTGATGGAGTCGTTGAGAGTGATCATCGGGGTCATGTCGCTCCTTCGTGCGTTGCGTACCCCGCCCCTGGGGGGCACGATGGGATCATGCGTCACACAGAATCTTACCGGATGGACAATCACACGATTACGGACATGTCCCTGGTCGTGGCCCTGGACCGGAGCGGAAAGCTGCCCGGAGACATCGAGATTTTTGCCCGTGAAATCGTTCGCGATGGCAAGGAGGAATGCCCCCGCCTCGTCTACTTCCAGGGCGGCCCCGGCTCTCCGGCACCCCGCCCCGCCCGCATCGGCGGCTGGATCAACTGGGCTCTCGACCACTACCGTCTCGTCCTCCTCGATGAGCGAGGCACCGGCTCCTCCCACCCGCTTGAGGCCACGGTGGTTCTCGAGCGCGGCGAGCCCGCTGCCCAGGCCGACTTCCTCGCCTGCTTCAGGGCCGATGCCATGGTGGCCGACGCGGAGGAATTGCGGCGCGAACTCCAGGGAGATACCCCCTGGCACGTGCTTGGCCAGTCCTATGGCGGATTCATCAACACGAGCTACCTGTCCCTTGCCCCCGAGGGCCTCGCCTCCGTCATGATCACCGCGGGCCTGCCCTCCGTGAGTGAGCACGCCGAGGAAACCTATCGGCGCACGTGGCGCAAGCTCGAGGAGCGGCACGCCGCCCTCGATCCCTTCCCGCGGATGCAGGAGCGGCTGTGGGATCTTGCCGTGCACGTGGACACCCACGAGGAATACCTGCCCGGCGGGGAGCGGCTCACCCCGCGCCGCCTGCGCATGCTCGGCATCGACCTCGGCCGCTCCACCGGCCCCGCCCACCTCCACTTCCTCACCGAGGATCCCTACCTTCGCCTCACCGGGGAGCGCCGCCTCTCTGACCGCTTCCTCACCCAGGTGGAGGCCGCCCTGTCCTACCGCACCAACCCCATGTACGGGATCATGCACGAGACGATTTACGCCGGCACCGCCCCCGGGGCCACCAACTGGGCCGCCCACCGGATCCGCGAAGAATTTCCCCAGTTCGCCATTCCCGGCACCCCGGCCAGCCCCTATGCGACGGAACGGGAGGCGCGTGATGCGGGGGCTTCCTTCCGCATGAGTGGAGAGCACGTCTTCCCGTGGCAGATAACCGATGATCCGGCCCTCGCGCCCATGGCCGAGGCCGCCAACATCCTCGCCAGCCGCGCCGACTTCGCCTCTCTCTACCGGCCCGAGGTGCTCGCCGAGAACGAGGTGCCCACTGCCGCCTGGGTCTACTGGGACGACATGTTCGTGCCCGCCGACCTCTCCCTTGCCACCGCGGCTCAGATCCGGGGCGCCCAGCCCATCCTCACCAACGACTACCACCACGACGGGCTGGGGGTGGATGGCCCGAAGCTGCTGGAGCGCATGCACGAGGTCAACGCTCGCGCCCTCGCGGCGAAGTAGCGGCCCGAATCGTGGGCCCGGCGTGCTCCGACCGGCCCCGTGCGCCATACTGAAGGCGTGGGAAAGAAAAGTGGCAAGAAGCCGGCCCGGACGAAAACCGAGGAGATCCTCGCCCGCATCGAGCGTGCCGAGAAACGCCTGGGGCGCAAAATCGATGACGTGGCCCGGCTCACCGGGAGGACGCCCGCGCTCAGCGAGGCGCCCGAGCCCCGGGACGTCGAGGACGTGGAGAGCGAGGCGCTGGCGGCCGTTCTCTTCTCCCTCGGCCACCCGGTGCGCATGGCCATGTGCCGGGAGGCTCTCGTTGGGCCGGTGTCCGTGACCGGACTGATCGAGGATCTCAGCCTGGGTACCTCCGGACAGGTCTACCACCACCTGCGGATCTTGCAGGATGAAGGGTGGCTGCGCCCGGTCGGACACGGGGTCTATGAGCTGAGAACGAGCAGAATGGAACATTTGCGCACCCTCATCTCCCTCGCAGCGGAGCTCGCAAGGGACTAGTCTTGGACTATTCGCCGGGAGGAGGGTGATGACAGCTTCACATAATCGAGCTATCTCGTGGCATGATCGCCTCGCCCGCTTATCGCCCGGCCAACTCATTGCCGGGGGCTTTCTCGCGGTCATCATCATCGGCACGCTGCTGCTCATGATGCCGTTCGCGGTGGCCGATCCGGTGGGAGGCCAGTTTCCGGCTTCGGCAGCCGGTGGGCGCGGCCCGCTCGGTGGTGCCCCCATTCTCACCGCTCTGTTCACGGCAACCTCGGCGGTGTGCGTCACCGGCCTCATCGTGGTTGATACGGCCGTGTACTGGTCGCTGTTCGGCAAGATTGTTCTCGGCATCCTTATCGCCCTGGGCGGGCTGGGGGTCATGACCGTGGTGACGGTCATGGGCCGGATGATCTTCCACCGCTTCAACCTGTCGGCCCGGTTCACCATCTCCACCGCCACCGGAACGAATCTCGCCCAGACGACCCGGATTGTTGCCAACATTCTCGTCATCTCCCTCACCATTGAGGCCGTAACCGCCCTCGGCCTCACCTGGCGGCTGTGGAGCCATTACGGCTATTCGATTCCGCACGCGATAGGGGAGGGCACCTTCACGGCGATCAGCGCCTTCAACAATGCCGGATTTGCCCTTCAGTCGGATAATCTCATGTGGGCGGCCCACGATCCCCTCATCCTGCTCATGGTCGCCATTCCCGTCATCCTCGGCGGCCTCGGCTTTCCCGTCATTGTCCAGCTGCTGCGGGAGTTCCGCCGGCCGAAGGTGTGGAATGTGGGCACCCATCTCGTCCTGCGCGGCACCGCCATCCTCCTCACCGTCGGCACCCTCGGCCTCATCATCATGGAACGCAATAATCCGGCCACCCTGGGGAAGATGGGGGCGGGCGATGCCTGGCTCAATGCCTTCTTCGCCTCGGTGGTCACCCGCACCGCCGGCTTCAACAGCATCGATGTGGGCGGCATGCAGGAATCTTCGTGGGCCCTCCAAGACATCCTCATGTTCATCGGTGGCGGCCCGGCCGGCACCGCCGGCGGCCTGAAGATCACCACCCTCGGTGTCATTGTTGCCATGACCTATGCGGAAATTCGCGGACGCCAGGCGGTGACCGTGGCCGGCCGCCAGCTACCCCAAACCCTGCAGCGGGAGGTCATCACCGTTGTCACCCTCGCTGCCGGCGCCATCACCACCTGCGCCTTCATCATCCTGGCGATGACGGAGATGCCGCTGGGGCAGGTGCTCTTCGAATCGGTATCCGCATTCTCCACGGTGGGACTCTCCACCGGCATCACCCCCATCCTTCCCGGGGCCGCCCAGCTTCTCCTGTGCGTCCTCATGTTCATCGGCCGTATCGGCCCCGTCTCCCTCGCCACCGCCCTCGCCATGCGCACCGGGCGCCGCCCCTATCAGCTCCCCGTCGAAAGGCCGATCATTGGCTAAGAAAAAGAAAAAGGATATTGACGCCGTTGCCGTCATCGGCCTTGGCCGATTCGGCCGGGCCCTCGCCCTCGAGTTGCAAGACGGTGGGGTGGACGTACTCGGCATCGACGTTGACATGGACCTCGTGCAGTCCTGCCACGATGTGCTCTACCACGTGGTGCAGGCGGATGCGACGAAGGAGGAAGCGCTGCGTGAGCTCGGCGTTCCCGAGTTCTCCCACGCGGTGGTCGCGGTTGGCTCGGACCTCCAGGCCTCCATTCTTGTCACCTCCTGGCTCATCAAGTTTGGGGTCCCGCAGATCTGGGCGAAAGCGATCTCTGATCCGCACGAGCAGATCCTCACCCAGCTGGGGGTGCAGCGAGTCATCTCCCCGGAGAAGGAGACCGGCACGAGAATCGCCCACGTCATCCTCGATCAGCTCACCGACTACATTCCCCTCACCGGAGGCTTCGCCCTCGTCACCAAGGCCGTTCCCGAATCCTGGCAAGATCGCCGCCTCGGCGAGATCAATCTGCGGGGTCGGCGCGGCCTCGGCATCATCGCCGTGCGCCGAGAAACCGGGGAATGGATTTTCGGTGATCCCTACACCGAGATCCTCGAGGGAGACACCGCCCTGGTTGTCGGCCCCGAGGACAAGGTCACCGAGTTTACCTCCGCCGTCTAGGCCTACAGCTTTCCGCGAGCATCCCCAGGAAAAGGGATGTCACGAGCGGGGCCAAGGGGAAGAGGGCTATGGATAAGGCCCACATCGGGCACAAACGGTTGCTGAGGCAACCCGAGGAATGTTCCCTGCCCTATCAACGCGGTATTAGTCGGCAGTGGAAGTGCGCCCCTCCTGCTGACCCTCAACCGGGCGGAGCAGGTAGGCGGCAGCATCCGGATCATCTTCGGCGCGCAGGCGTGGCACGCAGGTGTTGTTGGGACGGTAGCCGATCTTGCCGTCGTAGAACTCGCGGATGGTTGCCATGTCCGCCTCGATATCCCAGGTGGGGGTGAAGGTGGGGCCCACCCCGAAGGTCTTCGTGTTTCGGTCGACGAAGCCCAGCGAGATTGGAAGGCCGGTCTCGTAGGCGATCCGATAAAAGCCAGACTTCCAGTACTCGCGCCGACCTCGGGTACCCTTCGGGGTCAGGCACAGGGCCAGCTTGTCCCGGCCGCGGGCGGCCGTGGCCAGCCGAGCGGTGAGGCCGGTATGTTGACGGCGATTGACCGGGATGCCGCCGAGGGCGTGAACCGCCTGCTTGAGTACCGGATACTTCATCACCGAGTCTTTGACAAGGAAATTGAAGTCTCGCTCCCTCGACCACATGGTGAGGATCATGGCGAAAGCGTCAAAGTTCGAGGTGTGCGGGGCACCGATGACGAGGGTGCGGTCCGGCGTCGGATCGAAACGAATGGTCCATCCGAGAAGGGCGGCGGTACGAAGGGCAAAAGCCTTTCGGAGGCGACGGGACATGGTGACCTTTGCGGGTTGGCGGTTGCTGGCGGCGGCGCTTTAGAGCGCCATTCCGGCCTTCCCGTCAGCCTGGGCCTTGCTCACCTGATCCTCGACCAGGGGAACGAACTGCTCGGCCGGCAAGAAGCCCGACAGGAAGCCATCGTAGATGATGAAGAAGGGAGTTCCGCTGATTCCAAGCGCGGCATTGTGCTCGCGCAGCGCGAGCACGTCGGAGCGAATCTCCTCGCTGCCCAGGGCTTCGCGGAATGCGGCAAGATCGGCAACCCCAACCTCGGTGGCCACCTCGACGAGGCTGTCCTCGTCGAAGGAGGGATGACCTCCGCCGGTGGTGGCGGCCTCGGCCGTCCGCGAGAATAGCGCGTCTTGATATTCGGCGAACTTGCCCTGCTCACCCGCGGCGCGGGCGGCAATCGCGGCGGTCACCGACTCCTCGCCAAGCACCGGCATGTCCCGGAACTCCAGGCGCACCCGACCATCAGCAATATGCTCGGCCAGGGCGGGCTTGACCGTCGTGGCCCACAGAGCGCAGTATCCGCAGCGGTAGTCAGCGTATTCGACGATAACAATGTCGGCATCGACATCACCGAAGGCATACGGGTCATCCGCATCCCGGTGCTGCTCGGCCGCGAGCGGCTCGATGCTGTCGGGATACTGGAGCGGGCCCTCGGGTGTTTGCTCGGCTGTCCCGGCAGACGGCTCGGCGGAAGCGGTTTCGCCCGCCGGATCGTCCGTTGGCTGGGCTGCCACCGTCGGGGTGGGCCCAGCATTGGGCGCACTATCCCGGTCGTTGAGGGTGAGGACGAGGGCGACGGCAAGGCCAATCACCGCGATGAGGAGAATGACCACGGCGATGATGAGGCCGCGCCGAGAAGTTGTCGCCTCCCGGCCGGCCGGCTCCGCCGATCCGTGTCCCATTGGCTGCCCCGCCGGTTCGCCGATTGGCTGGCCGGCCGCCTGCTCGGCGGGCTGTCCGCTGGAAGCGCCGGTCACCGGCCATACCTTTGCATCTGCTCGACCGCATCATCGGCCTGGGTGATGCACGAGGCGAAGGTGTCCATGTCGACGTTGCCGCCGGACAGGATGACGCCGATTCGGGAGCCGCGCGGCAGGGTGCCATCGGCAATGAGCTTCATCGCCCCGGCCATGCCCAACACCCCGGTCGGCTCGGCAATGAGCTTGAGGCGGTCGGCCACGAGCTTCATGCAGGTGAAAACATCGGAGTCGGGAACGGTGGTGATGCCGGTGACGTTCTTCTGCATGAGGCCGAAGGTGAGATCGCCGATGCGGCGGGTGCGCACCCCATCGCACACCGTATCCGGATTGTCGATGGTGACGATTTCGCCCTTCTCCAGGGACTGGCGAGCATCATCCCCGCCCTCGGGCTCCACGCCCCAAATCTGCGCCTCGGGGGAAAACACCTTGGAGACGAGGGAGGAGCCACCAATGAGGCCGCCGCCGCCCACCGGCAGGACGATGGCATCCACCCGGCCCACCTCCATGAGCAGCTCGCGCACCGCGGTGCCCTGGCCGGCAATGATCTCCCGGTCGTTGAAGGGCGGGATGATCGACAGGTTGCGCTCGGCCGCCATGGCCTGGGCAATCTCCTCGCGATCATCGGTTTGCGGATCGTAGTACTCGACCGTCACGCCATACGACTTCGTCATCTCCACCTTGACGTGCGCCGCATCGGTCGGCATGAGCACGGTGAGGGGGATCCGCATCTGGCTTGCGGCGAGCGCGAGAGCCTGGGCGTGATTACCCGCCGAGTAGGTGAGGATGCCGTGCTCGGAGGAGATCTCTCCCCGGTCGAAGCGGGCAATGACGGAGTTGAGAGCACCGCGAGTCTTAAAGGAGCCTCCCCGCTGCTGGTTCTCGCACAGGAACATCATCTCGGCACCGAGATAACGGTTCAGCATCCCAGAACCGACAATGCGGGTCTTGTGAATGTGGGGATTGATGCGGGCGGCTGCCTCGGCAACATCCTCGAAGGTGGGAAGCTCGGTCATGATTCTCCTTAGAGCAAGAAACTAAAGATGGGACTATCCGGTTGTAGCTTGTCGATCGACAGGGGCGATGCTTCCATTCTCTCGAGAAGTCCGCCCAGGCGCTCGCGATTGTCGATATCAATTCCCACAAGCGCGGGACCCGTCTCACGGTTGTTCTTCTTCGTGTACTCAAACAACACAATATCCTCTCCCTCGGACAGCACCTCGTCGAGGAAGTGGCGCAGCGCGCCCGGTTCCTGGGGGAAGGTGACGAGGAAGTAGTGGCGCAGTCCCTCGTGGACGAGGGAACGCTCGAGAATCTCGTCGTAGCGGGAAATATCGTTATTGCCGCCGGACACGAGGCAGACCACGGGCCCGGACTCGGGCTTGACCGCCCCGGTGGCCAGCGCGGTGGAGGCGAGTGCCCCGGCCGGCTCGGCAATGATTCCCTCGATCTGGTAGAGCTCCATCATTTCCGTGCACACGGCGCCCTCGTCGACGCTGATGATCTCGTCCACGAGCTCGGCCACGATCGGATAAGTGTTATCTCCGGCCCGGGCCACTGCCGCACCATCGACGAAACCGTCGACGTTAGTCAGGCGGTGGGGTCCACCGTGATCGAGAGCGGCCCGCATGGAGGCGGCGCCGGCGGGCTCGACACCGATGAGTCGGGTGGCCGGATAGTGCTCCTTGAGCCAGAGGGCGGTTCCGGCAAGCAGACCACCGCCGCCGACCGGGACAATGACGTGGGCGGGCCGAATGTAGGCCTGGCGGATCACCTCGCGCACCACCGTTCCCTGCCCGGCAATGGTCAGCGGATCGTCGAAGGGGTGAACGTAGGTGGCGCCGTGCTCCTCGGAATACTCCCGGGAGGCGGCGGCCGCCTCATCGAATGTTGTTCCGGCGTAGATCTGCTCAATCCAGCCCCCGCCGATGTCTTGGATGCGGCGGCGCTTTTGACGGGGCGTGGTCGACGGAAGAAAGACCTTGCCGTGAATCTTGAGCTCGCGGCAGGCAAAGGCGACGCCCTGAGCGTGATTGCCGGCCGAGGCGCACACCACCCCGGCGGCCCGCTGATCATCGGAGAGATTGGAAATGAGGTTGTAGGCCCCGCGCACCTTATAGGAGCGACCGACCTGCAGGTCCTCGCGTTTGAGCAGCACGTCAACGCCGGCAATGGCGGAGAGCCGCTCGCTCGTCTCCAGGGGAGTGGTGCGAACGGTGGTGCCAATGCACTCCGCAGCCTCGTCGACATCTAATCCGGTAGGAACACGCATTACTCCATGGTGCCACGAACCCTCCGGCGGTCCACCTGTCCCACGTCCCAGGGACCGTGCGGCGAGACAAAGCGCACCGTCACCTGTGAGAAAATGGGAACGTGGACGTGGATTCAATTGACGAAATGTTTGAGTTCGAGCGCAAGTTCTACGTTGATGAGCTGCCCACCGAGCTCACTGATGATGCGCCCTGTGCCCTCATCCTCCAGGGATATGTCTTCGCCGAGGAAGGCTACGCGATCCGGGTGCGGGTGCGGGTGCCGGACTACCGGGCCGACCTCACCGGCTTTGATCCGAGCATCGACCGTTTCGGCGCCTACGAACGCAAGCTGCTTGCCGAGGTGACCGACAAGGTGACCGGAGCCTGGATCACCGTGAAGTCCCCGCCCGTGAGCGCCGAACGCTACGAATTCGATCACGTCCTCGACCAGTCGGTTGCCATGTCGATTCTGCAGCGATGCCCGAGAATCATCGCGAAGAACCGCTATTCGGTGTGGCTGGGTCAAGACGGCTGGGAAATCGATGAATTCGGTGGGGAAAATGCCGGTCTCATCATTGCCGAATGCGAGCGGACCGGGCCCGTGGTTGATCTCGAGATCCCGGAGTTCTGCCGCACCGAAATCTCCTCCGATCTGCGCTTCACCAACGATCACCTCTCCCGGGTGCCCTTCTCCACCTGGCGGCAGGCCTACCGCGCCGAGCTTGCCGCCCGCGGCCCCTTCTTCGAAGAGCTCTAAACCGCACAGCCCGCGCCCAGGCTGCGTGACCGGGCGGCTCCGATGCGTCGGCTCCTTTTCTTCCGTGCCTCATCGCGGCGCGTTTCGGCGACCGATGTTGGGGACGGGTATTCCGGCGAACAGGCGCGACTTGGCAGAAAGATCGACCCCAACGTACAATGGTGCTACCTTTCCGGCTGGCGGAAAGCATGAGGAGCAAAGACGCTATGAGTGAATCAGAACTGCCAGATATTTCGTCGTTTCCGGTGTCCTCGACCCCGAGGCACGTGGTGTGCATGGGAATCTCGGGCTGTGGAAAGACGACGCTGGCGGCGCTTTTGGCCGCCCGGCTCGGTCTGAGATTCGCCGAGGGCGATGAGTTCCACAGCCAGGCTAACCGAGACAAGATGCATGCCGGTCATCCGCTTAATGACGAGGACCGGGCTCCCTGGTTGGATTCGATTCAGCGGTGGATGACGTCCGAGGCCAAGGCTGGCCATTCCACCGTTGTCGCCTGTTCCGCACTCAAGCACGCCTACCGCGATATTTTGCGCGGCGCCGAAGGGCGAGTCATCTTCGTGCACGTCGATCCGCCCCGGGATCTCAACCAGGAGCGGATCGAGGCCCGCAAGAATCACTTCATGCCGCCATCCCAGCTGCAAAACCAGATCGATACCCTCGAGCCTCTCACCGAGGATGAAACCGGATTTACCATCGG
>JAUNVM010000003.1:0-55899 GCA_030537635.1 Flaviflexus sp. | reverse complement strand
ATAGTCCGCCGTCGTGTCTAGTGCCCACGCATCAACCCAGAAAACGGCGCACGGGAGGGCGGTGCGGTCCACCGTCATGCCGGGGGCGCGGTTGATGACGATGAAGGACTCGGCGTGGCGGCCGGCCAAGGCCTGCTCCTCGACGAGCTCGTAAAGGAAGGTGGCGGCCCCGGTGTGGGTGACGGGGGTGGGCTCGGGTAGGCCAAGCGCGCCGGCGGCGGGAAAAATCCCGGGCTCGTGGGTGAGGGCAAGAATGTCGGGCAGGGCATCAACTGCCCCACAACCACCTCCCGGTGTCGGCCCGGTGTGCACGCGCGGCTGGAAGCCATCGGCACGCATGATCTCCACCAGGCGGGTGGCCGCCCCGCGCATATCCGCTTCGCCGGAGCGGCGGGTCGTGCCGACGAGAGTCTCGGTGTCCTTCGCCGCCTCACCATCAGCGAGCGCGAGGGTGGGGGCGAGGAAGGCTCCCGGCAGACAGGGGCTGGCGCCCAGGGAGCCGATCACGGGCCCGCGACCGTCCACGCAGCGCTCGGGAAGCGGGCCGGTGGCGGGCACGAGTGCGGTGGCCGGTGCCAGCTTCACACGCGTGGTCGGGCTGATGTGCCCGCGTGCGAAGCCGGCGAACGGCATGGCTACTTCCAGCCCATAGTCATGAGGAAGCCGCAGATCATGACGCCAAACCCGAGGAAGAGATTGTAGTTCGGGTTGGGGAAGGGAATCGGCAGCGATCCGTGGGAGACATAGGCGGTGACAACGATGATGAGACCAAGAATCATGAGGCCCACCATGACGGGTGCCCACCAGCTCGGTGAGGTGGCCGGGGTGCGTTCGGCCTTCATCTCCCTTTCGCGCTGGTACTTACGCTTCTCAACGGCAGCCTTGCGCCGCTTTGATTCGGGCATGTTTCCCTCCATGTACGATGTTTGGTTTAATCTTAGCGGGTAAGAGCCCGCAACCCGATTGGTGAAAGGGGTAGGTGTGGGAAGGCACGTACATCCCCCGGTCCGCAAGCCCTCGCTCGGCCTGCGCATCCTCGGCGTCATTGGTGAACTCCTCATCACCATTGGCCTGGTCCTCGCCCTGTTCATCGTCTGGCAGGTGTGGTGGACCGACATTGGCGCCCACCAGGAGCAGCGCGAGCTCGTTGCCAGTTTCCGCTCCGAAACCGAGACCCCGCCGCCGAGCGAAGAGGGTACGCGAGGCGAAGGACCGCCTCCCTCCCTTGACGCGGATGCCATCAAGGGCTCCGTCAACACCAACACTCCGTGGGGCGTTATGCATATCCCACGCTTTGGCGATGACTACGAGGTCGCCATCGCCGAGGGCGTTGATCTGGCCACTGTGCTCGACAAGGGCAGCCTCGGCCACTATCCGGATTCGGCGCTGCCGGGCGAGCTGGGGAATATGGCGATGGCCGGACACCGGCAAACCTACGGCGCCCCGCTGAAGAATCAGCCCGATCTTCAAGAGGGCGACCCCCTCATCATCGAAACCAAGGACTACTGGTACATCTACCGGGTCACCTCCCACGACATCGTGGATCCGAGTTATACGGCCGCGGTGGCTGCGGTGCCCGGTGATCCGACGGCAACCCCGGATAAGTACCTGCTGACGCTCACCACCTGTCATCCCCCGTTCGTGTCCAATCAGCGGTGGATCACCTATGCCGAGTTTGATTATTGGATGCCCACGGAGTCGGGCACCCCGAAGGAGCTGCTCTGATGTACGCGTCGATCTTTAGGGCCCTGCCCGGCCCCACCTGGTTGAAGGTGATCGAGGCCCTCATCCTCATCCTCGCCATCGTCTACGCCCTGTTCACCTGGGTCTATCCCTGGGTGGCCCAGAACGTGCCGCTGTTTGATTCGACGGTGGGCGAATGATCCTCGTCGTCGACAACTACGACTCCTTCGTCTACACGATCGTCGACTACCTCCGTCAGCTGGGCGCCACCACCCAGGTCAAGCGCAATGATGACCTCGATGGCGTGCATGCCACCGACTACACCGGCGTGCTCATCTCGCCCGGGCCAGGGGAGCCTTGCCGGGCCGGGGACAGCCCTCGGATCATTGCCGAATGCGAAGAACACAGTGTTCCCATGCTCGGGGTGTGCCTGGGCCACCAGGGCCTCGCCGAATGCCACGGCGGGCGCATCGACCGGGCCCCGGAGCTCATGCACGGCAAGGTCTCCTCGATTATTCACGACGGCACCGGAATCTTTGCGGGCCTGCCCAGCCCGCTCGAGGTCACCCGCTATCACTCCCTCGCCCTGACCAGCGAGGTTCCCGAGCAGCTGCGCGCCAATGCTCGCACTGCCGGCGGGATCGTCATGGCTGTCGAGCACCGCACCAAGCCCCTGTGGGGCGTCCAATTCCATCCCGAGGCCGTCCTCACCCAAGGCGGGCATCGCATGCTCGCCAACTGGCTCGCCCTCACCGGCATCACCGACGCCGTGAAGCGCTCCGAGGGCCTCAGCCCGCTCATCCGTCAATAGCGCTGCTTCAAGAGGGCAATTCCCCTGTCTTGCAGTGTCAGTAAGGCTATAGAACGCGCGGAATGAGGCGGCTTGGACCGGTCATACTAGACCGCCTGACCACACGGATCCTTCCGGGGTCGACACCAGAGAGCGCACTAACTCAAAGCTTCCGTCGTATAGCTTGGGTCAGTTACACGCCGTGACCCAGTGGGGTGCACTCAACGGAAAAGGGCCCCCTTACCGGCGAGGCAGAGGAGAGAACCGCTGCGATGAGTCGTGGAAGTTAAATTTTGACACACCGCAAAAATGCTCCCACGGAGGGCAAGGCTCGAAACCAATTGACCAAGTTAACGTGGCTGGTCGAATTGGCTTATAGTGACCGGGTTGCCCCCATTGTTGTGTTAAATTTTTTCAATACTCAGATAATTTTAAAGGCGCATGTTAGCATTTTCTCGAAGCTTCCCGCTTCAAAAATATAGACGAAAGAAAATTCTCGTGAACAATTCCACTGACGGCTTGATTGATGATGCGCAGCGCGCCCTTGATCAGCTGATTGATGGAGCATCTTCGAGGTTATGGAAGGTGTAGACTTCGAGGAAATGACCCTGCCGAAGTCGGCCCTTTTTAATGTGACCATCTGCGGAGTCTGTGGCTAACTAAAGTGAGTCACGGAAGCTACAAGGTGTCCTGCTGCGTGGGGTTTACTAGTCGGATGGCGCAGCTTCCGGCTTTTGAAACGCTGAGCCAAGAGGGTCCACCCACGTGGCAGGGCGCTGCGCTGCGATCCAGGTTAAGGCGTGCGACTAGAGCGACACCAACAATAGATTATGCAGATGTAAAATTCTGTGCTGCACCAAATAGCCTCCGACGGGATGAGTCGTTTGTGGCAGCCAATCTTGTGGAGCTTCTTAATTCCGCAAATTGGTATCGACTCGCAAAAGGCCGCCCCAAATCTCACGCTAGGCTTACGCGCATGTGGCCACTTGAGTCGGCAGCAGCGTTGAAAGCGGCAGCTAGAATTACTCCGAATCATATCGCTGCGGACATTGAAATTGAGCAATATTCTGGGGATCACGTCATTAGTCAGGTCCGCCCTTTTGGAACTACTGCACTCTCGTCCCTCGACCTCGATGTGCAAAGAGATTTCCTGAATCAGTTTTCTGCTGATGATCGGATCATCTTAATCCTCCCCAGATCACGTCCTGACGACCGCCACGCAATTAGACTTAGAAGAAGCTTGCTCCAAGCGTCCAGCGGAATGTCAAATGTAATAATTGAGAGTTGTAACTCCCTTGACGTGTTAGATCTGCACATTGTTGAAGACGAGCTCGGGCAAACGTTACTGACGGACTCCCTTGGTCGCCGCGTCGTTCTTTTGCAGGCCAGCTGCCGTACCCTTTTAGATCTCCCGCCTGCAATTTCAAAATACTTAAGAATTGCGAATGGTTTAGTGTCAAGCTGGCTTCGTTTGATGGAGGCACGAGACAGTGTATATGGTCCGCTTCCAGACCTTCTCCTGGGCGACCGCCCAATTGGACCACCGGGTGTCCGGCTACCTGCTGGGGCGCCCCCACATTTCCTATGGGAAACATGCCGGAAATACGCCCGTTCTCGCCTAGTCACCATACGTCAACCATTTACCGATAAAGCGTTCACAGCGCATATAGACAGGCATAGATCGGCAATCGAAGAGCTGATTCATAAGGATGATGGACTGATTATTCAATGCCCGTCAGACACGGTTCTAAAGGCTTATCAGTCTCCGAACCGACGGATCGTGTCGGAGAGTTACCACGTAACGCGCTCGACCCCTATGGCACATGCCGCTGAGATTCAGCCTGCGGGCAGCTGGGAGTCTGGATACGAATTCCACTTCAGGCTCTCAGGAGGAAATGTATTTCAGCTGAGAAAGGGAAACGACAATCTTATTTGCGGAGAGATTCATCCTCTCGGTAGAGGCGAATTTCGGGTTGTGATTATTGGAAGCAGGATGGAGTCACCTATCCAAAGCCATACACCTAATCACCCTCTAATTAACGCCGTGTCACCGGTTAGGTTTATTCAGAGATCTAACCATAACTGGTCAGATTCACGCCTCAAACTAGTTGAGGCGTCGGGGGAGACAGGAAAGAGTATTGAACTCCTTGCCGTTTCGATTCTGGTTTCGACGTTGTCGAGGCGGCAGGCTCGCAAGATCCTACAGCAGCATACGAAAGCGGCGAAGGGTTTAGCGCGAGGATACGTAGAATCTCTGGTTGAAACGTTAGAACATCACCCTAGATACTCAGCTGCGCCAATGCTTAGCTTGTGGCCTATGAAGATAGACGAAAATCTGATTAAGTCCGTCTTGCAGCTGGATTTGACCATGTCGCATCACTACGGTTTCCGATTATTGTTAGCCGCCGCAATTATTAGAAATCGTCTACCTTGGAATTTGACTGATGTTTAACCGAATCGATTCACAATTGAGTTTTGGAGAACTTCTCGAGCTGGCGGAGTCGCCTACGCGGCTAACCTACGAGCGCGCTATCGCTGCTCACCTGGCTGCGGACTGTTGTAGTGATGCGGCTTTGCGACTATCGTTGGATTACCGTGCTGTACGGTGGCTGCTAGATACTGCTGCGGACCCTCAGAGTAAAGACAGGGTAGACTCCCAGCGATCTCTTGCGTCGGCACTACTAAGCCTTTCTCAAAGCCTCTATCTTTGTGGTCAACGAAGAAAGGCTGCCGAATGCGCGCGCTTTGCCGCGACCTTCCTGGACTTAATTCCTGAAGGAGAATATCGGGAGCGCGTAAAAGAAGGTCTCTACTGCTTTAATGCTGTGGTTTAAGGGGAAGTATGCAAACTCCGGGTTTTGTTAGTGTCTTCGATGAGAGTGGCGTAATTTCGATTGTTGCTCGAATAACGGGCAAGGAGTTGCGTTTAAGTCAGCGCGCTATGTATGTGCTTTTGGGTTGGCTCGAGGGAAATGAATCCGAAAGATCTGGTATCGCTGAGCAGCACCCAGAATTCTTTAGGAAGCTGTCCGATCTAGGCTTTCTCACTGAAGCAGATAGCGAGACGAGGCTGCCAGATTGGCAAAAACGTTGGGGGCCCCTGGTCGGTTCGGCGGTGACGGCTTCGCAAAACACTGGGTATACGAGCCGCGCAGAAAGCTATCGTGCTGCGGTAGAGGCATTGACGGAAGGTGAAAGACGCATTCCTTCTGCTAGAGCGGACGCGGCTGAGTACACAGAGCTGGAGATCCAACTTCCAAATATCGCCGAATTCGATGAGGATGAAGCCGAAGGTCAACTGCTGCGTAGGAGGCGAACGTGTAGAGACTTCCTTGATCAAGGCATCTCAGCCGCCTTGGCGGGTGAGCTCTTAACGAGGTCTTTTGGGATCGAATGTACTTTGCACCCAGAGGTCGGCTCACCTCTACCAGTCAAGGTATTTCCGAGCGGGGGAAGTCGACACGAGCTGTGGCCCCTGCTGTACGTTAACCGGGTTTCCGGATGGAAAAGCGGGTTCTATCGCTATCTAGATCACAAAAATAGTCTTGTTGCGTGTGGCAAGGACCTCGCCTCCACGGAGCAGGATCAGCTTCTCTTTGGTCAAACGTACCTTCGCCGCTCGGCGCTTACTCTGTTCTTGATTGCGGACCTCAGTCATTATAGCTGGAAGTATCGCGGTCTCAACGCTGTGAATACCGTCTGGGCAAATGCTGGCTCTGCTGCGGCGATGGCCTCTGTTGTGGCAGAGATACTTGGTCTCGGTAGTGTTATCACTCCTGCAGTCAACTTAACTCTTTTGACGCAGTATATTCAATTGACTGAGGATGAGATTTGTACTCTCGCTCTAAGTATTGGTCTTCCAGATAGGCAGGCGTGTGATATGCGACTATCGAGCCTAAAAACGGGTTATCATGTTTAGTCAATGTGACCGCATTGCAAGTTTTGGGTTCCGACTACAAAGCTGTTTTAAGTATGCTTCTGGTTATTTCGCAGCAATAACCGACGGTAAGGGCGGAAAGGAAATTTCAAGTGGTTTCGGTGCCACGTTGAATCTTGCTTTGACGCGGAGTTTTGGTGAGGCCTTGGAGCGTCGAGAGGTCCCCCGATTGTGGAAGCAGTTGTTGTCGGATCTTCCACCAAACAAGTATTGTATTCTTGGCTCAGCTTTTGCGCTATCTGGTGATGAGGCGTTAACAAGGGCGACCTTGGAGGTGAGAGAGCGCATACTAATCCAACAGTATCTACTTAACCTTCTGGATTTGGTGTCGTTGGGTATTTCTGAGCCGGAGCGGCTGGGTTTCTTGCCTGGAACCTGTCTGGCCATGGACGCCTCTCAGGATCATCGGTTTTTTGTTGTCTCCGCAGAGTTTGGTGGGTTTTCGGTTAGGGGATATGGATTTTCAAACGAAGCGTCAAAGGCGCTTGGTCATGCGTGTAATGAAGCCAAAATGCTTCTTGCGGCGGCGTCTCAAGATAGTTTCCACGTTCCAGACGAGAGGCTCGGCGTCGATAGGGGCCGACATGGCCAAGTCTCAACGACGTCGACCTACGAACGGGAAATCGGCGACGTTACTTTCCAGGGTGTTGATAGAAATTGTCACTTCTCGGTTATTAGTGCGCGGGTGGCACGTCTTTCGGAGCTTGGATATGTCGCTTTAGTGGCGACGCCACTTGAGGGAAGCTTTGGATCTCAAATTTTCGATCCTGTCTCACCTGTCCAGGTAACTCCACATTTTGTAGGTAGATTTATTCTGAAAACACCGTCTGGAGGAATTTCATGAAACGGGATTACTATCTGTGGCTTACTGGTACTACGGCTGATCAGTTCGCAAATTCGATACGTTCACTCGTCTTACCGATCATTGTTGTTGCCATCACGGGCTCTGTTACCGCAGCGGGTACCTTGGAGGCAACTTCGAAGGTGATCTTCGCTGTGCTCGCTCTCTTTGGAGGAGTACTCGTTGATCGGATAGACCGCCGTACAGGAATCTACGCACGCGCTGCGATTGGCTGCTTGGTATGGCTAGCAGCTACGATTCTTCTCGCCATAGGGCAGCTTACCTATCCTGTCCTGTTTTCCCTCGTTGTTATCGCGACATTAACAGAGGCGATGTTTGGTTTTGCTGACGACGCCGCGTTGCGGTCAATTGTTACGGAAGACAGAGCCTTTGCATCTGCTCAATCGGTTATCCAGGCGCGTCGGGCAATTATTAGTTTGCTTGGTGGGCCTGTTGGAGGCCTGTTGTATGCTGCCTTTAGCTGGTTGCCTTTCGGTGTGACCGCCGGCGCCCTGGCTCTGCTCGGCACCACTGCGGTACTCATCAAGACGAACCTCTCCGCAGATGTAGGTGTAACAGCACCTGCCTCCGAAGGAGCGGTGGAAGACAATCAGGCGAGAGAAGATGAGTGCGAGTCGGATGCCGATGAGCTCCGAGACGCAGGTGCGGTTGGGAGCTCGAGCGATGCCTCTGAGGAGGTTAAAGCCGAGGAGAAAAAAGGTTCGGTTTCCCAGGGGATTGTCTCGGTGTGGAAGGATCTCGCTGAGGGTTTCAAGCTCGTTTTTTCTGATGCGGTCAAGCGCCCCATCGCCCTCGTCTCTGCGATCATGGGATTCTCTTCTACCCTCATGATGACCCTTGTCATTTACCGGCTAATTCAGCTTGAATACACCGCCTTCCAGATCTCTCTTGTTGAAGTGGCTGCCGCAATCGGCATGTTCATCGGCGCCCCGGCTTCCGGAATACTCATGCGAAAGGTGCCGACCGGACGTCTCGTCATCGCAATTCTCGCCGTCATTTCCTTCGACTTCTTCGCCTTCGCCTTGGCTCCAAGCTATAATTTCCTCTTTATCTGGTTTGCGGTCTACGGATTGTGCATGCCTATAGTTTCGGCGCCTATGTTGGGTTACTTCTATGCGCGTACGCCGCAGAACATGCAAGGCCGGTCGGCGGCAATCATGACAGTGGCTGGGATGGGGCTCGCAGCCTTCGCTCCTGTGGTTTCCGGCATTCTCGTATCATCCAACAAGCAGATTCCCGGCCTTCTAGGCGGAGCAATCCTCATGTCCATCTCTGCACTTATTCTCCTTTCCTCCCCCAAGGTGCGTCAGATCGGTTTACCTGAAGCGTGGTCATCTAACAGCTGAATCCCCCGCCTAATGGGTGGCAGGATAGTCAATGGGTAGAAATCGTCCTGTTGCGTGCTATATTCTTGCCAGGGTCGACGCTTTGATGTTCTCGTTTGGCGGTCATGGTTAATTTGGTCCGCACTCCCTAAAGTTGCAGGAAATGAGGCGATACCGCGCGGGTCGGTTAGAAGCGGTCCTCCGTTATAGCAAGTAGCATAAGGGCATCCTGTGTTGACGCGGCACTGGCTCGGCGCCGTTGGGTCTAGTTGAGCGCTGTACTTGCGGTGCACCCAGCTGCAGCTACCGTTCTTCGCCGACTTCGGCTACTGGGATTTTGGTGCCTCCAGACCAGATATTGCAGTTAATCTTTGACTGTTTGCTGAGAGTGGTATTGGTTAACAGACCTTGGCGACGATAGTCGTTCAAGAGCCACAAATCGTAGCGACGAGAGTGGCGCATCCTGCCACCTGCTGGTTCCTTCGATAGTAGCTTGAACCTGGTTTGGGGTCATGTGACACGTCTTGTGCTTCAACTTCACCGATGGCGGAGGAGAACGTGGAGTTACGATTAAGCCCTCATCGACTTATATGTTGGAGAGCAGGTCAGATCCTAGAATCTTGTCGACGGCGGGTTCGAGCTGGACTTCCTCAGGCCCGGCAGTCAGTTGGTACTGCTTGGGAGTCGTTATAAATCGGATGCTCACTATGAGCGTGCTTTCCAAAAGGTCTGGCTGCGATCAATGGTCGAGGGAGATCGCGTGTCCAATGACGGTGGGGGGCAGGCCGGGGATGATGAGTCTAGAGCATGGCGGTTTATTCACAGTGAGGGCCAAGTTGGTATCCTCCAGTGGCTGTCGGGTAGTATGTGCCCGGCGACCGAGTGGGCGCTACTTAGGTGGGTCCAGTTCCATCCCGAGGCCGTCCTCACCCAAGGCGGGCACCGCATGCTCGCCAACTGGCTCGCCCTCACCGGCATCACCGACGCCGTGAAGCGCTCCGAGGGCCTCCGCCCGCTCATCGAGCGCTGACGCCGTCCGACACCAACCCGAGCCCAGCCCCAAGGCCCCGGTCCCACGCCAGCCAAGAGGCCGGGTGGGGTACTCAACGTCGCGATCCCAGCTGCGTCATGGTCTCACCGCCCGCTCCTTGAGCCGCGCCAAAACGGATCACCAGGCTTGACGTGCCCGGATAACGCGCGGGCCCGGATAACGCGCGTACCCGAAATGCGGCCCGCAGCTACCCCCGACCACAGGCAGAAATGGTCGGTACTCCATCAAGGCCCGGGCCGGCCCGCTGGCTCCGGATATGAGTGTGGGGCCCATCTGGGCCCCACACTGTGCTTGGGAGTGGCGGACTTAAGTGTCGTCGCCGTCCTCGCTGGGTTCTTCGGAGGGTTCCTCGGAAGGCTCGGGTGGCGGGGTGGGCTCGACCGAGGGCTCGGGCGGGGGAGCGATCGCCTCGGTGATGACAATGGAGGCACCGGGCGCGAGGATCGTTCCCTCGGGATAGTTCTGCCGAATGATGGTGTGCTCGGAGTAGTCCGCCGTCTCCTCGGTTTCGAGGCGGTAGCTGAAGCTCAGCCGGTTGAGTTCGGCGATGGCCTCCTCAACGGTGAGCCCGACGACGTTGGGCACTTCGATGTTGCCGGAGAAGATCTGGACGTTCACCTTCGAGCCCTTGGCTACCTTGGTTCCCGCCGGCGGATCCGAGGTGACAATCTCGTCCTTCTTGGAATCCGGCTCATTGTCGACGAAGGTGGCGTCACCCCACACGAGGCCGGCTCCCTCGATGGTGGTGCGGGCCTGCTGCGCGGTCATGCCAATGACGTCGGGAACCTCAACCTCGCCAACGCCGGAGGAGAAGCGGAGGGTGACGGTTGCGCCCTCTTCCACCTCGGTTCCGGCCGGCGGATCGGATTCGACGAAGATGCCGGCCTCGATCTCGTCAGATTCGACAGGCTCGTCAATGTTGGGCTTGAGCTTGAGCTCTTCGAGCTGGGTGGTGGCCTCCCGCTGGGTGAGGCCGGTGAGATCGGGTACCGTCACCATGACCGTGGTTTCGGTGGGCTCCGGCTCCGGCTCCTCCACGAAGAACACCCGGTAGCCGACGAAGGCGAGGGCGGCAATGAGGAGGACGATGACGGCCCACAGCCAGGCGGTGGACTTGCGCTGGGGCTCGACCGGATATTCTCCGGTGGCCGGTGGGCGATACTCTCCCGTCGGCGGATTGGGTGCCGCGTAGGCGGGTGCGGCCATCGTGGCCTGCTGGGTGGGGGCGACGGCGGCCGGAACGGCGTAGGCGGCGGTTGCCGGGGCGGCAACCTGCTGGCCACGGGCTGCGGCAAGAAGATCGGAGCGGAACTCGGCAGCATCCTGGTAGCGGTCCTCGCGATCCTTGGCGAGGGACTTCATGATGACCCGGTCGAGGGCCTCGGGAACGTCTCCGGTGAGCTGGCTCGGGGGCTTGGGGGCCTCCGAGACGTGCTGGTAGGCGACGGCGAGGGCAGAATCCCCGGTGAAGGGCGGACGGCCCGTCAGCATCTCGTAGAGCAGGCAGCCGGTGGAGTACAGGTCCGATCGAGCATCCACGCGTTCGCCGCGAGCCTGCTCGGGGGAGAGGTATTGGGCGGTGCCGACCACGGTGTTGGTCTGGGTCATCGATGACTGAGCATCGGCCATGGCCCGGGCAATCCCGAAGTCCATGACCTTCACCTGGCCCTCGGGGGTGAGCATGATGTTGCCGGGCTTGATGTCCCGGTGGATGATTCCCTCGCGGTGGGAGTATTCCAGGGCGGAGAGCACGCCGGCGGTGATGTGGGCGGCCTCGTCGATGGGAATGGGATCGCCGGAGGAGAGCAGGTCGTGAACGGTGCGGCCGTTGACGTACTCCATGACGATGAACGGGAGATTCACCTTGCCGCTGGGCGTGCCGATCTCCTCGTCCCCGGTGTCGTAGACGGCGACGATGGCGGGGTGGTTGAGCGCGGCCACGGATTGGGCTTCGCGCCTAAAGCGGCCGAGGAAGGTGGGGTCGGTTGCCATGTCGGAGCGGAGCACCTTGACGGCCACGGTGCGCGAAAGCCTCGTGTCGTAGCCGATATGTACCTGGGCCATGCCGCCGCGCCCGATGAGCCGGCCGATTTCGTAGCGGCCGGCAAGCATGCGGGGTAGTTGATCCACTGGTCGTTCCCTTCTTCTTACCCTAGTGTGCCAGAGCCGTCTGGATGATCGCGGAAGCCATGGGCGCGGCAAGGGATCCGCCGTCGGCACCAAAGCCCACCTTTCCTCCATTTTCTACCATGACGGCAACGACTATCTCGGGATTGTCCGCAGGTGCGAAACCCACGAACCAGGCGTGCGGGGGGATTGTGTCTGAAATTTCGGCGGTGCCGGTCTTTCCGGCCACCTGGACGTTCGGCAGCTGGGCCCGATGGCCGGTGCCATTGTTGACCACGCCGACCATCATGTCGGTGAGCTCGGCGGCGCTCTCGGCGCTCATGGGTTCGGAGAGCACGGAGGGCTTCGTCGTGGAGATGATGTCGAGATCCGCGGTGACGGTGCGGTCGACGAGATAGGGGGTCATGAGCTCCCCGTCGTTGGCGATGGCCGCCCCCACCATCGCCATCTGCAAGGGGCTCACCCGAACATCGAACTGGCCAAAGCCGCTCATGGCGAGCTCGGCCGGGCTCTTCGTCTCGGGGAAAACCGAATTGCGGACGGACAGCGGGATCTTGAGATCGGCGTCGAAGCCAAACTTTTCGGCCTGCTCGGCCATGGTCTCCTGGCCGAGGTTGATGGCGGCAATCGCGAACGGGGTGTTGCAGGACTGGGCGAGAGCGGCCCGCAGCGGAACGCGGCCCGAACCATCCCCGCAGGCACGCTTGGCCGGATTATTGATCGGATGCGAGGTGCCCTCGGGCACGTACTGGGTGGGGGCCTCGATGAGAGTGTCGGGCGTGTCTCCCGCCTCGAGCATCGCCGTTGCGGTGATGAGCTTGAAGACCGATCCGGGCACATACAGCTCATCGCCAATCGCGCGGTTGAGCAGCGGCTTGTTCGGATCCTGCTCGAGGGAGCCAAAGATCTCGGTGAGTTCCTCCCGGCTGGGAGAGACCAGCACATTGGGATCAAAGCTCGGATTGGACACCATGGCGAGGATCTTGCCGCTGGCCGGTTCGAGCGCCACAATCGCGCCCTTCTGGCCATCAAGCGCGTCGATGGCGGCGTGCTGCAGCTTCGGATCGATGGTGAGTTCCACACCGCCGCCGGCCGGGGTCTGCCCGGTGAGGGTCTTCTTCAGCTGGTTGAGGGCGAGGGAGTCATCAAATCCGGACAGCACCGAATCCTCGGCCTTTTCCAGGCCCGTCTTGGCGTAGGCGGTGCGGGAGAAGTAGCCGGTAATGTGAGCGTAGGCCGGCCCCTCGTGGTAGACCCGGCGGTAGCGATAGGGCCGCTCCCCGGTGTCCTCGGAGGTGACGATCCGCTTATCCCCGGCAATGATGGGTCCGCGTTCGCGAGTATATTCCCGGTTGATGATTCGAGCATTGCGCGAATCGGCATTGAGCTCCGGGGCCCGCACGAACTGCACCATGGTCACCGAGGCCATGATCATCACGAACATGAGGAAGACAACCGCTGTGAGCCGGCGAATTGGCTGGTTCATCGAATCCGCACCGCCTCCGTGGGACGATCATCGTCATCCCAGTCATCATCGCGCCGTTGATCGGCGCGTCCCGCATCCGCCTCGTCCGCGCGAGGCGGGCCCGCCAGTTCGGTGGGGCCGTCGGCGCGCGAGGCTTCTGTCTCCGCAGCTCCCGCCACATCACCCGCGGTCCCACCAATGGTTCCGGCAGCGGCGCCACCCGGGGCGCTCCCGCCGGCGGTTACGCGCCGCGAGGCACTGGAGGACCAGCGGGGAACATCGTGGCCCGGGCGATCGCGGTGGGCTTCCTCGACCACCTGCTCATCGCTGTCATCGGCCTCATCGATGTCCTCCCAGGCGGGCGGGAGCGGCTCGGCGGCCCGGCCCTGCGGGCGCCGCGCAGCATTGGAGATCCGCAGCAGCAGGCCGAGCACGAGCCAGTTGCACAGCAGCGAAGAGCCGCCCTTGGCAAGGAAAGGCAGGGTGAGGCCGGTGAGCGGAATGAGGCGGGTGACCCCGCCAACGACGACGAAGACCTGCAGGGCGATGGTGAAGGACAGTCCCGCAGCCAGCAGCTTGCCGAATCCATCGCGCACGTAGGAAGCGGTGCGCAGGCCGCGAATAACGAGGACGAGATAGAGGCAGAGGATGGCAAACACGGTTGCCATGCCCAGCTCCTCGCCGATCGTGGAGATGATGAAGTCGGAGTTCGCCTGAGGAACCACCCCCGGGGTGCCCTCGCCGAGCCCGGTGCCGAGCAGGCCTCCCGCCGCCATGCCAAAGTGCGCCTGAACCACCTGATAGGAGCCGTGCTTAGCCTCGTAGACGGCCGGCTCCATGGCGTGCAGCCACACGTGGAAGCGGGCCATGACGTGCGGAAACATCTTCACCGCCGCGAATCCACCCGCACCGGCAAGAACCGCCCCAATAATCATCCAGCTCAACCGGTCGGTGGCCACGTACAGCATGGAGACGAACAGGCCGAAGAAGAGCACCGCGGTGCCGAGATCCTTCTGGCCGACAAGGACGGCAAGGCAGGCGACCCAGGCCACAACGAGCGGGGCGAAGTGCCGCAGCCGGGGCAGCTGCAGGCCGAGGACCTTCCGCCCGGCCAGGGCGAGATTATCCCGGTTGACAACGAGGTATCCGGCGAAGAACACGGCGAGGATGATCTTGGCGAGCTCCGCCGGCTGGGCGGTCAGCGGGCCGAGGCGAATCCAGATCCGGGCCCCGTAAATCTCCCGGCCAATAACCGGCAGCAGCGGCATAAGAAGCAGCAGAATGCCAACGACGAGGGAGGTGTAGGTGAACCGGCGCAGGGTCCGGTGATCCTGGACGGCAAAGAGAACGACAATGGCGACGATGACGCCCATGATCGTATACAGGCTCTGGCTTGCCGCATCCTTAGGATCCAGGCGGTGCAGCACGGCGAGGCTGATCCCGTTAATGACGATGACGGTGGGATAAAGCACCGGATCGGCATAGGGGGCGGCCACGCGAATGAGAAGGTGACCGATGAGCGCGGTGGCCCCAAAAACCGCGGCGGTCTTGGCAAAATCGGCGGGAACTTCACCGCGGCTGAGAATGTAGATGAGCAGACCAATGCCGAGGGCAAGGATCGACAGGGCGAGCTCCGGCAGGCGGCCCGGGGAGGCGTGCTGGTGGGTCACCGTGGTCATTGATCATCCCGCCCGGTTGCCCCATCGGAGGGCTCCTTGGCCGGATCGGCGCTCGGATCGACCGTGGATTCGGCCTTCTTCCGCATCTCCTCCGTGCGGTTTTGGCGCTCGCGGCGTACCTCCTCGCGGTCCCGCTGTTCGCGTTCCCTCGAGTACTCGTTCTTCAGCTCGGTGACGAACCGGGTGGCCTCCTCGTAGGAGGAGCGAGTGACCGGCTGTTCGAGCCGGGCCCGCGCCGTCTCGTTGAGATCCTCGATGGGGACATCGGTGCGTTCCTTGAGGCGCGATAGTTCGATCGGCCCGAGCGCCTGGGGAATGCCCTGGTAGATGCCGATATTGCCGTTGGCCACGTAGACGTAATACTGGGATTTCGTCCATACCCAGCCGGCGAAGAGGCCGCCGGTGACGAGGAGAACGATGCCGAGGACGGCGCCGAGGATAGCGGGCCAGCGGCGCTTGCGCTGCGGTGGGGCAAAGGCGGGAAGCTCCGCGGTCGCGGTGTCTTCGTGGGCGCGCAGGGCCGCGGCGCGGGCGGCCGCCCCCCGGCCCCGGGAGGGGCGGGGATTTTCCTCGGCAGAGCCGACAATGACCGGGGCTTGCGGCGTGACCGTGGCGGCGGTGAGATCCCGGTCGTCAACGATGTCGGCGAGGACGACGGTGACATTGTCGGGGGCACCGGCGGCCAGGGCCAGGTCGATGAGTTCATCGGCGCAGGCCTCGAGATCATCGATGGTGGCGAGGGTGTGGGCGATGGTGTCATTGGAGACGACGCCGAACAGGCCATCGGAGCACAGCAGCCAGCGGTCCCCAATGACGGCCTCGCGCATGGATTCATCGAGCTCGACTCCGCCCTCGGTGTCCCCCAGTGCCCGCATGATGACGTTCTTGCGGGGATGGTTCTCGGCCTGCTCGGGGGTGATATTGCCGTGGTCGAGCAGGTACTGGACGAGGGTGTGATCCTTCGTCACCTGGATGAGGTGATCACCGCGCAGCAGATAGGCGCGTGAATCGCCAATATGGACCATGGCGAGCTTATTGGAGGAGCGAAGAATGGCGATGCAGGTGGTGCCGAGGCCGGCGAGCTTGGGATCTTCCCGGGCCAGCTCGACGAGATGATCATGAGCATCCGTCACCGCGGCCTTGAGCAGGGGAAGGAGATCATCGGCGCGATGCACCTCGTCAAGCTCGGCGAGGTGACCAACGGTGACCGAGGAGGCGACATCGCCGCCCGCGGCGCCTCCCATACCGTCCGCGAGGACGAGCAGATGTCCGCTCGCATACCCCGCATCCTGGTTCTGCTTGCGCACCGCCCCCACATCGGAGCGGGCCGCGTACCTGATCTGCACTGACATGTGTTACCGCCTGAGGGCGAAGGTCGTATGGCCGATTCTCACCTCGTCCCCGCTATTGACGGGAATGGGGTGGTCGATCTGGTTGCCATTAACAAAGGTGCCGTTGGTGGACTGGAGGTCCTCGATGAACCAGGTGCCCTCGGAGAGGAAGAATCTGGCGTGCCGGGCCGAGGAGTAGGAGTCGTTGAGGACGAGGGCGCAATCGGGGCTGCGTCCGACAATGATGGTGGCTCCGGTCAGCGGAATCGTGGAGCCGACGAGCGGGCCGTCCACCACGGCAATGGAGGTGGGGGATCCCGAGGAGGCCGTCTTCTTCTGCCGCTTCGGCTCGGCGTAGGCCACGGGGGCCACCGGCTGGGACTTGCCGTCTCGGCGGGTCACCCGCACGCCGTAAATGTCTCGGCGCAAGGTGGCGATGACGAGGAGGACGAAGATCCACAGCAGCGCCAGGAAGCCGAAGCGCAGCAGGGTGACGACCATGGCGGTCATGACAGCGACTCCGGGCGGGTCCAGAACATGATGCGGGTGCGGCCGATCTGCAGCGTATTGCCATCCACGAGCGTGGCGGCGGTGATGCGATTGCCTTCCACAAAGGTGCCGTTGGTGGAGTTGAGATCCGTGGCGATGACTCCGCGCGGGGTGACCCGCAGCTCGAGGTGATGCCGGGAGACGCCGGTGTCGTCCACGGTGACATCGGCATCCGAGCCGCGGCCAATGACCGTGACGGGGCCGGTGAGCACGTAGCGTTGGCCCTCAATGTCGATGATGGGATTGGTCGGGGACGGAACGGATGTGGTCACTGGTGCAACAACTCCTCGGCTGGTTGTGGAAGAGGCCTTGATGGTGCCTTCTCCCTGCTCGGGATCCGCGCGAAACTCGATGCTCACCAGGCCGAGGAAGACATAGTCCTGGCTGGTGGCGTACTCGATCGCGTGCTCGATGAGCTCCTTGACGAGGGCGGGACGGCCCCACTGGTCAATCTTCTCCACGTCGGATTCGGACAGCGTGACGGTGTACTCGTTGGGGGCGATGGTGCGGCCACGACCGTACACCGCGGCATTCTCGTCCATCTCCCGGTTGATCGCGGAGGCAATCTCGACGGGCTTGACGTCCGATCGGAAGGCGCGATTAAAGACCGAGGCGACCACGTTCTCGACGCCCCGCTCAAACTTTCCAAAAGCGCTCACGCGCTGCCCCCTTCATATCGGCGGTTGTTACCCCCACTGTAGTGTGTGTTTGCGCCTCGGCGGGATCCCTCAGCCGCAACGGGGGGAGTTCGCCCCACGAGTAGGCCTATTCTACGCAAACCCGCCCCGGTGTGGGAACCGGGGCGGGTGCGGGATGATGGCGGCGGCCTGCCCGGCGGGGCGGGCCACCACCTCAGTGATGCGTGGGCGTGCGGATTAGTCCATGGGTGCGGGATGTCCCGATCCGATGTTGTCGAACACGGCCGGACGCGAGCGCCTGAGGTATTCGCCCCTCGCCCATCCGATGACGCCGGAGGCGATGATGAGCGCCGGCATGACCACGACGAGCGGGGTCACGCCATCGGAGCCGATCATGACATCGAAGTTGAGCAGGATGGAGACGAAGACGTAGATGAGGCCGGCAGCCGCAATCCCGGGGGCGATGAGGCGCACCCATGTCCCGTGATCGGCCGGATGCTGGTGGAAGTATCCGATGATCGCGGCCGAGGTGATGACGAGGAGGAAGACGAGGCCGAAGGCCCCGGCGTTCGTCAGCCAGGTGAACATGGTGAGCACCGGGAACAGCGGGCCCAGCTCGTGGCCCTGACCAAAGATCGCGAAGACAATGATGAGGGCGATGGCGAGGGCGGACTGGGTGAGCGAGCCGGCCACCGGGGCCAGCTTGGCGTTCTGCTTGCCGAGATAGCGGGGGATGACCGCCTCGCGGCCCATGGACATGGCGTACCTCGCCACCGTGTTGTGGAAGGCGATGAGCGCGGCAAATAGCGAGGTGAGGAAGAGGACATTGGCAATGTCCGCCGCCACCGCGAAGCCGAAGTCGGAGAGCATATTGAACATGAGGTCCGGGCCCTCGGTGGCCGAGCGCTCAACGATCTGGGAGTTCCCGGTTCCCTGGGCGAGCGCCCAGGCCGAGAAGGAGTAGAACAGGGCGATAATGGAGATGGCGATGTAGGTGGCCCGGGGAATGGTCCGGGAGGGATCCTTCGCCTCCTCCGAATAGATCGTTCCCGATTCGAAGCCCATGAAGGCCGCGATTCCGAAGGCGAGCAGGGTACCCGTGCCCGCCCCGAAGAAGACCGATGGGCTGTACGGCTCGGCCGTAATGGCCTCCGGATGGTTGATGAGCGCAACGATGTTGAAGCCGATGACGGTCACGAACTCCAGAAGGACGAGCACGGCAATAATCTTTGCCGTGAGGTCAATCTGGGAGATCCCCATGAGGCCGACCACGAGGGCGCCGATGAGGGCGCACACCCACCAGGACAGCTCGAGGCCATACTGACCAAGAATCGAGGACAGGGAGAAGCCAAACAGGCCGTACAGGCCGATCTGCATGGCGTTGTAGGAAATGAGGGCAAGCCAGGAGGCTGCGATGCCCTGCCGTTTTCCGAGCCCGGCCGAGACGTAGGCGTAGAAGGCGCCGGCATTCGTGATCCGCCGGGACATGGCCGCATAGCCGACCGTGAAGAACACGAGGACGATGCCGAGGAGGAGGTAGCCGACCGGCGCCCCCATCATCCCCGAAACCCCGTAGGCCGAGGGGGCGCCACCGGCCACCACGGTGAGCGGCGCGGAGGCGGCAATGATGAGGAAGACGACGGCGGAGGTGGTGAGCCGGCCAGCGGGAGCCGCCTCGGCCGGCGGGGCCGCATGCTGGGGTGTCGTATTATCCGCCATAGTGCATCCAAACGGTCTTCGCCTCGGTGAACACGTCGAGGGCATCCGGGCCCATCTCGCGGCCCACACCGGAGTTCTTGAAGCCGCCCCACGGCGCGGTCATGTCCGGAATCGGGGGCATGTTGATAAACACGGCGCCGGAGCGGATGCCCTTGGCGAGCCGGTTGGCATTGCCGATATCCCGGGTCCACACGGTGGCGGCCAGGCCGTAATCGGTGTCATTGGCGCGCTCGACCACGCCGGCCAGATCCGCGTCATCCTCGTAGGTGAAGATCGACAGGACGGGGCCGAAGACCTCCTTCTTCGCGATCGTCATCTCGTCGTTGACGCCCCTAAAGATCGTCGGCTTGACGAAGTAGCCCTCCCGGTCGGCGCGCTCGCCGCCCGTGACAAGCTCGGCGCCCTCGGACTTGGCGGTCTCGATGAGACTGCACACCTTGTCGGCGTGCTCGGCGGAAACCAGCGGACCCATGTCCGTGCCCTCCTCCAGGCCGGAGCCAAGCGTCATCGACTCCATCGCCCCGGCCATCTTCTCGACGAACTCGGCCTCGCGAGAGGCGTTGACGTAGAAGCGGGTGTAGGCGGCACACACCTGACCCGAGTTGAGCAGCCCGCCCATGAGATTGCCCTGGACGGCAGCATCGATATCGGCATCGGCGCAAATGATCGAGGGAGCCTTGCCGCCGAGCTCGAGGGTGACCCGCTTGAGGTTCGGCCCACCATTGCTCGCGATCTTCATGCCCACCTCGGTGGAGCCGGTGAAGGAAATCTTGTTGACCCCCGGGTGGTCGACAAGGGCCTGGCCCACCCGACCATCGCCCGTCAGCAGAGAGATGACGCCGGGCGGGAAGCCGACCTCGTGGGCAAGCTCGACGAGGCGGATCGCGGATAGTGAGGTTTGCTCGGCCGGCTTCAAGATGACGGCATTGCCGGTGGCAAGAGCCGGGGCGAGCTTCCACACGAGGATCATGAGCGGGAAGTTCCACGGGGTGATCAGTGCGCATACCCCGACCGGTTCACGGGTGGTGAAGCACAGCGTTTCCGGGAAGGACACCGGATTGGTGCGCCCGTGCAGCTTCGTTGCCCAACCCGCGTAGTACTTGAGGTGCTCGATGGAGCCACCGACGGATACCTGGGAGGAAATACCGAGCGGCTGGCCCTGATCGGTCGTTTCCAGGCGGGCGAGCTCATCGGCGTGCTCCTCAACCTTGCGGGCGAGGGCGAAGATGAGATCGGCCCGGGCCACCTCCGGCATGTCCCGCCACGCGGGATCGGCCATGGCGGCGGTGGCGGCAGCCACGGCCGCATTCACCTCGTCCTGGCCGGCCTGACCGACCTGGCGGATCACCTCGCCGGTGGCGGGATTATAGGACGGGAATTCCTCGGCGGCGGAATGCCACTCGCCATTGATGTACAGGGTTGACATGTTTCTCCTCTGGTCGACATTGACGCCTTCAGTGTTGCAGGACACACGGGGCGGTGAATAGGGCAAAATCGCATATTGCGCGGAACGGTAAGGACCGTGCGCAGATGAGCAAAGGGCGAGTATTCCGCTAAATTCCGCCAGATTCGCGCAGTCGCGCGGTGAATTTCTGGTGCCCGACGTCCGCGGCGTATTGACGTGAGCCAGGTCGCCTTTCACAGTGAGGTCAAGTGGCAAGGGTGCCACGGGCGGCGCGGAGCCGCCCAGGGAAGGAGAGACATGAAGATTGGAATTATTGGGGCGGGCTGGTCTGGACTGATCGCGGCCCGCGAGCTGGAGGCCCTCGGACACGAGGTGGAGATCTTCGAGGCGCGCGACCGCATCGGTGGGCGCACCTGGACCGATGATCGCTGGGGCATCGGCATGGAAATGGGTGGCACGTGGGTGCATTGGATGCAGCCGTACGTGTGGGCGGAGATGGCGCGGTACGGCGCCGAGATTATTGCGAGCCCGTTCACCGACCGGGCGCTGTGGATCACCGACGGGGAGGTGCGGGAGGGCACCGAGGCGGAGCTCGACGAGAAGCTCGGGCCCATCCAGGCGGAGATCTTCTCCGGCTCCCGCGAGTTCTTCCCCCGCCCGCATCAGCCCCACCTCGTTCTCGAGGGTGATGATGAGGAGCTCAAGGAGCGATTCCGGGCCGCAGACAACACCCTCGTGCTGGACGGCCTCGAGAACTTCAGCCAGGAGGAGGTTGACCTCGCGGACGCCTACTGGTCGGCCGGCTACAACGGGCCGACGGCCAGCGCCTCGAAGATGATGGCCAAGCACTGGGCCGCCCTGTCGGACCACCGGCTTTCACTGCTCGATGATCAGACGCTCAGGTACAAGCTGAAGTTCGGCATGCGGCACATGTACACCCAGATTGCCGAGAATCTCTCCGCGCCCATTCACCTCTCCACCCCGGTCACCGAGGTGAGCCACGGCGAGGAGACCTACCTCGTGGCCGACGGCCAGAAGAAGAGCTTCGACCACATCGTGTGCACCATTCCCGTCGGGGCGTTGGGCAAGGTGTCCTTCACCCCGGAGCTGCCCGAGCCGATCCGCAACGTCGTGGACGAGGGCTGGAACTGCCGGGGCTTCAAGATCTGGATTCGCCTCGAGGGGCACCACAATCTCATGGCCTACGCGCCCACCGGCTACCCCATCGCCCTCATTCGCTCCGAGTACTTCCTCGACGACGGCACGACGATCTGCGTGGGCTTTGGCCCCGAACGCGATGCCATCGACCTCAACTCGGTCGAAGACGCCCAGGCGATGGTCAACCACTGGGATCCGAGCCTCAAGGTCATCGGCGCCACCGGCCACGACTGGGGCAATGACGAGTGGACCGGGCAAACCTGGACCACGCCGAAGCTCGGTCAGTTCGCCATGACCGGCCCGGTGGAGATTCCCGGTGGACGACTGCATCTGGCCGGCTCCGACTGGGCGGCGGGATGGAACTCGTTCGTCGACGGCGCCATCGAATCGGGCATGATGACGGCCCGGAAGATCCACCACTCCGAACAGTGGGTAAAAAGCGACGAAAGCTGATACTGGGGAAAACTACAGGGGGATCAATTTTCATACATTGATCCCCCTGTTACCGCCCTGACCAGTGAAGATGCATGAGGTGATGAGTGGGTGGGAGACGTGCGATATCGGCCGAGTCGCAATCCCGGGTTTTTCGGGCGTAAAACCCATACGATGGTCTCGTTCCATCGCGAAAGGATGACACATGACACTAACTCCGAACTACAATCCCCTTCCGGTGACGCTGCGGGAAGGACATGGAACCACCGTGACCGATGTCGAGGGTCGCGACTATCTTGACTTCCTCGCCGGCTATTCCGCGGTGAACTTCGGACACTCCCATCCCCGCCTTGTCGAGGCCGTCGCGGAGCAGGCCAAGCGCCTCACGCTGGTCTCGCGAGCCTTCGATCACGATCTGCTCATGCCGTTTGCCAATGCGCTCACCGAGCTGACGCAGACGGAGATGATGCTCCCCATGAACACGGGCGCTGAGGCCGTGGAAAGCGCGATCAAGGCCGCCCGCAAGTGGGCCTATGACGTCAAGGGGATCGAACCCTACCGGGCCGAGATCATCGCCGCCGAGGGCTCCTTCCACGGGCGCACCACCACCATCGTCTCCTTCTCTTCGGATCCGGATGCGAAGGATGGCTTCGGCCCCTACACCCCCGGCTTCATCACCTGCCCGTACGGGGATGCTGGGGCGATCGAAAACGCGATCACCGAGAATACCGCCGCCATCCTCGTCGAGCCCATTCAGGGCGAGGCTGGCGTGCTCATTCCGCCCGAGGACTACCTGCCGCGCCTGCGCGAGCTCGCCGATCAGCACAATGTCCTCCTCATCGTTGACGAGGTGCAGTCCGGCCTCGGGCGCACCGGATACCTGCTCGATCAGTGGCGGGTGGGCGTCAAGGCCGATCTCACCACCCTCGGTAAGGCCCTGGGCGGCGGCGTCTACCCGGTCTCCGCCGTGGTGGGGCGAGCCGACGTACTCGGCTGCCTCACGGCTGGCACCCACGGATCAACCTTCGGCGGCAACCCGGTTGCCTGCCGCATCGGCCTTGAGGTGGTCGAGCTGCTCAAGGGTGACTATCTGGAGCGGGCCACCAAGCTTGCCCCGCGCCTGCGCGAGCGGCTGGAGGCCATGGTTGAGCAGAACCTGCTGTCCGGCGTACGCACGGTGGGCCTGTGGGCCGGTGTCGACGTTCATCCCGATCTCGGGCTCACCGGGCGGGAGGTCTGTGAGCGCATGCTCCAGTGCGGCGTTCTCGCCAAGGACACGCACGGCGCCTCGCTGCGCCTAGCCCCGCCGCTGGTGGTCACCGAGGAGGAACTCGAGCGCGGCCTGGACGGCCTCGAGGCCGCCCTCAAGGGTGATCTTCCTTCCTAGTCGGCCTCATCACAGCCCGATGGGTTGGTGAAAAGCCCCGGCCAGCGGTACACTGGCGGGGCTGACACGCGCAAGTGGCGGAATAGGCAGACGCGCACGGTTCAGGTCCGTGTGCCCGTGAGGGCGTGAGGGTTCAACTCCCTCCTTGCGCACCATATGACCAGGGGCCAACAGGCCCCTGGTCTGCTATATTCGGCGGCCTGGGGGAGCTTAGGGACGCGGCCCCCGCGAGAGAGCAAGGGCCGCGCCGGAGCTGAGGACGTCAGTACTTGATGACGACGCGCCCGTCGATCTTCCCGTTTTCCATCTCCTCGAAGATCTCATTGATCTCCTCGAGCGGGCGGGTGGTGATCTCAGGGCGGATGAGGCCATCGGCGTAGAACTGGACCGCCTCCACCATGTCCTGCCGGGTGCCGACAATCGAGCCGCGGATCGTGAGGCCGCCGAGCACAACATCAAAGATCGACACCTCGGAGGTGCCCGGGGGCAGCCCGTTGAAGACGATGGTTCCACCGCGCCTGCTCATGCCGACCGCCTGAGTGAAGGCCGAGGGATGCACCGCCGTGACGAGGACGCCGTGGGCGCCGCCAATCTTCTTTTGGACGAAGGCCACGGGGTCGTCCTCGGCGGCATTGACGACGAGATCGGCGCCGCGCCGGGTGGCGAGCTCAAGCTTGTCGGCGGCAATATCGACGCCCACCACCTTCATGCCCATGGCCTTGGCGTACTGGACGGCAAGGTGTCCGAGGCCGCCGAGGCCGGAGATGACAACCCACTGTCCGGGGCGCACCTCGGTCTCCTTGAGGCCCTTGTAGACGGTGACACCCGCGCAGAGGATGGATGCAACCTCGTAGGGATCGACCCCCTCGGGTAGGACGGGAGCATAGGTGGCATTGACGAGCATGTACTGCCCGAAGGAACCATCCACGCTGTACCCGCCGTTTTCCTGAGATTCGCACAGCGTCTCCCAGCCGGTGCGGCAAAACTCGCAGTGTCCGCAGGCGGACCACAGCCAGGCATTACCGACGAGATCGCCCTCCTTGATGTTGGTGACCCCCTCACCGACCTTCTCGACTCGGCCAACGCCCTCGTGACCGGGGATAAAAGGCGGGGTGGGTTTGACCGGCCAGTCACCCTTGACCGCGTGCAAATCCGTGTGGCACACCCCGGAGGACACGTTCTTGACCAATACCTGCCCGGGGCCGGGGCTGGGGATCTCGACATCCGTCACGGTGAGAGCCGCGCCCAGCTCGGGCACGACGGCAGCCTTCATGCTCATAGCACTCTCCATTCTCGTCATTGAGTTCCATGTAATAACATGGACGAATTAATTCTCTCGCTTTGTTGCGACCAATAAAAGAGAGAAGGGAATGGTCTTCCGGGAGCTGTCGGCGCGGATGTGGGTGCTAGCGAACTGGCGGGAAGAGGGCGGCGATGCCTTCGGCCCAGGTCTGGGTCCACCACGCGGCATCGTGCCCGCCGGGATATTCGCGATATCGGTAGGGGTAGCCCTTGGCGGTGAGGATGTCGCACAGCCATCGGTTGGCGAAGGTCTGCCAGATCTGGGCCATGGGTGGGCCGAATTCGAAGCGGCCGCATTCGTGGAAGATGCGAATGGGGGCGCGGGGGTGCTCGAGGAAGTCCGCGATGATGGTCGGAACCGGAGCATCCGTGCCAACGATATCGGCCAGGGTGTTCAAGGTGGGGTGATACCAGCAGGAGGGCGATTGCATGTGGGCGGCACCGAAGACATCCGGTCGGCGCAGCGCCGACCATCCCGCGCACAGCCCGCCAAAGCTCTTGCCCGATAGCCCAGCATCGGCCGGATCCGCGGACAGGGAGTAGCGGTCCATGAGGAAGGGGACGAGCTCATCGGCGAGCATATCGGTAAACGTGGCCACCGCCGGAAGCTCGTGATCCCGATTGCCCCGCTGTTCGATGGAGACGATGACGAGGTCGCGGATAAGGCCGCGCTCGGCGAGCTGATCGCGCATGCCATGCGAGGCAAATCCGGGGGCACCATCGAATTCAAGGAGGAAGGAATAGGGTCCACCGGTGGCGGACCATCCGGGCGGGGTGGAGACCCACAGCTTCCGCTGCCCGCCGTAGACCGGATCGGGGAAGGCCACCTCCTCCAGCCGATCGCAGGTGGGGCCCGGGGTGATCTCGTGGCGGGGAGCATCCGGCAGGGAGCAGATTGAGCCAATGAGGCGCGGATCGGTGCCGGGCGGGGGATTGGCAGGATCTGGCATGAGCCGGTCGCCGACGAGGAAGCCGTAGCTGAATCGCAAATCCCTCCTCATCTCCCAGGTCAGCGCGTGAATCGGAGTGTCTCCCACCCGGGTGAGCACGCACTGCTCGGGCGGCCGCCAGCTCAGCTTTTCCATGAGGCGGACCGGTCCGGGCAGGTCGGTGTCGAGAACAAAAGTCACCGTGACGACGCCATTGCCGCCGGGCTCGATAAGGGGATGGGACTGGCCGGAGAGATATTCGCGGGTGCGCTCCAGGCTCCACTGCCCATCGCGTAAGCGATTGAGTGCCGGGTGATCGAATGTCATGACCCGAGTCTACGGAATGAAGGGGCGCCTTACTAGAGGCAAATGATCATGTAGCCCGGGCAAGTATCCGCGCGGCGGATGAGCCGGCGCTGAACGCGACCCCGGCACGATGCTTGAGAAGGTGCTCGGGAACGTGCTCGATACGGTGCTCAGTGCGGTGTGAGTGGCAGACCGACCCGGCTGGCTACCGAAGCCGGTGCCGCTCGGCCCGGTAGAGGTCATCGATCCTGGGCTCGAGGCGGGCGATGAGGCGGGAGCGGCGAATCTTCTGGGTGGGGGTGAGGAAGTTGGACAGGTCCCCGGCCAAGACGAGGAATCGGCGCACCTCCTCGGCCTGAGAGACGAGGCGGTTGGCGGCGGTAACGGCGCGGGCGGCCAGCGCCCTGGCCTCGCCGCGCACCTCCCGCAGGCTGTGCCCGGCCTCCTCGAGGAAGATGAGGGCGGCGGGATGGGCCTGACCGTCGCCAACGACGATGGCGTGATCGATGCCGGGAGCGGCCTCCACGGCCTGCTCCCAGGCCGCCGGAATGATGGTCTTGCCGCCGGAGGTGACGATGAGATCCTTGCACCTGCCGGTGAGGGTGAGGTAGCCGTCCTCGTCGAGACATCCGAGGTCCCCGGTGCGGAAAAAACCGTTCGAGAAGCCGGCTTCAGTGTCGCGATCATTCTCGTATCCGGGGACGACTCCGGCCCCGGCCACGAGCACTTCACCGTCCTCGATCTTCACCGTGGCTCCCGGAACCGGTCGTCCAACCGTGCCGGGCTTGATGTGGCCGGGAAGATTGCCGGTGATGGGCGCGGTGGTTTCAGTGAGGCCGTAGCCCTCGACAACGGGCAGGCCGATCCCAAGGAAGAAGCGGCACGTGTCGGCGTCCAGGGGAGCCGCCCCGCTGAGCATATACTCCATGCGACCGCCCAGCTTGGCCCGGATCTTGGCGAAGAACAGGCGGTCAAGGAGGGGAAAGAGGAGGCGCGAGAAGCGAGGTTCGGTCTGCTCGCCCAGCTTGGCTCGGCCGCGAGCCACCCCGGCGGCAAAGGCGAAGCGCCACACCGCTCCGAGGTGCTTCTCGCTCGCCGTGGCCTCGATCGCGGCGAGGATCTTCTCCATGATGCGGGGGACGACAACGAGGAACGTGGGTCGCAGCTCGCCGAGGGAGGCGACCGCAGCCGCCGGGTCGGCGATGTGGGCGATGGTGAGGCCGTTGCCCAGGCATACCTGCTGCAGGCCCCGGGCGAGGACGTGGGCGAGGGGCAGCAAGATGATGGTGGATCCGCCCTCGCGCACGATCTGGGAGTAGGCGGCTCGAATATTGCGCACCTGGTGGAGCAGGTTCCGGTGGGTGATGAGCGCCCCCTTGGGTCCGCCGGTCGTTCCCGAGGTGAAGACGATGGTGGCCGGATCATCGAGATCGGGGGAGGTCCGGCGATGCTCAATCTCCTCCTCGGACACCGCCTCGCCGGCCGCGGCCAGCTCGGCAAATCCGGAGTCGCTGAGTTCGACGTGGGGGACACCAAGCTCGGTGAGTGTTGTCGCGCGCTCGCGTCCGGCGACGAGGGCCAGCCTCGGCGGGCATCGACCAATAATGTCGGCAGCCTGCGCCTGGGACGCCGTGTCGTAGAGGGGAATCACCACCGCTCCGGCGTATCCCGTGGCCAGCTCGGCGACCGCCCATTCGTAGCAGGTGGGCGCCCAGATGATGACGTAGTCGCCCGGCTCAACCCCCGCCGCGACGAGACCGCGGGCGAGGGCGCGGACCTGGCTGCGGAAATCGGCCGTCGAGACCTCTGTCCAGCCGCCTTGGTGCGGGCGGGTGAAGGCGGGGAAGTGGGGAGCTAGCTGGTAGCGGTCCTCGAGCAGGTCGGTGACCACGCCGGAGGTGATCTCGACGAGGGAGGGGGAGGAGCACACGTCCACGATTAACCTCCGAAGGGGCGAGGAAATAGCAGGGGAGTGCGATCCCGATATTCCCGATAGTGCGGGTTGTCTCCCCATCGCTGTTCCGCCTTCTTCTCGAGAAGGGGAATCCCGGACACAAAGCGGAGGAGGATAAAGACGAAGACGGGGGAGATCAGGCCGATAAGCCGGCCACCGCTGAGTGCCGGCGCCGCCATGATCGCCACCCCGACCCACAGCACAATCTCGCCCACATAATTCGGGTGGCGCGAGAGCGACCACAGTCCGCTCGTCATGAAGTCGTGCGGGTGCGCGGCCTTGAAGGAGGACTTTTGATTATCGGCGATAACCTCGATGGCAAAGCCGATGAGCCACACGGCGCCACCGATAAGAGTGGTGGACCAGGGCAGGGTGCCAGGTCCCGAAAGTGCCATCCACGCCGCCGAGGCGGTCACCGTCACCCATAGCGCCTGAATGTTCCACACGAGGAAGAAGCGCGGCGGATTCGTCTTGATCTCATCGAAGCGATCATCTCCCCCGCTTGCTCGCACCCGCCAGGCGAGGAAGGTGCCCAGCCGTACCGCCCAGATCGAGACGGTGGCGGCGAGGAGAATGCGGGGCAGGGAGACGGAATCGCTGAGAGCGACCAGGCCGAGCGTGACGAGGAAGTAGGTGAGCGAGCCGGTGAGGTCAAAGAAAGCCTCGGTGTGAAGCACAATGGCAAGGGCAAAGCCGATCCACTGAATAATAAAGACAATGATGATGGCCAGCGGGAACAGCGGAAAATCGACGACCTCTGCGGGTGTGCTACCAGCCCAGGCGACGGCTCCGGCGATGAGCCAAATGATCGCGGTGACGAGAATGAAACGTGGGAAGTCCTTCATGTGGAGCTTCCTCTCTTGGTGGAGGTAGGTGGCGGTGCACCACCTGCCCACACTTTAGAAAGCCGATTCGCCAGGGTCAAGCGAATCGCGAAGATAGGTGTGCACCCGAGGTATCCCGGGTGCACACCTGTGAGGGAGTCGCTGAGGGGTGTTTAGTGCTTGGCGTCGCCTTCTCCGTCGTGGTCATGATCGCCATGCTCGTGGCCGTCATGGTCCCCATGATCATCTAGATCCCCGTGCTCCTCGTGGACACTGCGCTCCTCATGGTCGCCGTGCTCGTCATGACCATGCTCATGATCATGGTCGTCCAGGTCATCGTGGTCGTCGTGGTCGAGCGTGACGGATGCGGGAACCATGCCGGTGATGACGGCGACGGCGTTGGGGACCTCGGGTAGGTCGATTGTCTCGACAACCTCTCCCTTGGTGAGATCGACGAGGTGGAGCTGCTTTGTGGCGACCTCGGTGACGTAGGCGATGGGGCCGTCGGCAACCACGGTGTTGTTGGGCTCCTGCCAGTCATCCTTCTCCGCCCAGGTACCCGTGACGGGGATGGCGGCGGTGACCTTGCCCGTGTCCACGTCGATGACCTGGAGCTTGCCGTCGTGGGTGAGGACGAGGCCGTCGCCGTCATGGCCGCGGGCGAAGGAGGTCCACCCGTAGGTCTCTCCCAGGTCGACGGTGGTGAGGGTGAGCGCATCAGTGTCAATAAGAGCAACCTCGGTGCTCGGCTCCTCACCGACCGTGTAGTTGGCGAGAATCACCGGTGAGGCGGGCGAACCATAAAGGCCGCTGCTGCGCCCCTCGGCGGCGATCTTGTGGAAGGCGCCCTTGGCGAAGACGACCGGGCCTCCGGAACAGCCGAAGCCGACCGCGGTGCCGTCCTCACCGGCCACGGCGGCGCCGTGGATTCCGGGGCATTCATCGGAGGAATCGAGCACGTCGCCATCCATATCGAGAAGTTGAACCCCGGTTCGCTCATCCTCGGTTCCCACGGACATGAGGAGCTGGTGATTGCGCATCGGTACCGCGACGCCGTGATGCGGGTGCTGGGCCTTGACCACGTGCTCGTGCGCGGGCTTCGTGCCGTCATGGAGGTCTCCGGCGTGCACCACCGTTGCCTGGCCCGCTCCGTCATCGAAGAGGGCGGTCAAGCCCGCATTGCTCACCACGTGACCGGAGCGGATGGCGGGATAGGTGACGTCGGTGAGCGTTGGACCTCCCGCAAAGTAGTGGCTGTGGTCCCCGTGCGGCATCTCCGTGATCCCGGCATCGAGCAGCGTGAAGGAGTTGCCATTAGCAACAAACAGGTGTCGCCCATCCCCGGCCTCATCCAGGCGAAGGAAGCCATCCTGGTTGATGGTGGAGATGACCTCCCGCTTGGCGGTGTCGACCACCATGATTCCGCCATCAAAGGTGAGAACAAGGCGCGGATCAATCCCGGCCACCTCGGTGAGTGATCCGGCCGTCACGCCGTGCTCGTGATCGTGTTCGTGATCGTGCTCGCTCTCGTCATGGTCACCGTGCTCGTGCTCCTCGGCCTGCTCGGTGGGGCTCGGTGAGGGCTCGTCGGAAGCTGAACAGCCCGCCGCCACGAGGGCGAGGCCGCCGGTAAGTGCGGCAAGCAGTCGACGAGGGGTGCGCTGAGTATGTCGTATCGTCATGGGTGCCAGAGTACCCAATAACGATAACGGTTTTCAATACCAGAAGGCTGTTGTCTTCCCAATGCTCTGTGGTCTCCCTCATTCTCGGCGCTGGTTGCGCTCCTCCGTTATCCCCCGAGTGGCCCAAGCTCCGCGCCCGGATGGGCGATATCCTGCCGCCAGCTCGGCCGGGGCCGCCCACGGCTCGGTGGATGCCGCGCACAGATCCCACCCGGCTCTGCCCCGGACCGAAATCCGGCCCGGGGCGGAGGGGAGCGCGCTTAGCGGGGCTTGACCGCGAACGCGTTGTCCGAGGTGGAGGAGGAGGTGACCATGGGCGGGTGCAGGTCCCTCATGCGGAAGCGGCGCCGGCGGTGGACGAGCCACCAGGTGGCGGCGAGTGACGTCGTGAGGATGACGCCGAGAATCGCGAGGGAACCCCAGTAGGTGGCGGCATTGCCGCCGGAGATGGCGACGCGGAAGGCGTCAACCGAATAGCGCATGGGGGCGATGGCCCCGATGGTGCGGTAGACGGGGTCGAGCATGTCGATGGGGAAGGTGCCTCCGCAGGCGGGTAGCTGGACGATGAGGGCGATGAGGAAGATCGCGGTCTGCGGGGAGCCGATGGCGAGGCGTACGCAGTAGCCGAGCGCCATGAAGGCCAGGGAGGCTACGTAGAGCAGGAGGAAGAACAGCCAGGGGTGGACCGGATTGAGTCCGAGCAGGGCCCAGCAGCCCACGCCGAGGAGGGTGGCGCCGGTGAGGGCGAGGGTGCCCACGGCGCCGAATCCGCCGAGGGCCGCCCGCAGGGCGCTGGCCCGTCCGACGAGTGCCCGGCCGGAGACCGTGCGCACGACGAGGAAGGTGGAGATTGAGGCGACCCACAGGGCGATGGAGAGGAACATGGGAGCGAGGCCGCGGCCGTAATACTGCGCGTCATTGCTCACCACCTGGGTGACGTCGACCGGGCTCGACATGACCTGGGATAGCGTCGAGCGTTCATCCTCCGTGAGGTCCGGCAGTGCGTCCGCCCCCTCCCGCAGGCCGGTGGCTAGTTCGTGCGCACCATCCGCGAGCTGGGGCATGGCGGTGTTGAGGCTGCCGACCGCATCGCTGAGATTGATGAGTTTCTGGCCGAGCGCGGGGCCCTGGGCGAGCATGTCGGCGCTCGTGGAGCGCAGATGTGTTAACGCCCCGGAGAGCTGGGAGAGCTGAGCATCCGTCGCGTCCAGCCCGCTGTTGAGGCTGCTGGCGGCTTCGGACAGGTTGGTTGAGACCCCGGACAGGGTGCCCCGGGCGGCGTTGAGGGCGTTGGCGGAAGCCTTGAGCAGGGTGGGGTCAAGCCCGGTGGTGAGCTGGGCGCTGATCGAGGCTTGGGTGCCGAGTTTAGAGCTGATCTCGGCGTGCGCGTCGGTGGCCGCGGCGAGCTCCCGGTCGAGCTGCGCGAGCCATTCGGGATCGGAGGCCACCTCCGGATTGGCCCGCAACTCCCCGAGCAGCTCCCGGGTGGCGGACAGGTGCGCCCCGGCATCCGCCACGATCGAGCCATCCCCATCACCAACGAGCTCGGCGGTGAGGTCGGCAAGGTCGATTGCGGAATCGGAGAGCTCGGGCAGGCGGGTGTTGAGGAAGTGGGAGATCGGGGCGAAGGCATTGTCGATACCGGCGAGGCCGGTGGCAACCGCCGCCCCCGCGCCGGATAGTCCCCGCCCAGCATCGCGCAGCTGGCCGGCGGCCCCAATGAGGCCGGAGGCGCCGGCATCCACGTCCCCCAAGGCATTGTTGAGCGTGGCGATCTGTTCGGTAAGGCCGTCAACGTCAATCTCGGTGACCCCCGCATTGAGCTCGGCCACCCCGTCGGCCACCCGGGCGAGGGACGCGTCAAGTTCGGCGGAGCCGTCGGCGGCCTCGGTCAGCTGATTCTTGATCTCATCGACGTTGGTGAACAGGGCCCGGAAGTAGGCCTCGGACACTGTGGAATCGAGAATCTTACTGAGCGTGTCATCGGCCTTGCCGGTGAGCGTGCCAATGATGAAGCCATTGGCATCATCGCGGTGCAGGGTGATGGTGGCGCGCTCGGGATGAAAGGTGCCGGCCGAGACGAGGTTGGCGGAGAAGTTCTCCGGCACGGTCACCACCATGTAGTAGTCCCCGTCCCTGAGGCCCTGCTCCGCCCCGGCATCATCCTCCCCGAGGAACTGCCAGTCGAAGGTGGCTGACTCGGCGAGTGCCTGTTCAAATTCAGCCCCCGCGTTAATCTCATTTCCCTCGAAGGTGGTGGGCTCGTCGTGGTTGACGACGGCCACCTTGACCGAGTCGATGTGATCGTAGAGATCCCAGTTGGCGTGGAGGTAGATTCCGCCGTAGATGAGCGGCATGAAGCAGATAAACAGCAGGGCGATGAGCGGCAGGCCCTTGAATCTCTTGAACTCAAAACGAATGGGATTATTCACCGATCTGCACCTTCCTCTTCCTCGTGCTCGGCGCCCACCCGGGTGGGCTGAAGCTCGTCATCATCAAGCGGTGGGGCCACCTCCGGATCGGACTCAACCCGCTCAACAGCATCCGAGGCATCGATGGGGTGGGCGTGCGGAGCGGTGCGCCCGGCGAGCCGGATCCGCAGCGAGCCGGCCGGTGCAGTATCCGCGTCAATCGCGGTGGCGATAATCGCGCAGCGGCCGAAGGTAGCCAGCTTGTGCAATGCCTCAAACATGGTGGGCTGCAGGGAATGCGGCACGACGAGATCGACGTCGTCAATGGCAACAATGTGGGTGGGGCGGAGCATGGCAAGCGCGCAGGTGACCACCGAGCGCACCACCGGATCCAGGTCCTGCATCTCAATATCCCGCTCCACCCGGTAGCCGAGATACTCCTCAATCTCCGCGGCCCGCTGCCGAGCCTCCCGCACGGAGATGCCGTCCTGGAAGGCGCGCTCGGCAATGGATTCGCCAACCGTCAGCCGGTCCTCGGGAACCACGTATTCGCCCAGCCGGGCTACCGAGGCTTCCGCCATCGCCGCATACGGGTCCGCCATGGCGTCGATGCCGGCGATCTCCAATGCGCCGCTCACCTTGCGGAACCGGGCGGTGAGCGCGAGCAGGAGGGAGGACTTGCCCGACCCAGCATCCCCGTGCACGAGGCACAGCTCCCCGGGCATGAGATCCAGGTCGAGCGGCCCGAACACGGTGCCGCGCGGCCCGGAGGCAATGAGGTGGCGGGCCGACAGCACCGGCCCGATCCCCGGATCATCGTGATGCTGACTGGCCGGCATGTCCGACCGGTCGGCGCGGTAGCGCTCGGCCTGATCATCTGCCGCCGGGTGCTGCTCGGCCGGATACTCCGGTGCGTCATACTGTCGCACCGGCATGTCCGCCGGATCGATGGGCTCATCGGACTGGAAGGTCCGCTCGGGCTCATCGAGATTGTGGGTCCCGTCGAGGTGCTCGGGCTGATCGAGGTGTCGTGGATGAGTGGTCATGAGAAGAATCCCTCCAGGAAGAAGCGCAGTGCCTGCCGATTGGCTTGCGGATCTGCCGGCACGGCCAGCGTCTCCAGGCACAGGGTGTTGATGAGGGCAAACAGGCCCCGGGCGAAGGCCTCGATATCAGCGCGCTCGCGGCCCTGGGTGAGCCGGTGCAGCGAGCACGCATCGGCAATGATGGCAATCCGGCCCGACATGAGCTGCTCATAGGCGGCCGAGGCCCGCTTGTCGGTCCGAGCGAGGGCCCGGAACTCATCGACCGCGATCTGCCAGGGAGCAAGCTCGGTGAGCACTCGGGCAATCTCGGTCGACAGGCGCTCGGCCAATTCCTCCGCCCCCTCGATCTCGGCGAGCGTTTGCGCGATCGGGTCGAGAAGGAGTGTGCGTTCGCGATCCAGCCGGGTCTCGCAGGCGGTGACGAACAGCTCGGGCTTTGAGGAGAAGTTCGAATAGACGGCACCCTTTGTGTAACCCGCGCGTTCAGCGATTGTGCTCAGCGAGGCGTGAATGTAGCCGTGGGCGGTGAACTCGCGCACCGCCGCCGCCACAATCGCCTTGCGTACATCATGCTTCTTGGGTCGTGACATCATTCCTCGATTCCACCGGTATTCAATACCGCTGGTATCTAGTGTCGATCTCCGGGCTTTCGAGCGCAACGTCAAGCGAAGTTCCGCTGGTCACACCGCCTTCCGTGCGTGATGGGGTGCGCGGGGTGGGATGGGTGGGAGAATCCGGATACTTGCCTGTCCAAGAATTGGTGGGCGGCCGGGCCGCCGACGCGCTAATCTGTGTGTCATGGCGGAGCGGGGATATTCCTCGTACGTCACCTAAGGAGGACATATGCGTCGCAGGTTTATTGCGGCCGCCGCGGCTGCGGCGCTGTTGCTGTCAGGATGCTCCGCCGATGATGGTGGGAGCGAGAAGAACGAGGCCGGCGAAGGTGGCGGGAGCGATCTCACCTTCGCCATGGTCACCCACTCCGCACCGGGCGATGCCTTTTGGGACATTGTGAAATCGGGCGGAGAGGATGCTGCCGAGGTCATGGGGGTGGAGCTCACCTATCAGGCGGATCCGGATCCGGCCCAGCAGTCCATCCTCATTTCCAATGCCATTGCCCAGGACGTCGATGGTCTCATCATTTCCATGGCCAATCCCGATGGCCTGGAGGAGGCGGTCAAGGAGGCCGTGGCGGCCGGGATTCCCGTCATCACCATCAACTCCGGCATCGACTACTCCCAGGAATTCGGGGCGATGACCCACGTGGGCCAGAGCGAATCCCTGGCCGGCAAGGCCGCGGGCGAGGAATTCGCGAAGGCTGGCAAGACCAAGATGGTGTGCGTCATACACGAGGCTGGCAACATCGGCCAGGAGGAGCGCTGCTCGGGGGCGGAGGAGGCCTTCGGTGGCGAGTTTGAGACCCTCCAGGTTGACATTGCCGACCTCACGTCCGTGCAGAACACGATCGCGGCCAAGCTTCAGTCCGAGCCGGATATCGACGCGGTGTTCACGCTCAACGGCTCGGTGACCACGGCCGCCCTCGGTGCCATCGAGGAGGCCGGATCCGAGGCCATGATCGGCGGGATTGATATGGATGCCGAGGTGGTGGCCGCCATTGAGGATGGTCGGCTCGCCTTCGCCATCGACCAGCAGCCCTACGCCCAGGGCTGGCTCCCGGTGGTCTTCCTCCACCAGAAGGTCGTTGATGCCATGGAGGTGGGCGGCGGGCAGCCGGTGTTCTCCGGCCCGATGCTCGTCACCAAGGATAATGTCGCCGACATTGCGGATGCGACGACACGGGGCAAGCACTAGTGGCTGACGAGCGGATCGGCCGGTCCTCGGTCTTCACCGTGGTGCTGCGCCGACCGGAGGTGGGGGCGGGAATCGCCGCGATCACGGTGTGCCTGTTCTTTGCGATCATCACCCCCACCTTCTCCTCCCCGGCCGGGATCTCGACCTGGCTCGAATCGTCCTCGACGATTGGGATCATGGCGGTGGCGGTGTCCCTGCTCATGATCGGCGGCCACTTTGACCTGTCGGCGGGGGTGATGACGGGAACGACCGCGCTCTTCGTCGGCATCCTCGCCGGCACCTACGGGGTCAACCTGTGGGTGGCGGTTCTTCTTGCCCTCCTCCTCGCCCTCACCATTGGCGCCCTCAACGGCTTCCTCGTCCTGCGCACGGGCCTGCCCAGCTTCATCGTCACCCTCGGCACCTTCTTTATCCTCCAGGGCGCCAATCTCGCGGTGACGAAGATGCTCACCGGGACGGTGGCCCTGTCCGGCACCGGGAATCTTCCCCAGTTCGGCCAGGTGCGCACCCTGTTCGGTTCCGAGCTCGTCTTCGGCTCGCTCACCATCAAGGCCCCGGTTATCTGGTTCCTCCTCGTCACCGCGATTGCCACCTACGTTCTCCAGCGCACCCGGCTTGGCAATCACATCTTCGCGGTCGGCGGGAATCGGGATGCTGCCCGGGGGGTTGGCGTGCGCGATGTTCGCACCCTCCTCGGCCTGTTCATGACGACCGCCGGCGCCGGCTGGCTGGTCGGCATGCTCTCCCTGTTCAAGGTGGGCACCGCCCAGGCGACAACCGGGGTGGGCCAGGAATTCATCTACATCATTTGCGCCGTGGTTGGCGGCTGCCTGCTCACCGGCGGCTTCGGCTCGGCCCTGGGCGCCGCGCTCGGCGCCCTTATCTACGGCATGACCTATCAGGGGATTGTGTATGCCGGATGGGACAATAACTGGCTGAAAAGCTTCCTCGGGGTTATGCTGCTTGCCGCTGTCCTCGTCAACTGGTCGGTGGCTAAGAAGGCGGGGGTGCGGCAATGACTGAACCTGTCATGGAGGCGCGCGAGGTTGGTAAAACTTTTGCCTCGGTCATTGCGCTGTCGGGAATCTCCCTCAAGGTCATCCCCGGCCAGGTCACCTGCGTGCTCGGCGACAATGGCGCCGGCAAATCCACCCTCATCAAGATCCTCTCAGGCGTTCACCCACACGACTCGGGCGCCCTTCTCATTGACGGCAAGCCGAGCACCCTCCACGCCCCGCACGAGGCTCTCGCCGCCGGTATCGCCACCGTCTACCAGGACCTCGCCATGGTTCCGCTTATGAGCGTGTGGCGGAACTTCTTCCTCGGCTCCGAGCTCACCGGGCCGCTTGGCTCCTTGCGCCACACGACGATGAAGAAGGAAACGGCGGAGCAGATGGCGATGCTGGGAATCGACCTGCGTGACGTCGAGCAGCCGGTCGGCACCCTGTCCGGCGGGGAGCGCCAGTCCGTGGCCATTGCCCGCGCCATCTACCGCGGCGCCCGCGTCCTCATCCTCGACGAGCCCACCGCCGCGCTCGGGGTTAAGCAGTCCGGGGTCGTCTTGAAGAATATTCGGGCCGCCCGCGCCCGCGGCGTCGCCGTCGTCTTTATCACCCACAATCCCCAGCACGCCTACCTCGTGGGCGACCGCTTCCTCGTTCTCAACCGGGGTGCCAGCCTTGGCGAATATGCCAAAGACGAGATCACCCTCGACCGTCTCACCACCCTCATGTCCGGCGGGGCCGAGCTCACCGCCCTCAAGAATCAGCTCGAGGCCGGCGAGTCCTAGGCACACCCAGGTGCGTCTGGTGAGGCCGGCTCCGCAGCGCGCGGCCGGCCATGGTTTCCTCCTGGGCGGGCTTGAGAACCCAGTCGGTCCGCCCGGCGCTCGACTAGTGCTGATCGGCGGACGGGAGAGGCCGGCGGCCGCGGGGGCCGCCGGCCTCGTGGTTGCGGTTAGTCGTCGAGGGTGGACAGGTCTCCAACGTCTTCGCCGAGGGCCTCGGCCCGCAGCACCCGGCGCATGATCTTCCCCGAGCGGGTCTTCGGCAGTGATTCAACGAAGTTGATCTCGTCGGGCTTGGCGATGGGGCTGAGATGCTGGGCCACGTGGAGGCGGATCTCCTCGACCAGCTCCCGGCTGCCGGTGAGATGAGGGGCGAGGATGACGTAGGCGTGGATCGCATTGCCCTTGACCTCGTGGGGCAGGCCGATCGCCGCTGTTTCGGCCACGGCCGGGTGGGAGGCGATCGCGGATTCGACCTCCGCGGTGCCGAGGCGATGCCCGGAGACCTTGATGACGTCATCGGTGCGGCCGATGATCCAGAAGTAGCCATCGGAATCCCGCTTCGCGGCATCCCCCGTGAGGTAGCGGCCCGGATAGGTCGACCAGTAGGTCTGGACGTACCGCTCATCGTCGTTGTACAGCGTGCGCATCATCGCCGGCCACGGATTCTTCAGCACGAGCAGGCCCTCCGTTCCGTCGGGCACCACCTCGCCCTTGTCGTTGACGATCTCGGCCTCCTGGCCGAAGACGGGCCGGCCGGCCGAGCCGGGCTTTTGCGGCATGGCGGGGACGCCGGCAATCTGGAACATGCCGGTCTCGGTCTGCCACCACGTGTCCATAACCGGGGCGACACCCTTGCCAACCACGTCGTAGAACCAGTGCCACGCCTCGGGGTTGATCGGCTCGCCCACGGTGCCGAGCAGGCGCAGGGAGGACAGGTCGTGGCGGTTGACCCAGGCGTCACCAAAGCGCATAAGAGCGCGAATCGCGGTCGGCGCGGTATAGAAGGTGGTGATCCCGTAGTCCTCAACGAGCTGCCACCAGCGGTCCGGGTAGGGGTAGGTGGGTCCGCCCTCGTAAAGGAAGGTGGTGGCCCCGGTGAGCAGCGGACCGTAAACGAGGTAGGAGTGGCCGGTGATCCAGCCGGGATCGGCCGTGCACCAGAACCGATCATCATCGTGAATGTCGAAGGTGTACTTGAGCGTCGTATACGTGCCCACCATGTACCCGCCATGGGTGTGCAAGATGGCCTTGGGGCGGCCGGTCGACCCGGAGGTGTAGAGGATGAACAGGGGGTCTTCAGCATCGAGCTGCTCGGTGGGGCACTTGCCGCGGGCAATCGGCAGGGCGGTGAGATCCTCATACCAGTGATCCCGGGTGGGATCCATGGTGATCTCGGTTCCGGTGCGGCGAACGACGATGACGTTTTCCACCGTGGGGGAGAAGCGCACCGCCTCGTCCACGATCTGCTTGAGCGGGAACACCGAACCGTTAATCCACGAACCATCCGCGGTGATGACGACTCGGGATTCCGAATCGTCAATACGCGAGGACAGGGCGTCGGCCGAGAAGCCCGCGAAGATCACCGAATGGACGGCGCCGATCTTGGCGCAGGCGAGCATGGCGAAAACAACCTCGGGGATGCGGGGAAGATAGATCGTCACCCGATCCCCCTTGACCACGCCCATGGCCCGCAGCACGTTCGCCATCTTCTCCACCTCGCGGGAGAGCGCAAAGAAGGAGAAGGTGCGCTTGTCCTTGCCGTCTTCCGATTCCCAGATGAGGGCGAGCTTGTTCTTGCGTGAGTCCTTGAGGTGGCGGTCCACCGCATTGGTGACAATGTTTGTCTTGCCGCCGGTAAACCACTTGAAGAACGGCTTATTCGAATCGTCGAGCACCTGATCCCAGGGCTCGGACCACTCCAGCTCGGCGGCTCGCTCGGCCCAGTAGGCGAGCGGGTCCTTCCGGGCTTCATCCTCAATCTTCTGCCAGTCGGCCACCCAGGCCTTGTTGACAGTCTCCTCATTCGGTGCAATCGCCTCAGACATGCTCACCCTTTCGTGGGACTTCTTTCCTAGTGGTGTTTAGGGTGTCACACATGTGGGTCCTGTGTCACGGGTTTTGGGCCGTGGTCCACGGGCGTCTACTCCGTGAGACACGCGATGTGCGCAAAGGCGGAGGAGTAAGGGCGCGCAGATCGCGGCGAGGCGCACGTCGTTGATGGAGCGGTGGGGCCCGCGATGGTATCGCAGACCCCACGTTGCTCAGTAGTTCTGAGGAGCTAGGAGCGCCACCAGGAGTCGTTAAGGGTGACCGGGGTGGTGCGCTTGTGACGGGAGCGCAGATAGGTCTGCTCGATCTTCTCGGCAACTTCCTCAGGCACGTCGCGCCCCTCGAGGTAGTCATCGATGTCGTCGTAGGCGAGGCCGAGCTCGTCCTCGTCGGTGCGGCCCGGATTGTCGTCGAGGAGATCCGCGGTGGGTACCTTCCCCGCGAGCGCCTCGGAGCCACCCAGGTGGGTGATGAGAGAGCGGATCTGACGCTTGTTGAGCCCGTAGAGGGGGAGGATATCGGCTCCGCCGTCACCGAACTTGGTGAAGAAGCCGGTCACCGATTCGGCCCCGTGATCGGTGCCGAGCACGAGGAGCCGGTTGTCGCCGGCGATGGCATACTGGGCGACCATGCGCACCCGGGCCTTCGTATTTCCCTTGGTGAAGTCGCTCATCTGCCCCGGCACGGCCCGGTCGTATTCGGCCTGGAAGCCGTCGACAGCATCGGCAATGTTGAATGTGATCTCGTGATCGGCCGCAATGAAGTCCATGGCGGCTTGAGCATCATCCTCGTCGAACTGTACCCGGTAGGGCAGGCGCACCGCGTAGAAGGAGGCCTCCCCGCCGCTGGCGCGCACCCGCTCGGCGGCCAGCTGCGCCAGGCGTCCCGCCAGGGTGGAATCCACGCCCCCGGAGATGCCGAGGATGAAGCCGGCGGTGCCGGTTGCCCGAAGGTACTCGGCGAGGAAGGAGATTCGCTTCTCCACCTCGTCCGCCGGATCAATCTCGGGCTTCGTGCCCATCTCATCAATGATTCGTGCCTGTAGTTCGCGCATAACTCCAGCCTACCCGCACACTCTTCCCGGCCGGGGTTGTCCTTAGCGGCGCCGGCCCCAGTTGGCGTCGAGGCCGCGCAGGCGGTCGAGTTCGCGGCGCTCCTTCTTCGTGGGCCGGCCCTGACCGCGCTCGCGGATAAACAGGGAGGGCATGTACACCCGGGGCCGCTCCGGGGTTTGATCGATGTAGCACTTCTGGGCGATCGGGGCGGAGGTGCGCTTAGTGAGCAGGCCGGTGACCTTGAGGATCTTGTCGAGGCCGTGGATGCGGATGCGAATCTCGTCGCCCACCTTGACGCGGGCCGAGGGCTTGGCGGTGTCCCCGTTGAGCTTGACGTGCCCGGCCTTGCAGGCACTTGTAGCCAGGGAGCGGGACTTGTATTGCCGCACCGACCACAGCCACACGTCGATTCGCACCTGCTCCATTTACGACCTCGTCATAACGTCGGCGGCGAAGCGGTCCGCCTCCTCGTTGGTGTCCACGACCGCGAGGTAGTAGCTGTCTCCCATGCCGGCCCGATACTGCTCGGGATTGCGGCCCACGAAGCGCAGCTGATCCGACCAGGTGGCCTCAATCTCCAGGGAATCCTTGGCGTAGGCGACCCCGTCTTGCCGGGAGGCGTAGATGCAGATCTGGACGGGAGTCGCCGGCTGCGACATGCCAGGCTCGTGCGGGGTGAGATTCTCGTCGAGGCCGGCAAGCATATGCGCCCACGTCTCATAGATGTCCATCTGCCGCGCGTGGTCGTGCATGTCCCACGTGAAGGCGGGAGCGGCGCTGCGCGAGGCCCGGATGATCCGGGGCGCGGCGCCGTCCGGGAAAGCAACCTGGATGTGAACGAAGGTGAGTTCGGCATCGAGCACCCCGGTGGCCCTGCGGCCCAGCGCCCGCAGCTCCTCGGGCACCTCGGCCAGGGTGCGGTAGGTGTAGTCGTAGGCCGATTCGGCGGGCCAGGCGGTGGCCGCCTCGGCGAGCGGCTCCCCGTCTTCGCCGACGAGGGCCTCATAGGACAGGATCTCGCCCTCCGGGGCCCCCACCTCCAGCCCGGCATCGCGCAACATTTCCAGCGATTCACTATCCGAGGCTCGCGAGGTGGGGCCGTGGCCAATGTTGAAGTCCTCGCGCAGCCGACCATCTTGGCTCAACCAGTAGGCATTATTGGATTCGAGGACGTCAATCTTGCCGTACTTGAAGGTGAGGAAGGCGACCCCGCGCAGTACCTCGTCATAGGAGTCGAGGGTGGGCACGCGATAGTACTCGGTGAGCGACTCCTTGAGCCGCACGTCCAGACCGTCATAGTCGGCATCACCGAGGCCGAGCATGCGCAGGCCGGCCCGGGAGGCGCGCTCAACGAGAGTGATGTTGATCTGCGGGAAGTCGGGGGAGATGAAAACGACGTTCGTCATGACGGTCCTTCTACTGTGTGCAGCCCTGGACCCGGCGCGGCAATGGCCCACGCCGCTGGTCCATATGCTCCCAGTATCCCCGGGAATCCCCGGGGAGTCTAGGAGTGCGCCCCACCTATCCCAGGTATTCCTTGGCGAGCAGCTCGTAGGAGGCGAGCCGAATCTCGGGATCGAAGGCGTAGCAGGTGATGATGAGCTCGTCGATGGCGTGCTCGGTGACGAAGGTGTCGATCTTCTCGGCCACCTCGGCCGGATTGCCGACAAACGCGGTCGGGTTGATCCCCTCGGCCTTTGTCCTATCCACCCGGTCGGCGCGCGGGGCCGCGAGCGGTCGGGACTGGCCGAAGAAGAGGTCCGAGCGCAGCTTCGTGTTCGTCGTGAACTGGAAGTGTGCCTCGTGGGTGTCCTCGCAGACCATGACGTTGATACCGGCCATGACCCGGGGCCCGGGAATCTCCGCCGTCTCGGCCATGGCGTTGAAGTTCTCTCGGTAGGTGGCGAGCGCCGCGGACATGTGGCCGGGGGCGAAGTGGGAGGCGAAGGAGAAGGGCAGGCCGAGCTCGGCGGCCACGGAGGCTCCGCCCGTTGAGGATCCGAGCACCCACAGGGGCACCTGGGTACCCTCGCCGGGGATGGCGCGGATGTTGCGGCGCAGCTGATAGGGCTTGACGCTAATGCCGAGGACGCCGGCCTCCGCGCCCGAAACACCCTTGAAGCCGCCCGGCTCGGCCGGAGCCAGGTAGCGCTGCAGCTTGGTGACGTCCTGGGTGAAGTCCCGCAGGTCAGCATCCCCGCGCTTGAGCTCCGCCGCCGTCACCGGATCGGTGCCCGGGGCGCGGCCCAGGCCGAGATCAATACGATCCCCGTAGATCGTGGCCAGGGTGCCGTAGTATTCGGCCACCATGAGCGGGGCGTGATTCGGCAGCATGACACCACCGGAGCCCAGGCGGATCGTCGAGGTGTGCTCGGCAGCCCGGCCCAGCAGGAGGGAGGTTGCCGAGGACATGAAGGTGGGCGAGCCGTGATGCTCGGCCATCCAGTACCTGAAGTATCCGGCCTGCTCCGCAGCAATCGCTAGCTTGAGCGAGTTGTTGAGGGCTGCGGCCCGGGTGGAGCCGGTAGAAACGGGAGCGAGATCAAGAACACTGAGCGGAACAGCCATACCGCCACTCTAGCCCTCGACACCCTCCGATTTCACGGAATCAGCCTCGGCCGCTGCCAGCACAAACGCCCTTCTCAGAGCAATCTGGCGCCAGCGAGCATAGCGCCCAGAGGGACCGCCGTGGCCGGCCACCATCTCCGTCTTCATAAGGAAGGGACCGCCCTTGCCAACCTCTTGCAGCCGGGTAATCCACTTGGCCGGCTCCACGAAGTACACCCGGGTGTCATTGAGAGAGGTGGTGGCCAAGATGGCGGGATACTCCTTCGCCTCGACATTCTCGTACGGGCTGTAAGACTTCATGTACGCATAGACATCCGGATCGTGGTAGGGGTCGCCCCACTCCTCCCACTCGCCCACGGTCAGCGGCAGCGAGGGGTCAAGAATCGTCGTCAGCGCATCCACGAAGGGCACCACCGCGCTGATGGCGCAGAACCGGTCCCCACCCATGTTCGCCACCGCGCCCATGAGCAGGCCGCCGGCCGATCCACCCTCGGCGGTGAGCCGGCCCGGCTTCACCCAGCCGGACGAGATGAGCTCATCGGCGCAGGCAATGAAGTCGGTGAAGGTGTTCTTCTTCCTTGTGAGCTTGCCGCCCTCATACCAGGCGCGGTCCATTTCCCCGCCGCCGCGCACGTGCGCGATCGCGTAGACCATGCCCCGGTCGAGTAGGGAGATAAGAGCGGGGGCGAAATAGGGATCGGAGGGCACCTCGTAGGAGCCGTATCCGTACAGCAGGCCAGCATTGGTGCCATCCGGCGTGAGATCGGCCCGATAGGCCAGGGTGATGGGGATCCGGGTACCATCCTTGGCGGTGGCAAAGAGCCGGCGCTGGGCGTAGCGCTCGCGATCGTAGTTCGGCGCCTCCTTCTCCTTGATCATCCGGGCCTCACCCGAGGCCAGGTCATAGCTCCACGTGGCATCCGGGGTGAGCAACGATTCGATGATGTAGTCGATAAAGGGGGCCGCATAATCGCCGTTGGCGGCGAGACGCATGCCCGCGAGCCCGGGAGCCGGAAGCTGTCGGGGCTCACCACATCCATCCGCGGTGCGTGGCAGCAGAACGAGGCGGGCAAGTGCGTTGGTGCGCATGGAAATGATGAGGCAGGAAGAGAAGGCCGCCACCCCCTCAATGCGTTCGCCCTCACCGGCCGTGAAGATCGTCTGCCAGGTCTCCGGCGCGGCCTCGCCCACCGGGGAGAGCGCAACCTCGAAATCCTTCCTCGTCCGGTTGTGCACGATGACCTGAATATCGCCGGCGGGCTCCACCGTGTATTCGAGATTGGGCTCGCGCGGGGCCACGAGAATCGGATCCCCAGACAGATCGGAGGCCAGCAGCCGCACCTCCGCCGAGGTGGTGGACGCCGACAGCAGCTGCAGCCACTTCCCATCGAGGGAGGAACCGAGGTTGAGGGTGAAGCGTGGATCCTCCTCCTCAAAGACCAGCCGATCAGTCTCCGGATCAGAGCCCACCTCGTGCAGCCACACCTGATAAGCCCGCCACGCATCATCCACCCGGCCGTAGGCAATGGTGGCAGAATCGGCGGCCCACTCCAGGCCGTAGCCGGCCCCGGTCACCGATTCATCAAGCACCTCGCCGGAGGCAATGTCCTGAATCCTGATCGTGAACCGTTCATCACCCGCCGTGTCCACGGCATAGGCCACCAGCCTGCCATCCGGAGAGACCTCCTGGCCGCCGAGAGAGAAGAACTCCTCACCCTTCGCGAGCTCATTGCAGTCGAAGATGAGCTGCTCGCCGTCGAGCTCCCCGTCCGGATCCGGCCGCTCGCCACGGTCGGGAACCCGATGCAGCGAAGGATAGTTCTTTCCCTCGTAGGTGCGGGTGAAATACCACCAGCCGTTCTTCCGGGTCGGAGCCGAGGAGTCAGTCTCCTTCGTACGAGACTTAATCTCCTCAACGATCTGCTCGCGCAGCTCCTCCTGGTCCGCCAGCATCTCATCGGCGTAAGCATTTTGAGCCTCGAGATAAGACAGCACCTCCGGATCCGTCTTATCCCGCATCCACTCATAGGAATCGAGGAACGTATCCCCGTGGAAGGTTCGGGCGCTGGTGATCTTCTTAGCGGAAGGAGGTGTCGTCATGAAAACCAGCCTACTCACGCGCCGCCCCGAGAGCACGGCCGCCACACGCTCCCCTCATCATGTTTCGGCCGCCCGCAGCCCCGAACGTACGGAACAGCACCGCTGCCCCTACGGTGGTGTGGCGGTCAAGCCCGGTGGTATATAGAGGGCATGAGAATTGTTGTCCACGCCTGGACCGAACTGGCCACCCCGCGCGGATTCCTCGGCCTCACTAACCTGCTGACGGCAGCCGAACAGACCGACGCCGACGTCGCCATCGAACACCACGCCTACCTCGGCGCCCCCGACATCGCCCAGCAGTACGAGGAATTCGGTGAGGAACTTACCGCCCACGGCTTCACCGAAACCCACCCGCATGGCAACACCCGCCGGGCCCACGAGCTCATCTACTGCGCCAAGGCCGCCCGCCCCACCGACGAAGAAGGCGCCCGCGCCGGAGTGGAGATGGCGATGGCGCTGCATCGGGCAGGCCTTACCGGACACAGCCTCGACGATGACGACGTGCTGGCCAGGGCCGCCGCCCAAGCCGGACTGGACCCGCGGGCGGCGCTCGCGGACGTCGATGCCGGGGTGCATCGCGGCGCCGTTGACTCCGATCTCGCCTCGGCGAGGCACCTGCGGCTGCAGACCCAGCCCTACCTCATCGCCGCCGGCATCCTCGCCATCGACGGCGTCCAAAGCCCCGAGGACATTGCCGAGGTTCTCGGCCAGGCCGCGCAGGCGCTGCGCGAACAGGAGCGCATGGCGGCGGCCGAGGCCGAACAGATTGCCGCCTGGCACCGCTCCCAGCAGTCCTAGCGTTCGGCGGGCTATGGTGTGGCCATGAGCGCCACACCGATCCTCCGCCCCTCCGGCGGCCTCACCTTCCGCATTCCCTCCCTCATCACCACCGGCGGTGAGCTCACGCTGCTGTGCGATGCTCGGCCGGGAGCCGATCCCACCATGGACTGGCAGAGCATCGGGGGAGCAATGGCCGAGGATCTACCCAATCCCAACTACCTCGTCCTCCTTCGCTTTGACGGAGAGACCTGGTCGAAGCCGGTGCGCCTGCCCGGCACCCCGCGAGTGTGCGGGGATGCGGCGAGTGCGGGAGAAGAACTCGCCTACGCGGCCTCCGACCAGATTGGCTATTTCGGATCCACCCTGAACGGCCCCCGGCTCGAAGCCTGGCTCGCCTGGGGATCCGATCCGATGAACCTCACCCACCGCCGGGCAGATGAACTCTATGAAGAGCTGCGCGCCGACGCCATCTTCGCCACCTCCGGCTCGGCGCAAATGCTGGATGATGTCGCGGCCTTTCCCTACGTGGTCCGCCGCGGCGAAAGCACCGAAATCCGTCTCGTCCACGTCCGCGCCGGCCAGATCGAGGCCATGAGCCAGGCCATCACCGCGCCCGCCCCGCTCGACGAGACCGCCGTCTGCCTTACCCAGACCGGAACCGTCCTCCTCTCTTCCAGAATCCAGGGCCACGGAGGGCGCTTTGAGGCCGAGTCCTCCGACGGCATCACCTTCACCGAACCCCGGCACATCGACCTGCCCGATCCCGGTTGCAATGCCTGCTTCGCGGTATCCAGCGACACCTACTTCATTCACCCGCACGCGCACAGTCGGGACAATGGCGCGATCCTGCGCCGCCGCCGCGACTATGAAACCGTCCACCGCCTCAGCCCCGGCGAATTCGGCTACTCCGATGCTGCCTGGCTCGGACATGATCTCATTGTCGTCTTCGAGCGCGAGGGCGGACTGTGGATGGAGAGGGTGGACGCACGGAAACTGGTGGTTTAATCGAGAGCATCTCGCGGCTGCTGCCCCGCAGAAGCGGGGCAGCAAGAGGGAGATCGGTTAGTGCGCCAGATGTTGGGGAATGCTACGTCGGGTGAGCGCAGCTCCAACTTGCTTCAGCCACTCATCTCTTGAGTCGACTGTGGGAATAGCAATGGCGTTCTCGCGTGACTCGCCCCCGAACGGGTCGAGATGGTGGATGGTCACCCGGTAGTTATCGCGGTCTTGTTCCCTATCAGGTGTTGGTGAGCGGCGCTGACTGGGCGCGACATAAGCGGGAAGTGTCTTTAGCTTCCCGGAATCACCAATTCCCAGATAGATGGGGAACGTGGGCGCAAAGGCCTTCTTCCCGAGGTAGGACACAAAGGTTGGAGAGCACATCGCAGCATTGAGCTCGTCGATATGGTCATCGCAAGCGATGCGAACGAGGAATTCTGCTCCCGCGAGATAGGTCCTCCGGAGAACCGCTGGCTGGGTTCCACCCCTACTGTTTCCGGAATCCGGAGTGATCTCACCCGGTTTCGCCAAGCGGGTTTTCCCGGTAAGAATCTGGTAGAGACGCTGCTGGAAATCCAGGCTTTCATATCGGGGGTAAACAACCTGAAAGTCGTCGCAGAAGGTTCCAGGGTGATCCACTCTGACCGACATTTCGAGCAGGGAGAACCACTCGGGGAAGTCGCCTCGGGGCAGGCCAAAGATACCGGCGAGGAATCCCTCGATTCCGCTTCGCGTGGGGATGTGATTGGTACGGGTGACAAATCCAGCCGCACGCGGACCAGCCCAGCTTTGCAACGGGCCAGCGAAGCGCAGATATAGCGCCTCTCTCATTCCAGAATCCAATCGACAACCTTATTGACGAGGTCCGTCTTGGTGCCCTTCTCGATGTCGATTGAAAGCTGATCGATCTCCGTTCCCGCAGCGATTTCGAGTCCGAAATTATCGGGGTCGAACCTGCGAGCCGCCGTGAACTGGTTTTCGAGGTGGGCGATGGACGGGGCCATGTATCCGCCCTCATCACCAATCGTGACCGGTGCCTCAAAGTCGTAGGCAATTCGATGGGCCTGCTCTTCGGCCAAGACCAGCGCCGGCATAACGAACGGAGCGGTGGCATTCTTCTTGCCGCGGGGCAATCCGTAAATGAGGGCGTCGACCATGTGGCTGAGCTGCTCGCGGGCGGTATCGGCTGTCATGCCCGTCCACGATTGCGCCAGCTGCTTCTTGTCGATGGTGAGCGATCGGTAGAACACCCCGTTGGTAAAGGCTGCCATACCCAGGTAGGAAGAGCCGGCGCCTTGCTTCTCCGTCGGGTCATCGTCAACCGTCGAGAAGTAATCGGTTTCGATGATGGCTTCGTGCGTCGAAACTGCGGGGCTCACCGCAATAGCGGCTTCGGTATTTCGCTCCGGAGCATTCGCGAACATGCGGCCAAAGGATGCGATAGCGAGTGAGCCGGTGCACCCCTCCTTAATAAAGGACAGATCGTCCTTATCCGCTGCGGCCTCAGAGTCGGGAGCGAGCTCCTCGGCAATCTTGGCGGCAGCGGTCTCCACCTCTTCATCGCTCAGCCACACCGAGGCAGTCTTTTCTGACCCCCCTTCCTTCGAGGCGTTCGTGAGTTTGGTGATAATCGCCTTGGCGCGCTTCTGCGCGGTCTTTTCATCCCCATCGGGGCGCAGCTCCAGGGCGCGCTCAGCCACTCGCTCGATGAAATTTCGGGTGCGGCGGGACGTGTTGCCGGAGGCTGCCTCGTAGCGGTTGCGAATGCCGCGCTTGATGGACTGGGAGGAAAGCTGCCCTCGAAGAACACCGCCCTGATAGAGGCGCTTGGGCATGCCCGCATCATCACGGTTCAGGTTGGACCAGGGGAGGCTCACGAGGATGTGCAGGGTAAGGAAGTTGGACATGGTGCCTCTCTTCTACTTGGTGTAGTTGAATTGGTGATCTGCGGAGTAGTAGTCCCGGAGCGGCTTTTGACGATGCTCCCGGGAAGCTGTGCTGAAACCCTTGCCCCAGTAGAGGAAAAGGGCAGCAAGATTGTAGAAGTCGATTTCTACGTGGGTTCTTTGGGCGTTAGCCAGAATTGACCGTACGTGACCTGTCAGCCCTTCGAGGTCGAGCGCCGGCATGGCACGTAGTCGGCTAGCAATGACATCTGGCTTGCGGGGATTAGGCGTGAATGAATCTTTGGCGTCCTGGGTGAGAGCGCGAGAAACCTCGTAGCAGTAGGCGCCGAAGGATTTCCACTTGCGTTCTCCGCTGAGCTGAGCGATCTGGGGGAACGTCGCCATGAGCCCGGCCACGCGAGTCATGGGCTTGATTCTGCTGTCGGCAACAAACGAAGCGACGTAAGGAAGCGCGTATAGCTCGGTCTCAGGTGAGAGGCCCCGCCGCAGGGCGGCGAGATCTGAGCGGTATTGATGCTCGTTGTTTCGCATCTCCAAGATGCTTGCAACTAGGCGCACCCAGTCCTTAGCGGGAGCTTTCTTCTCGGTACTCATGCATCCTCCTCGCCCGATAGTACGGTCTTCGCGATACTGCGACAGGCGATCCGCAGAATACGGCGAACGGTTGAAATTTGTGCGATGTATTGACGCTCATAAGCGTGAGTGACGAGGTCGTAGGACCTCAAAGTGGCGTCAACAACCTCGGTAACGATCCGGTCGATGAACTCGTCGGTGGGGTTATCAATCACGCTATTAGTAACTAACTCTTCGAAGACGGGGGTCACTTCGCGCCAAAAAGTAGCGTTGGCGTCGCCTCGAAGATCCTTCAGTTCGGGCAAATAGCTCACCGCCTCCGTAGCTTGCTCGCCACTGTAAGCGCCACGGAAACGGTAGAGGAGTGATCCCCGCAGTTGAAGGAAAGTGTCCGTGATAAGCAGGAGCTCCTCAAGAACCTGCTCGTGCGGAGCCCATGTGTGAGGGTCGGCGATAAGTGCTTCAGAGGCGCGCATGGAAGGCGAGGAGCCCGTTCCCCCCATTTGGTGCCGCAGAAAGACAATTTCCTGGAGATCGTCAGTGTCGGTACTCGAATACAGTCGTGCGGGGCTGATGAGATGATTGCGTAGGGCTGACGCATTACCCTCGGCGATCCACGAGACGGCCAGTTCCGTCATGTCACGCCCGATATCGAGGCGTTTCATGGTCTTCTTGCCCTTGTCGTTGGCTCGATAGAGGTAGAACGGATCCGTCCTGTTGCGCTGATCCCACCAGGCCGTGCGGCTTTCCTTTTTGTTGCCTTGACTTGGGCTGTACCAGGAATTGGGAATGCCGCAGTCCTTGGCGCGGATGAGGTTTCCTTCTTCATCCCAATTGGCGACAGCGGTATTGGAGCTCCAGGTTTGCCGCCACAGCTCGTGTCTCTCGTCGGAAACTTCTCGCTTGCGATCGGCCCACGCGGGCAAGCTCGTTCCTTCGACCCAGCTCTGCGGGATATTGAGCAGCAGCGTTGGGTAGAGCTCATCCAGACAGGAGATGATCTCCGTCGCGGTAAGATCCTTGCCCGGCCACCGCAACCCGGGTGCGCCCATCTGAGGTTTAGCGCCCTCGTAGCTCGAATTGCCGGCTGGGGAGTAATAGTGATGAGAAATGAGGGCCAGCGTTGCCTGGGCGGGAGAGAGGACCTCTGGATAGGTACGCAGGCCCCAAAAGATGAGGCTTCTTGTCGATGGGATTGTCGGAGAGAGATTCTTGGGGAGAACTTTCTCCGCCGCGATCTTGGTTAGCGGAGAGCCCGGGCTTTCGCGACGTTGCATGAAAGGGCGCTCTTCCGAATATAGGTCGCAGTAGGGTTCGAGCAGATCGAGGGCCTTACCGACTGCGGCTGCGTCAATGGCCGGGCGCGGGATACTGGGATCTCGATAGCGTTCGGCAACGGCAACGATGCTGGCAAGGAATCGGATGACTGCGCCGGCCTCGTATCCGAGGCCGCCAAGAAGGCTGCGTGTTTTCACTGCCTCACAAGTGGAGTCTTTGGCGCCGCGAGTTAAAGCTTCTTCGACCGTGATGTATTCCTCGACCGTGTTGCCCTTGGAATACAGCGGAATCCAAGCGATTTCTCGCAAGGCGCTACCACTCATGAACTGCTCCTTCATTAAAGGCTGTGAGCCCCACTATACTGAGCTCACGGGACACATTGAAGGAGTACGCGTGCCATTTCTTACTCTTATTCCTGCCCATGAAATGCCTGGTTTGCGTAGGTGGGGTCGTGGGAAATCTAGTCAAAACACATTTGTCTCTCCTGGAGATCGCCACCGCTCAGTCATGAGTCTCTTTGGGGAGTTCCCAGACCAACCCCGCGCACACGCGAAGATTCTCTTCCGCTATGAACAGGCGGACGGTATCCCTCCGAGCTTCCTCGTTCAATCTGCAGTGGAGCCGCTGGCGGAGAAGCTGCCCGGAGGGGCCAAGGTCAAGCGCTTCGAACACCCGGATTTGGCTGAGGGACAGCCGATCGTCTTCCGCCTCGCTGTCAATGCCATCGTTCGGCATTCCGATGGCACCGTGACCCCGGTTCCGTTCGATGGGGAGGAGACCGCTGAGGCGACGATGAGCGAATGGCTAGCGAAGAAGCTATCGCCGGCGCTTGTGGAGCTCTCTCTTCTCAATCACCGGCGTGAATTGCTCCGTGATTATGTTGAGAAGTCGGGGCACGATAAGCGGGCCAGGCGAGTCATTCAGGTGGATACGGTCGATGGCGTGGCAAGGGTGAGTAATCCCGCAAAGCTGAGAGAAATGCTTGAAGATGGTGTCGGACGGGCTCGTTCCTACGGTTGCGGATTGTTGACGGTCAAGCCCGTCGGCTAATGATGATCGAGCACCTGTGGGCCAAATACTCTGAGGAGCAGGGCGCCTATCCTCTTCTCTGTCACCTGCTCGATACTGCGTGTGCGGCCGGAGAGATTACCGAGCACTGGCTCCGGTGCGGCCTCAAGGACATCCTCGCGGAGGATCTTGGTCCACGGTGGCGCGAGGTCGTGATGTTGACCACCGCCCTGCACGATATTGGGAAGGCAAACCCGGTTTTTCAGGGGCAATTGGCGGCTCGATCGCGCCCTAAGTGGGCGAAATCGGTACTCGATACTTTTCCTGAACCAGATTATCCTCGGGTTCCCAAGAGACGCGCGACGCAGCCAGGTATCCGGCGTCATGAACGGGTGTCTTTCTTTCATCTTGCCGGGAAGAATTGGGCAACGCTTGGTTCCGATGAGTCCTGGTTGGCGCTGACAGCACTCGGGCATCACGGGATTTTTGCCAATGTGGCGAGCCGCGAAGTTGAGGTCACCAACCGGAAGACTGAGAGCGGATGGGGTGAGCTGCGAGAGCAACTGTGTCGATCTGTCGAATCCGCAGTGGGGATAAGGCGCGATGAGCTGCCACAAGGGCTCGGGGTCACTCCAACAATTCTTCTTTCGGGATTGACGGTGCTCGCTGACCGCCTCGCATCGGGTGCAGATTGGGTCGCTCAACAGAGTAAACGGAGAGCATCCGGAGAACTTGATGAGGCAGCCGGCTCGCAGTGGATTGCTTCTTCGGCTGCTCGAATGGAACAGCGCCTGCGCGATGAAGTGGGCGTTTACGAGCCGCTGCGAGATGCTCGGCGAGACATTCTAAGAGGATTTAGCCCGCGCGGTGCGCAGAAGGAGTTGACGAAATCCGGTCGAGGCATGGTGGCCGTGATGGCCCCCACGGGGTCTGGAAAAACTGAGGCCGCGCTTCTTCGCCACGAGAAGGATCCCGAGCGACTCCTTTTCTTCCTTCCCACCGTTGCCACAACTAATGCGATCATGCGCCGCATTCAGGCGATCTACCAAAAGACAAATAACATCGCCACTCTTGCCCATGGCCTAGCCAGCCTTGAGGATTTCTACCAGACCGGTCTGGAAACCGGCGAGGTGGGTAGCGACGTTGCCGGTGGATGTGATCAGTCGGCGGGAGGACTTCATCCCTCGGACTTTACAAAGGCGGGATCGGGGCGCCTTCTTTCACCAATCACGGTCGGCACGGTGGATCAAGGACTCATGACAGCGTTGCCGATGAAATGGACGCATCTTCGCCTCCTCGCTCTCGCCAACGCGCATATTGTGCTTGATGAGGTGCATACCCTCGACGCCTACCAAACCCGGCTGCTCGGCACAGTGTTGGCCTGGCTGGGACGAGTTGGCGCGCGCGTCACCCTTCTCTCGGCCACACTCCCGAGTAAGCAGCTTGATGAGCTTGTTGCTGCCTACGAGGGAGCCGGTCGGGGATTGAAGCCGAGCTTTCCGAGCGTCGTGGAGTTTCCAAGCAGTCGGCAAAACACCACCTCCGATATTGCACCTCAGGTGAGTGACCTCGAGGCCCGCAAATACGTCATCGACTACGACCTTTCTATCCGGGACGCGAGCGAGGGATGGGCGGGGTCAATCGGGGAGCATATTCGATGGGTGACGGAGATGAGAACGCGTTATCCGCGAGCCCGCATGGGTGTGTTCGTCAATACGATTCAACGAGCCCAGGAAATCAGCGTTGCCCTCCGTGAGGCGGGAGAGCGTGTGCTTGCCCTCCATTCGCTCATGACTGCGGGCCACCGCGCCACTGTGGCCGAGCAGCTGGATGAGGAGCTAGGGGTGGGCAGTTGCGAGGAAGGGATTTGCCTCGTAGGAACTCAGGCAATCGAAGCATCGCTTGATATCGATCTGGACCTGGCAACGACCGATTTGGCTCCGGCGCCCTCACTGGTTCAGCGGGCCGGTCGCGTGTGGCGCAGAGCAGACGAAGGCCGAACGGAGCGTATCGACCTGCCGAATCTCCCGCTTCATATTGTCGGTAGTCTAGCTCCCGCCTGGGAACTGCCCTATCCTCGTGCGGTCATGCGCAGGACCGAGACGTGGCTCCGCGACCATCGACAGATTAGCTGTCCCGCAGATATCCAAGGCTTTATCGAAGCAGCCTGGGTGCCGCTCGAGAACGCAGTAACCGAAGATGAACTCGACTACGCTGCCGAGCAAATTCAGGCGGAAATGAAAGCACAGGTTGAGACGTGGAGCTTTGAGGAGATGGAGGCTTACACCAATTATCTGCGCCTCCACGTGCTGACAAGCAGGGATAACCTGAATCCCGAAAAGGTGTCAACGCGGCTCATTGAACGCACCTCGTATTCCTTCATCCTCTGTGATCCTAACGGCTACGGTATTCCGGGCGCTCTTCCTGATTCTGCTGCCGCAACTATGGAAGAGCTGCGCCACTCACGGTCCCATGACCTCATCAGGACTGTCCTGCGTGCGGGCCTCAATACGTCCTCCAGGCGGGTTATTAGCGCGGCCTTGACGCACGGAGTCTATATCGAGGGGGATGAGTTTCCAGCTCTCCTGCGGGGCCGCTACCTCGTCAATGTGGAACACCCGCTTGATTATGACCGGCTTGCCGGCCTTCGGGTGATGGGCGATACCAAGCGATGAGCTATTCCGATGAGGCGCTCATTTTCCAGAAGATACCCGTTGATCACCAGGTACGGCTGGAAGATCGCGTCTCCTATCTCTACCTCGAGTACTCACGAATTCACCAAACACGCACCGGCGTAGTTGCTTCAATCGAGGTTGAAGATGAAGAACGAGAGAAGGTGATTCCCCTCGCCGTTGGTGGCATTGCCCTCCTCATGCTCGGTCCCGGTACCTCCATCACGCATGCGGCACTAGCCTCGTGCGCTCGCGCCGGAACAACAGTGTTGGTAACCGGAGGGGGTGGAATGCCGTGTTACACACACGCGACTCCACTCACTACGTCTTCTCGTTGGGCTATCGCGCAAGCACGGCTTATCGCCGACGATGAATTGACACGGAGGGCGGCCCTGACTCTCTATGGCAAACAGTTGGGAAAAGAACTTCCTGACACCCTGGGTATACGACAAATGCGGGGAATTGAGGGGAGGATCATTCGGCAGCGATACCGTGAATTGGCATTGGCGAATGGTGTTAGCGGATTTAGGCGCGACACGAAGGCCGAAGACCCTGTGAACCAAGCGCTGAACCTTGTTCACGGAACCCTCTATGGTTGTGCAGCATCAGCCTGTTCCGCATTGGGGGTCAACCCCGCCCTCGGCATTATCCACAGAGGAGATCAGCGCTCCCTTCTTTTCGATCTTGCGGATATATACAAACCGACTCTCTCGATGCCAATCGCCTTCCAGGCCGCAAACGAGGCTCAGCCTTTGGAATATGCCAGAAAGACGCTGCGCCAACAGCTCTACAAAAAGCGGGTTCTCGGTGAAATGCTGCGGACTCTGATGGAACTCTTCACTCCATTACTGCCGTCAACTGAAGGTGACCGCCTCATTGACGACGATGGTGACGTTGCCGGCCACAAGCAATACGGGAGGTGACGTTGTTTATCACGCTGATTGCTGAAGCAATCCCGGAACACCTTCACGGGTATATTTCACGTTTCCTCACAGAGGTTCATGCCGGCGTATACGTGGGGAAGTCGTCAAAACGAGTAGCCAATCATCTGTGGGAAAGAGCGAACTTAGCCTGTCAAACTGGGCGCCTTGTAATGGTGATGTCCGATCCTAGCTACGAGCAAGGATTCTCCGTTAGGTCTGCGAATAATCGAGGGCGGTCGACTCAGGACGTCGAGGGCGTGTGGTTGACTCTAGTTGCACACCAGCGCCGAGCGCCCAACCGGCACCTGGAGCCCTGAAATTAGTTACGAAAAAAGCTTCAAATAGGACTATGTTAAACTGTAAGAGTCTTCCCCGCGTAAGCGGGGGTGTTTCC
>JAUNVM010000027.1:16908-32738 GCA_030537635.1 Flaviflexus sp. | reverse complement strand
ACGGTGAAGTAGAAGTCCGCGCCGAGCTTGTCCATCTTGTTGACGAAGCAGATACGGGGGACGTTGTACTTATCGGCCTGACGCCACACGGTCTCGGACTGGGGCTCAACGCCCTCCTTGCCGTCGAACACGGCAACGGCACCGTCGAGCACGCGCAGGGAACGCTCCACCTCAACGGTGAAGTCAACGTGGCCGGGGGTGTCGATGACGTTGATCTGGTGGTCCTTCCAGAACGCGGTCACCGCAGCCGAGGTAATGGTAATGCCTCGGTTCTTCTCGTCTTCCATCCAGTCGGTGGTCGACGCACCATCGTGCGTCTCACCCATCTTGTAATTGATGCCGGTGTAGAAGAGGATGCGCTCGGTCGTCGTCGTCTTGCCGGCATCGATGTGGGCCATGATGCCGATATTGCGGACCTTAGTAAGGTCGGAAAGCACTTCTTGTGCCACTGTGAACTCTCTTCGTTGTTTCGTTGGCTCGTAGCGGTACTACCAGCGGTAGTGGGCGAAGGCCTTGTTGGACTCGGCCATGCGGTGAGTGTCCTCGCGGCGCTTAACAGCGGCACCGAGGCCATTGGAGGCGTCAAGGATCTCGTTCATGAGGCGCTCGGTCATCGACTTCTCGCGGCGCTGCCGGGAGTAGTCAACGAGCCAGCGCAGGGCCAGAGCCTGGCTACGGCCAGCCTTGACCTCGACCGGCACCTGGTAGGTGGCGCCGCCAACTCGGCGGGAGCGCACCTCGAGGCTCGGCTTGATGTTTTCCATGGCGCGCTTGAGCACCTGGATCGGCTCCTGGCCGGACTTCTCACCCACGCCCTCGAGTGCACCGTAAACGATGGACTGGGCGACGGACTTCTTGCCGTCCCGCAGCACGCGGTTGACCAGCTGGGTGACGGTCTGGGAGCCGTACACCGGATCGGCAATGATGGGACGCTTGGGAGCGGGGCCCTTACGAGGCATTACTTCTTCTCCTTCTTCGCGCCGTAGCGGGAGCGCGCCTGCTGGCGGCTCTTCACGCCCTGAGTATCGAGCGAACCGCGGACAATCTTGTAGCGGACGCCGGGCAGGTCGCGAACGCGACCGCCGCGAACGAGCACAATGGAGTGCTCCTGGAGGTTGTGTCCCTCACCGGGGATGTAGGCGGTGACCTCGATGCCGGAAGACAGGCGCACACGCGCCACCTTCCGCAGCGCCGAGTTCGGCTTCTTGGGGGTAGTCGTGTAAACGCGGGTGCACACCCCACGACGCTGCGGGCTACCCTTAAGCGCCGGCGTCTTGGAGGCGCCTTGCTTCGTCTGCCGGCCCTTGCGGACCAGCTGCTGAATAGTTGGCACTATTTCTCCTGCTTCTTTGTGAACATTGTTGTGGTCGCCTTGCCCCGGCGCTTCCGAAGTCTTCGCAGCAACGCTTCGGTTGCCCCGCCCCGGGTGCAACTCCCGGGAAGGGAGGGCTGTGGACACCATTCATCAGATTATCGGGTTAAAACCCGCTAGGTCAAAGGATCGGCCTGCGTTCACCGGTGGTGATGAACACAGGCCGATTGCCTTAGTTACCGCTGAAGGCCGGACCGTAACCGGTGTAACCGGTGCCGTACAGGCCCGCACCCAGGTCGAATGCCCCATCATAGGGGTCCATGTCCTGGCGGATGAAGCCCGTCATCTTCTCGAATTCCATCCGAGCCTCGGGCGTGGGCTCCGCCTTCGCGTGGCGCAGGCGCTCCAGGCCGGTGCCGGCCGGGATGAGCTTACCGAGGATGACGTTCTCCTTGAGGCCGCCGAGCGGGTCGCGCTTCGAATTGAGCGCGGCCTCGGTCAGTACCTTGGTGGTCTCCTGGAAGGAGGCCGCCGAGAGCCAGGATTCGGTGGCCAGCGAGGCCTTGGTGATGCCCATGAGCTCGGCGCGGGCCACGGCGGGCTTGCCGCCCCGGGCCACGGCCTCGCGGCTGGCTGCCTCGTAGTCCTTAACATCGGCGAGCTCGCCCGGCAGCAGCTGGGTGTCGCCCGATTCGATGACGGTGACGCGGCGCAGCATCTGGCGCACGATGACCTCGATGTGCTTGTCGTGGATCTCCACGCCCTGGGAGCGGTAGACCTCCTGGACCTGCTCGACGAGGTAGAGCTGGGTCTTGCGCCGGTTGGTGATGCGCAGAACCTTCTTCGGATCCACCGAGCCCTCGGTGAGCTGCTCGCCCACCTGCACCCGGCCGCCATCCTCCACGAGAAGGGTGGCCGAGGAGGACACCTGGTAGGTCTCGTCGTCCCCGCCATCATCACGCTTGATCGTGATGGTGCGGGAGCGATCATCGTCCTCGATCGAGATGGTGCCGGAGGCCTCCGCGATCGGGGCCTCGCCCTTGGGCGTGCGGGCTTCGAAGAGCTCCTGGACACGCGGCAGACCCTGGGTGATGTCATCGGCCGAGGCCACGCCACCGGTGTGGAAGGTACGCATGGTCAGCTGCGTGCCGGGCTCGCCGATCGACTGGGCGGAGACGATGCCGATCGCCTCGCCGATGTCGACGAGCTTGCCGGTGGCGAGCGAGCGACCGTAGCACAGGGCGCAGGCGCCGGCCCGCGAATCGCAGGTGAGCACGGAGCGAACCGTGACCTCATCGATTCCGGCGTTCATGAGCTTCTCGATCTGCACGTCGCCAAGATCGGTGCCGGCGGCAACGATAACCTCGCCGTCCTCGCCCACGATGTCGGTGGCGAGCGTGCGGGCGTAGACCGAGGTTTCGACGGCCGGGTCGAGAACCCGGTTGCCGGCCTCATCCACCTGGACGATCCGCTTGGTCAGGCCCTTCGAGGTGCCGCAGTCGTTCTCCCGGATGATGACATCCTGGGCGACATCGACGAGGCGGCGGGTGAGGTAGCCCGAGTCGGCGGTACGCAGCGCGGTATCAGCGGTGCCCTTACGGGCGCCGTGCGTGGCGGCGAAGTACTCGAGAACCGACAGGCCCTCGAAGTAGTTCGACTTGATCGGGCGCGAAATAATCTCGCCCTTCGGGTTGGCCACGAGGCCGCGCATGCCGGCCAGCTGACGAACCTGGGTCCAGTTGCCGCGGGCGCCGGAGGTGACCATGCGGTTGACCGAGTTATTCTTCGTGAAGTTCTCGCGCATCTCCCCCGCCACCTGCTCGGTGACCTTGTTCCACAGGGTGGACAGGTCGCGGCGGCGGTCGGAGTCCTCGATGAGGCCGAGATCGAAGAGTTCCTCGATCTTCGCAGCATCGGCTTCGGCCTGCTCGAGGATGGCAGCCTTGCTGTCGGGAACCTCGATGTCGGCGAGCGAAATGGACACGCCCGAGCGGCCGGCCCAGTAGAAGCCGGTGGACTTCAGTGCGTCAAGAGAGGCGCCCACATCAACCTTGGGGTAGCGCTCGGCCAGCTCGTTGACGATCGAGCCGAGCCGCTTCTTGTCGACCACCTCGTTGACGTAGGGGAACATGACCGGCAGCGCGTCGTTGAACAGCGCGCGGCCGAGCGTGGTCCGCAGGGTCACCGGATCGCCGGTCTCCCAGCCCTCCGGGGTCTCCCAGCCGCGCGGCGGGACAAGCTTGTTGAACCGAATGTCGATCAGGTCGCCGAGCGCAATATCGCCGTTGTCGTAGGCCATGATGGCCTCGCCGACAGAGGCGAAGGAGCGCGGGGACTCGGTGTCATTGTCCGAGGTGAGGTGGAACAGGCCGATGATCATGTCCTGCGAGGGCATGGTCACCGGGCGGCCATCGGACGGCTTGAGGATGTTGTTCGAGGACAGCATGAGGATGCGGGCCTCGGCCTGGGCCTCCGCACTGAGCGGAAGGTGCACGGCCATCTGGTCGCCGTCGAAGTCCGCGTTGAAGGCGGCGCACACGAGCGGGTGCAGCTGAATGGCCTTACCCTCAACGAGCTGCGGCTCGAAGGCCTGGATGCCCAGGCGGTGCAGGGTGGGGGCGCGGTTGAGCAGCACCGGGTGCTCGGTGATGACCTCTTCAAGCACGTCCCACACCTCGCCGCGCTGGCGCTCGATGAGACGCTTGGCGGCCTTGATGTTCTTCGCGATCTGCTGATCAACGAGGCGCTTCTGAACGAAAGGCTTGAACAGCTCGAGGGCCATGGCCTTCGGCAGGCCGCACTGGTGCAGCTTGAGCGTCGGGCCGACGACGATGACGGAGCGGCCCGAGTAGTCGACGCGCTTGCCAAGCAGGTTCTGGCGGAACCGGCCCTGCTTGCCCTTGAGCATGTCGGACAGGGACTTGAGCGGGCGGTTGCCCGCGCCCTGGACCGGGCGACCGCGGCGGCCGTTGTCGAACAGGGCGTCGACGGCCTCCTGCAGCATCCGCTTCTCGTTATTGACCATGATCTCGGGGGCGCCGAGATCGATCATGCGCTTGAGGCGGTTGTTGCGGTTGATGACGCGGCGGTACAGGTCGTTGAGATCCGAGGTCGCGAAGCGGCCGCCGTCGAGCTGCACCATGGGGCGCAGGTCCGGCGGGATGACCGGCAGCACGTCAAGCACCATGGCCTCCGGCTTGGTGCCGGTGGTACGGAAGGCGTTGATGACCTTCATGCGCTTAAGCGCACGGGTCTTGCGCTGCGCGGTGCCGGTGGCAATAACCTCCTGCAGCGTGGCGGCCTCGGCCTCAAGGTCGAAGCTGCGCAGGCGAGACTGGATGGCCTCGGCGCCGCGGGCGGCAAAGAAGTACTGGCCCCACCGGGCATACATGTCGCGGTAGAGATCCTCATCGCCCTCGAGATCGCCGACCTTGAGGCTCATGAAGCGGTCCCACACCTCCTCCAGGCGGGCCATTTCGGCCTCGCCGGCGGCGCGCAGGCGCTCCTGATCCTTGAGTCCGGCCTCGGAGATGTTCTTCTTCTCCCGGGCGCTGGCCTCGTTCTTCTCGGCCTCGGCAAGCTCCGCCTCCATCTGCTGGGCGCGGGCCTCAATGTCGGCGAGCATCTGCTGCTCGATTTCCTTGAGTTCGAGATCGACCTCGCCGCGCAGCTCGGGCATGTCCGCGCTGCGACCCTCCTCATCGACATCGGTCACCATGTAGGCCGCGAAGTAAATGACCTTTTCCAGGTCCTTCGGCGCGATGTCGAGCAGGTAGCCAAGGCGCGAGGGAACGCCCTTGAAGTACCAGATGTGGGTGACGGGAGCGGCGAGCTGAATGTGGCCCATCCGCTCGCGACGCACCTTGGCGCGGGTGACTTCCACGCCGCAGCGCTCACACTCAATGCCCTTGTAGCGGGGCCGCTTGTACTTGCCGCAGGCACATTCCCAGTCCCGGGTGGGGCCGAAGATGCGCTCGCAGAACAGGCCGTCCTTTTCCGGCTTGAGCGTACGGTAGTTGATGGTCTCAGGCTTCTTCACCTCGCCGCGCGACCAGGACAGAACGTCCTGAGAAGTGGCCAGCGAGATGTGCAGCTGGTCGAAGAGATTGACGTCGAGCAAGTTTCCTACTTCCTATGCACTGCTGGTTGGCGGGTCAGAATTCGAGGGCTCCGAAGTCCTCCAGGCCGGTGGAGAGCGTCTCGCGCTCCGGAACCCGGTAGGAGTCTTCGTCGGAGTCCTGCAGTCCAATGGAATTGCCCGCGGCGTCGAGAGCCTCGACATTCAGGCACAGCGAACGCATCTCCTGAATGAGCACCTTGAACGATTCCGGGATGCCGGGCTCGGCGATGTTGTCGCCCTTGACGATGGCCTCGTAGACCTTCACCCGGCCCACCGTGTCATCGGACTTGATGGTGAGCATCTCCTGGAGGGTGTGCGCGGCGCCGTAGGCTTCCAGCGCCCACACCTCCATCTCGCCCAGTCGCTGACCGCCGAACTGCGCCTTACCGCCCAGCGGCTGCTGGGTGACCATCGAGTACGGGCCGGTGGAGCGGGCGTGAATCTTGTCATCGACGAGGTGGTGGAGCTTGAGCATGTACATGTAGCCCACCGAGATCTTGTCGGGGAACGGTTCGCCGGAGCGGCCATCGAACAGCTGGGCCTTGCCGTCGGTACCGACGAGCACATCGCCATCCCGGTTGGGCAGGACCGAGCCGAGCAGGCCCTCGATCTCATCCGGCTCAACGCCGTCGAAGACCGGGGTGGCCACCGTCTGGCCGGGAGCACCCTTGATGGTGTTCTCGGGCAGGCGCAGCGCCCACTCCTCGCCGTCCTCGCGGGCCTGAGTGGCGTCCCAGCCCTGCTTGGCAATCCAGCCGAGGTGCAGCTCGAAGACCTGGCCGAGGTTCATACGGCCGGGCACACCGAGCGGGTTCAAGATGATGTCGACGGGGGTGCCATCGGGCAGGAAGGGCATGTCCTCGACGGGGAGGATCTTCGAGATGACGCCCTTGTTGCCGTGGCGGCCGGCCATCTTATCACCGATGGTGATCTTGCGGCGCTGGGCAATGTACACCCGCACCGTCTGGCGCACATCGGCGGCCAGGCCGTCGTCATTGTCCGCGGAGAATTCCTTGACGCCGATGACGATGCCGGATTCGCCGTGGGGCACGCGCAGCGAGGTGTCGCGCACTTCCTTGGCCTTCTCGCCGAAGATGGCGCGCAGCAGGCGCTCCTCCGACGTCAGTTCCGTCTCGCCCTTCGGGGTGATCTTACCGACGAGGATGTCGCCGGCATTGACCTCGGCGCCAATGCGAATGATGCCGCGCTCGTCGAGATTGCCGAGGATCTCCTCCGAGACGTTCGGGATGTCTCGAGTGATTTCCTCCGGGCCGAGCTTCGTGTCGCGAGCATCGACCTCGTGCTCCTCGATGTGAATCGAGGTGAGCACGTCATCGGTGACGAGGCGCTGGGACAGGATGACGGCGTCCTCGTAGTTGTAGCCCTCCCAGGACATGAAGGCAACGAGCAGGTTGCGGCCGAGCGCAAGTTCGCCGGTATCGGTGGCCGGGCCGTCGGCGAGCAGTGTGCCCACCTCAACCCGGTCTCCCTCGGCGACAACAACCTTCTGATTGTTGCAGTTGCCCTGGTTGGACCGCTCAAACTTGGTGATCCGGTAGGACTTGTGATCGCCGTCGTCGGTGGCGATGCGAATGAGGTCGGCGGAGACCTCCTCGACGACACCCGCGACGTCGGAACGCAGCACGTCCCCGGCGTCCTGCGCCGCTCGCGCCTCCATGCCGGTGCCCACGAGCGGGGCATCCGTACGCATGAGCGGCACGGCCTGGCGCTGCATGTTCGCACCCATGAGGGCGCGGTGCGCATCATCGTGCTCGAGGAACGGGATCATGGCGGTGCCCACCGACACCATCTGGCGGGCCGAGACGTCCATGTAGTCGATGTCATCGACCGAGACAAGGGCGGGCTCGCCGCCGGTGACGCGGCACAGGGCCTCCTCGTCGAGGAAGGCGCCCTCATCGTCGAGGCGGTCGGTGGCCTGGGCGATGACGTAACGATCCTCATCATCCGCCGTCAGGTAGACGATGTCATCGGTGACCTTGCCGCCCTCCACCTTGCGGTAGGGAGTCTCGAGGAACCCGAAGGAGTTGACTCGGGCGAAGGTCGCCAGCGAGCCGATGAGACCGATGTTCGGGCCCTCCGGGGTTTCAATCGGACACATGCGTCCGTAGTGGGAGGGGTGGACGTCACGCACTTCCATGCCGGCGCGGTCGCGGGCCAGGCCGCCCGGGCCGAGCGCGGACAGGCGCCGCTTATGGGTCAGTCCCGCAAGCGGGTTGTTCTGATCCATGAACTGCGAAAGCTGCGAGGTGCCGAAGAACTCCTTGATGGAGGCAACGATCGGGCGAATATTGATGAGCGAGGAGGGCGTAATGGCCGCGGCCTCCTGCGTCGTCATGCGCTCGCGCACCATCCGATCCAGGCGGGACAGGCCCGTGCGAACCTGGTTCTGGATGAGCTCACCGACCGCGCGGATACGACGGTTGCCGAAGTGATCGATGTCGTCGAATTCGACCTGAACATCGTCCCCGCCGCAATTTGTCACGGGGTGCTCATTGGACTCCGGGCTCGTCGTGTGCAGGGCAAGGAGGTAGTGGAGCATACCCACGATGTCCTCGAGGGTGAGCTGACGGGTCTTATTTGACTGATCCAGGCCCAGCTTCTTGTTGATCTTGTAGCGACCAACCTTGGCGAGGTCATACCTCTTATCCGACAGGTAGAGGTTGGTCAGAAGGTTCTCGCCGGCGCGGGCCGTCGGCGGCTCGCCGGGGCGCAGCTTGCGGTAGACATCGGTCAGCGCCTCTTCCTTGGTCTGGACCGTGTCCTTCTCCAGGGTTTCCAGCAGGACCGGGGAGTCGGCGAATTCTTCGGCGATCTCCTCCGTCGTCATGCCCCAGGCCTTGAGGAAGTGGGTGGCGGACTGCTTACGCTTGCGGTCGATGCGCACGCCCACGTTGTCGCGCTTATCAATCTCGAATTCGAGCCAGGCACCGCGGGAGGGAATGACCTTGACGGTGGAGATGTTCTTTCCCGTCGTCTTGTCCCGCTCGGACTCGAAGTAGACACCGGGCGAGCGCACCAGCTGGGAGACAACGACACGCTCGGTGCCGTTGATGATGAAGGTGCCACGCGGGGTCATGAGTGGGAAATCGCCGAGGAACGTCGTCTGAGACTTGATCTCGCCGGTTTCCTTGTAGTGGAAGTCGGCCTTGACGTACAGGGGTGCGGAGTAGGTGAGATCCTTCTCCTTGCACACCTCGACCGTGTTCTTCGGAGCCTCAAGCTTGGGATCCGAGAACGACAGGGTCATCGTATTGGTGGCATTGACAATCGGGGAAACTTCCTCGAAAATCTCCTCAAGACCCGACTTCTCGTCGGGGTCAGCGCCGGCTCGCCACTCATCTGAGCCGATGAGCCAGCCGAAGCTTTCAGTTTGCAGGCCGAGAAGATCTGGTGCCGACATGGGCTCCTTGATCTTCGCGAACGAGACTCGAGCCTGACGGCCGGATGCGGATGCTGTCGAAGTAGGCGAAGCAGCCAAGTGTTGATCCCTTCCCTGGAGATGGTAAGGCGTGATCTTCCTTGTGGGGGATGGAACGGATAGCGCATACACGTCTCCCCACACAAGCAAGCGCAAAGATTAAATTTACCGGGAAAGCGCGCCCCGGTCTACACCGCTGCGGTGTGGAGGCGGTCATACTCAGCCGCTCAGCCTATCGTTCTCGCGCGAAACTCGCTAGTCTCACCCACGGATGTGAGCAATATCTCCCCTAGTATCGGCGCTTTTCCGGGTGTCACATCCGGGTGTGAGGCGATGGCGGGCCGCTGCACCGGACACGGCGGTCCTCGGTTTGCGGATCGACCACCCGGCGGCTTGCGGAAGATAGCGCAGTGCCGGGGCGCTGGGCCCCGGCACTGACGATGAGCAGAAGCTTACTTGAGGGTGACGGACGCGCCGGCGCCCTCCAGCTGCTCCTTGGCCTTCTCGGCGGTCTCCTTGTTGGCGCCCTCGAGAACAGCCTTGGGGGCGGAGTCGACGAGCTCCTTGGCCTCCTTGAGGCCGAGGGAGGTCAGCGCGCGGACCTCCTTAATGACGGCAACCTTCTTGTCGCCGATGGACTCGAGGATGACGTCAAACTCATCCTTCTCCTCCTCGGCGGGGGCGTCGCCACCCGCGGCGGGAGCGCCAGCGGCGGCAACGGCGACGGGGGCGGTAGCCTCGACGTCGAACTCTTCCTCGAACTTCTTGACGAAGTCGTTCAGCTCAACAAGAGTGAGCTCCTTGAAAGCCTCGATGAGCTCTTCGGCGGTGAGCTTGGCCATGATGACCATCCTTCCTTCCTGCTACGCGAGCAGATTGTTGGTGCTGCCTCAGGCAGCGTTTTCCTGCTTTTCGCGCAGGGCATCGACGGTGCGCACGGTCTTGAGAACCGGCGCCTGGAACGTAGCGGCCGCCTTGTACAGGGACGCCTTGAGGGCGCCTGCCGCCTTTGCGAGGAGAACCTCGCGGGATTCGAGATCGGCGAGCTTAGCAACCGACTCAGCGGGAACGACAGCTCCCTCGAGAACACCGGTCTTGATGACCAGGGCCTCGTGCTCCTTCGAGAAGTCGCGCAGCGCCTTGGCCACCGTGGCAACCTCGCCCTTGACGAAGGCGATGGCGGTGGGGCCGGTGAGCTCGTCATCCAGGCCCTCCACGCCAGCTTCCTTCGCGGCAAGCTTGGCCAGGGTGTTCTTCGCGACCTTGTACTCAGCGTCCTGTCCCATGGCGCGACGCAGTTCCTGCATCTGCTCCACGGTCAGACCGCGGTACTCGGTCAGCAGCGCGCCGCTCGACTCGCGGAAGAGCTCCACGAGTTCGGCGATGTGCTCGCTCTTCTTCGGCCTTGCCATCGGGCCTCCTTCCAATACTTGCCGCCGGCACATGAAAAAACCCGTGCGCAAGCGGCACGGGATGTACACACCTGCGCGGGCCTCCCTGACGGGACTTTCAGCTCGTCTGGCTCACGAGCAACCGGCGGTCTTCGGCATCCATCAGGTTACTCGGTTCGCGCCCACCACCCAAGGCAATCGGCCAAGGTGTGGTTGAGTACTCATTTCACCGAGCGGGGTTCTCTCAGCTGAGGAAGGGGGCACTGACGAGGGCGAGATAGCCCGCCAGGCCACAGGTGAGACCCACCCACTTCGCATGGTACTTCCTGGCGACCAGGGCAAAGCCCGCGTAGTACAGCGGCGCCAGGGTGATGGCGTAGCGCCCCGAGAGCATGCGGAAGAAGGACCCGGAGGTGGCGAGCTCGCGGCCTTGGACGATACCGGAGGTGATGAGCGGACCGAGGAGGATGACCGCACCGATGAAGCGCGCGGCCGGGGACATCTCCCGGCGACGGAGCAGAAGGAGGAGGGAGATGATCGCGGCCGCGTAGCAGGCGATCATGAGAACCCAGGCCCACCCCTGAAGAACCGGGGAGCTGAGATCGGGGTGGAGATAGTAGTCGGTGCGCGGGGAGGTGAGCCCGTAGGGTGCGCGGGCGCCGACAAAAGTCGTGAGAAGGTGGGGAATCTGCCCCGCGCTCAGCGGCTCGGTGGAGAGCCCCGAAATGTCGGGGACGTATCCGTCCGGAGTGCGGGCCCGCTGCAGGGCCGTCCACGGCAGGTAGGCAAGCGCCGCCCCGGCCGCCACTCCCCCAGCCACCATCGCTCCCCCGCGGCGGCGCCAGGCGGGCACCAGCACGGCGACGGCTCCAACGGTGATGAGAGCGACGAGGCTGATGGTGCGCACCGAACCGATCGCGAGGCTCAATCCGAAGGCCGCGCGGCCGAGGCGCCGCCAGGCGCGGTGACGTTCGGCCGGGTGGTCCTCATCCATCGCCGCCAGAATGCACACCCGGCGGGCCAGATAGAGGGCGGCCGCGCCCGCAAGCAGGTCGACGGCATCGTTGTGGACGATGGCGGAAGCCTGGGCGAGGGCCGGGGTGGAGATGGCTGCCAGGGTGGCACCGGCGGCGAGCCGGCGGCCGATGCCCCACGTGATCAGGGCATAAAACAGGGCGGCCGCGCCCATGGCGGCGAGCAGGCCGGAGGCCAGGCGTGCCCCGTCAACAAAGTCCGCGCCCAGCGCCGTCGCGATGCGTCCCGCCGCCCCCGCGTAAGCGAAGTAGAGGGGCGGGTGGAAGGCATTGTAGTTCTCACCGCGAAAAGGCCACTGCGAGGCGTCCTCGTTCGCCCGGTCACACGGCGGCGGGGTGACCCCGCGGATGTCCCCCTCCATGCCCCGGCACGACCACGCGGTGCGGGCGAGCTCACCCAGCTCATCGCCCGGCGCGGGCAGGCGTCCGTGAGAGATGGCATCGGCGTAGTCAATGTAGGTCCACTCGTCATAGCGAGACAGCTGCGGGGAGGCGTGAATGGCGATGAGGGACCACAGCAGGGAAGCCAAAGCCAGGGCGATGGCGGTGGCTAATAGTGGCGCACCCCCGGAAAGTCCGGGGGTGCGGCGCAACTGTTGGGTCAGGACGCGTCCTCGCTGAGGAGGTGACGGGTCTTGGTGGCATCGAGCGGGATGCCCGGGCCCATGGTGGTCGAGACCGTGGCCTTCGTAATGTAGCGGCCCTTCGAGGAGGCCGGCTTGAGGCGGAGGATCTCATCCAGCGCGGCAGCGTAGTTCTCGGTGAGCTGCTCGGCGGTGAACGAGGCCTTGCCAATGATGAAGGCGAGGTTCGAGTGCTTATCGACGCGGAACTCGATGCGGCCACCCTTAATGTCGGACACGGCCTTGGCCACGTCCATGGTCACGGTGCCGGTCTTCGGGTTCGGCATGAGGCCACGCGGGCCGAGCACGCGGCCGAGACGGCCGACCTTGCCCATCATGTCGGGGGTGGCGACGGCGGCATCGAAGTCCGTGTATCCGCCAGACACCTTCTCGATGAGGTCATCGGAGCCGACCTCGTCAGCTCCGGCGTCGAGGGCCTGCTGGGCGCGCTCGCCGGCGGCAAACACGATGACGCGGGCGGTCTTGCCGGTGCCGTGCGGCAGGTTGACCGTGCCGCGCACCATCTGATCGGCCTTGCGGGGGTCAACGCCGAGGCGGAACATGACCTCAACGGTGGGATCGAACTTGGTCTTCGCCGTCTCCTTGGCGAGGCGCATAGCCTCGAGGGGGACGTACTGCTCGCCGGCGTGGATCTTCGCCGCCGACTCGCGGTAATTCTTAGAGCGCTTTGCCATTGCTGCTTCTCCTTAGCAGTTGTGGTCAACGAGCCTGCGCGGGCTCTGCCACGTGCCTTTCGGCATGGATGTATGGACGGTAATTATTCGACGGTGATGCCCATGGAACGGGCGGTGCCGGCGACAATCTTGGCGGCGGCCTCAATGTCATTGGCATTGAGGTCGGGCATCTTGGTTTCGGCGATTTCGCGAACCTGAGCCTGGGTCAGCTTGCCCACCTTGTCGGTGTGCGGAGTGGACGAGCCCTTCTTGAGGCCGGCGGCCTTCTTGATGAGCTCGGCGGCCGGCGGGGTCTTGGTGATGAAGTCGAACGAGCGATCCTCGTAGACCGTGATCTCCACCGGGACCACATTGCCGCGCATCGATTCAGTGGCGGCGTTGTAGGCCTTGCAGAACTCCATGATGTTGACGCCGTGCTGGCCCAGTGCGGGGCCAATCGGCGGGGCCGGGTTGGCGGCGCCGGCCTGGATCTGGAGCTTAATCAGGCCCGCAACCTTCTTCTTGGGTGGCATGAAATAGATCCTTTGATTGTTGGAATCGCTTATCCAATGGCAGAGGATAAGCGCTGATCGTCGGTCAGTCGGCCTTCTTGACCTGGCTGAACGACAGGTCGACCGGGGTTTCCTGGCCGACAAGTGTCATGAGCACCGTGAGGCGCTGATTGGCCGCGTCGATGGCGGAGATGGTGGCGGGCATGCCCACCCAGGGCTCGGCGGTGAGGGTGACGTTTTCGCCCACCTCGTACTCGACGGCGATGACCGGAGTATCGGTGCCGGTCGGCTTGCCCTGCTTGCGAGCGGCGGCGGCCTGCTCGGCCTCGACCACCGGGGTGAGCATCTTGATGACCTCGGGCTCGGTGAGTGCAACCGGGGTGCGGCCGTTACCCACGAAGCCGGTCACCCCCTGCGTCTCCTGGACGATGCGCCAGGCGTCATCCTCCATGATCATGCGCACGAGCGCATATCCGGGCATGCGGACTCGGGTCACCAGCTTGCGCTGGCCGCCCTTGACCTCGAAGACCTCTTCCATGGGGACTTCCACCTGGAAGATGTACTCCTCCATGTTCATGGTCTTCATGCGGATTTCGAGGTTCTGCTTCACCCGCTTCTCGTATCCGGCGTAGGTATGCAGCACATACCACTTGCCGGGCAGCCCGCGAAGGCGCTTGCGAATTGCCTCCGGGGAGGTGGGATCCTCGGCCTGCTCAGCTGCGGCGGCCTCGGGGACCTGATCACTCGACACGGTTCTCCTCGACTTCCTGAACTATCCGAACACCTTGAACACGAGCTCGCCGAATGCGAGGTCGATGATGCCAACAAAGGCCATGACGACCGCGACGAACACGATGACGGTGAGGAAGAGCTGCCCCAGCTCCTTGCGGGTAGGGCGCACCACCTTCTTGAGCTCTCCAGCGACCTGCTTGAAGAACAGCTTGATCCGGGCAATGAGCCCGCGGTTCTTATTGTCGGTGCGGGCGCGGGCGGACCGGGCGTTGCTAGCCTCGCTCACTCGTCGTCCTTTCGTTGCTCGGAAAAAGAAAGCGGTCCGTCGACCGCTTCCTGGCAGGGCAGGCGGGACTCGAACCCACAACCGTCGGTTTTGGAGACCGATGCGCTACCAATTGCGCCACTGCCCTACGGCTGCTGAAAACCTACGCTATTATGCCTGATGGCACGCCCGAAGGCTAGTGAAGGATTTCACGCCACGGACCATCCTAATCGCATTGGGGTGCCCGCGTCGAATCATTGCGGGCAAATGCGCCGTGGATAACAGCGCCCCGGCCGGGCGCGGTGGGCGCCGTTAGTCCGTATTGTACTCCAGCTGATCGGTGTGTCACACGCTATTTCGCGCCAACCGGTGAGATGACCGGCGATAGACGGCCGGGTCATGCCACCATAGAAGACGTGACTAATAACACCGCTCAATCCCGTGTCTCTGCCCGACTACAAGCCATCAAGGAGTCGGCCACGCTGGCCGTCGATGCCAAGGCCAAGGCCCTCAAGGCCGCCGGTCGCCCGGTTATTGGCTTTGGGGCCGGCGAACCCGACTTTCCTACCCCCGACCACATTGTCGAGGCGGCCCGCGAGGCTGCCTCGGATCCGAAGAACCACCGCTACACTCCCGCCAAGGGCCTGCCCGAGCTGCGCCAGGCGATTGCGGATAAGACCCAGCGGGATGCCTCGGTGACCGTGGATCCGAATAATGTGCTCGTCACCAACGGCGGCAAGCAGGCCGTCTACGAGTCCTTTGCCGCCCTCCTCGACCCGGGCGACGAGGTGCTCTTGCCCGCCCCCTACTGGACCACCTACCCGGAGGCGATTGCGCTCGCCGGTGGCACGGCCGTTCCGCTCGTGGCCGGCCTGGAGTCCGAGTACAAGGTGAGCGTCGATCAGCTGGCCGCAGCCCGCACCGACAAGACCAAGGTGCTCCTGTTGTGCTCACCGTCGAATCCGACGGGCTCGGTGTACAGCCGTGACGAGATCGAGGCGATCGGCCGATGGGCCCACGAGGAGGGGCTGTGGGTCATCTCCGATGAGATCTACGAGCACCTCACCTACGATGAGGCGAAGCCGAATCACATCCTCTCGGTCGTTCCCGAGCTCGCCGAGCAGACCCTCGTTCTCAACGGCGTCGCCAAGACGTACGCGATGACCGGGTGGCGGGTTGGCTGGATGTACGGCCCGGCCGATGTCATCAAGGCCGCCACGAATCTCCAGTCCCACCTCACCTCGAATGTGGCAAACGTGTCCCAGCGTGCCGCCATCGCCGCCCTCACCGGCCCGCAGGACTGCGTGGCCGAGTTCCACGCCGCCTTCGATCGGCGCCGCCGGCTCATCGTCGAGGAGCTGAACAAGGTTCCCGGCTTCCAGGTCCCCACTCCGAAGGGTGCCTTCTACGCCTACCCGGCAGTGTCCGGAGCGCTCGGCAAGGAGATCAAGGGTCGCACCGCCTCTTCCTCCCTCGAACTGGCGGAGATCATCCTCGACGAGGCCGAGGTGGCCGTCGTTCCGGGAGAGGCGTTCGGCACACCCGGATTCCTCCGGCTGTCCTATGCGCTGGGCGATGAGGACATCGCCGAAGGCGTGGGCAGAATCGCTCGCCTGCTCTCCTAGCAGGGCTTTTACCCGCGGGCCCCGGCCGGTCAACGCGGCCGGGCCGGGGCCCGCGCCCGCGGACGTCGGGTTTTAGGCCCTCATCCCGTCCGCGGAGGTAAAC
>JAUNVM010000027.1:0-16898 GCA_030537635.1 Flaviflexus sp. | reverse complement strand
GCGCCGGCCCACGTTGGTGGTTTTGCCCCGGGGGCCCCGGCCGGCACCCGCCCCCGGGGGGGGGCCCCGCGCCAGCTTACTTCGGTTTATCGCACATATTCCGTTCCGCTGAGATCACGAGGAAAGCCTCGTCCGCGACACTTGGGTGTTTTATTCTTAGCCCGTGTCAGACCTACCACCGCAGCTCACACCGTTTCGCGATGAACGGAAGTTCCGCACGGAACTTCATGGCGTGCGCGGTCTCGCGATCGCCCTCGTCGTCGCCTTCCACATCTTCGGCCATGGCCGGGTCTCGGGTGGCATCGACGTCTTCCTCGCCATCACCGGGTTTCTTGCCCTCCCCTCGCTAGCCCGGCGCGCCCAGCTGGGCCGGGGGGCGTGGATGCTCAACGTCCCGCAGCGCCTGGCCGGATTGGCTCGGCGTCTCGTCGTTCCGCTCGTGCCCGTGCTCCTCATGGTCATCACCGTCTCGTGGGTGATCTTCCCGCTGACGACGCGCGAGCAAACGCTACGTGAGGTGCGTGCGGCCGCCCTTTTCTACGAGAACTGGGAGCTCGTTTTCTCCCAGCTCACCTACGATGCTGCCGGGCCGATGACCTCTCCCCTGCAGCACCTGTGGTCGACGTCGATTCAGGGTCAGTTCCACCTCGTCATGATCTTCTTCGTGATGGCCGTGGCGCTGTTCGCCAAGGTCTCCAAGCTCGATATGAAGCTTGTCCTCGTTGCCGTCCTCGCCGTGATCACCGGAGCCTCCTTTGCCTGGGCGGCCCACGATACCGCGGAGAGCCAGGCCTCGGCCTACTTCTCCACCTTCTCTCGGGCCTGGCAGCTCACCGGTCCCGGCATCCTTGGCCTCCTCGTCACCTCGATCGCGCTACCCCCGCTCGTACGGGGCATCATGTCGTGGATCGGCTTCCTCCTCATCACCACGTGTGGCATGGTCATGGACGGTGCACTGTGGTTCCCCGGGCCGCGAGCGCTCTGGCCAATCGCCGGCATCTGCCTCGTCCTGGCCGCCGGGGAGACTCGTACCTGGTGGGGCGCGGATCGGGTGCTGGCCACCTGGCCCTTCCAGCGGGTGGGTGATATTTCCTATCACCTGTACCTGTGGCATTGGCCGATTCTTATCTTCTCCCTCAATGCATTGGGCCGTCAGGAGACCTCGCTGCTGCTGGCAGCCGGTGTCCTTGCCATCTCCTTCACTCTCGGCACAATTGGCTACGCCTTGTTTGAGCGGGAGCTCGGCCAGATGACGCTGTTCCGTCACCCCTATCTGCCGGCCGCAATCGGCGCGTGTTCGGCTATCCTTGTCGCGCTGACGGCCACGAGTGGCATGGCCTACACGAATAAGATGGTGGCCAGTCAGCTCGAGGAGACGCTGGCCAATGCGGACAACATCCTGGGCGATGGCGACTATCCGGGGGCAGCGGTTCTCGTGGGTGCTGATGAGCCACCCGTGGCTCCGATCATTCCGGCCGCCGACGTGCGTGCCCGCGATGTTCCGTGGCACTACGAGGTTCACAAGAAGACGCCGTGCGTGCAGCGCAAGGATCCCACCGAGGTGCTTATCTGTCAGCATCCCGAGCTGTCATCGGGCCCCCTTGTCGTCCTGGTGGGCGGTTCCCACGTCGGCCAGTGGGCCGAGGCGATCGCCGAGATTGCGGAAGAGCACGGCTGGCGCCTCATCACGATGGAGCGCTCGGGCTGCCACCTGACGACGGATGCTCGCGGGGCTCGGGGCGGGCGCGATCTCGGTCAGCCGTGCGCGGACTGGAATAAGAATGTCATGGTGAAGCTCGCGGAGGTTCACCCCTCCCTCGTCATCGCGCAGATCACGACGCGCTTTACGAATAAGGAGATCCCGACCGACGAGGTCGAGTTCTCGCACGAGGGTATGCAAGAGGCGATCAAGTCGCTCAATGATCAGGGGATTCCCACCTTCTTATTCCGTGAGAATGCCACGGCGGAAAAGGAGATGCTCGCCTGCGTGGCCGGCACTCCCGATCAGATTCGCAACTGCACCGAGCCCCGCAATCACTTCTATGAAGAGAAGTTTGATGGGGCGGCCGCCGAGGACTTCGGCCTGGATCCGGAGATGTCCTTCTTCTTTGACGTCTCTCCCTACCTGTGCACCGAGGACACGTGCTTCTCTGAGATTGGCAATGTTCGTGTGTTCCGCGACGATGATCATCTCTCCGCCACCCTCACCCGCACGATCCGCCCGTACATCGATGTGGCGCTCACTGGCTTCCGGCCCGAGCTGTATTAGGCGCTCGGAGGTGGGGAGAAGGACCCACCGGCTGTATTAGGCTGGTGGGCGGGCCGGCACGCCGTCGGCCGCTCACTGGTTGAGAAGGATGTGACGTGCCGCAAACCCACGCTGAAAAGACGGGGATCTTCACCCCTGTCCGCGACAACCGGAAGTTCCGGACCGAATTGCACGGGGTTCGCGGGCTGGCGATCGCCCTCGTCGTGGGCTTTCACGTCTTCGGTCAAGGACGGGTCTCCGGCGGCATCGATGTCTTCCTCGCCATCACCGGCTTCCTCGCCATCCCCTCCCTGACCAGGCGCGCCGAACGGGGCTGGCACGGGTGGCTCATTGACGTGCCGGCCCGGCTGGCCGGACTGGCCCGGCGCCTCATCATTCCCCTCGCCCCGGTACTTCTCGCCGTGGGTATCGCCACCTGGCTCATTCTTCCGCTGGGCCGGCACGCCCAGACCTTCACCGAGCTGAGGGCCTCCGCCCTCTTCTACGAGAATTGGGAACTCATCAACTCCCAGCTGGATTACGGGGCGGCCGGCCCGCTGGCCTCTCCCCTCCAGCACCTGTGGTCGACCTCCATTCAGGGCCAGTTTCATCTCGTCATGATCGCGGTGGTGATCGCGGTCTCGCTCATCGCGAAGATCCTGCGTGTTCCCCGGCGCCTGGCGCTCATGACCATCCTTGCGATCATCACCGGCGCCTCCTTCGCCTGGGCGGCCCACGATACCGCGACCAATCAGGCCGCGGCCTACTTCTCCACCTTTTCCCGGGCCTGGCAACTCACCGCTCCCGGCATTCTCGGCCTCATCGTCTCCTCCATCTCGATTCCCCCTCTTGTGCGTGACCTCATGTCGTGGGCCGGGGTGGGGCTGATCGCGAGCTGCGGGGCGGTCATGGATGGGGCGCTGTGGTTCCCCGGGCCGAGGGCCCTGTGGCCCATCGCCGGCATCTGCCTCGTCCTGGCCGCCGGGGAGACCCGCACGGCGTGGGGTGCCGACCGGCTACTGGCTACTCGGCCCTTCCAACGCATCGGCGACATCTCCTACTCGCTTTACCTGTGGCACTGGCCCATCCTCATTTTCACGATGACGGCGCTGGGACGCTCGCAGATGACCATCCCGCTCGCCCTCGGCATCCTCGCCGCTTCCCTCGCGGCCGGCCGGGTGGGCTATGAGCTGTTCGAGCAGCGCGCGATTCGCACCCGCCCGCTCACCCGCACCTATCTGCCGGCAATGATCGGCGGAGCCGCTTCCCTCGCCATCGCGGTCGGCGCCCAGGGCGCGCAGCGCTACAGCACCGAGCTTCTTGATCGGGAGCTCGAGGCCACCCTGGATAAGGCCGCCTCGAGCTTGGGCGATGATAGATATCCCGGATCTGCCGTGCTCTTGGGAACTCCCGAGCCCGCACCTGCTCCCATTCTTCCCGCCGATGACATCCGCGAACTCGATGTGCCCTGGCCCTACAAAGTGCATGATCAGGGACCAAAATGTGTGTCTCGCGGCGAGAACACCGAACCGATGATGTGCGAGCGGGAGGATCTTGCCACCGGGCCCCTCATTCTCATGGTGGGTGGCTCCCATGTCAGCCACTGGGCCGATGCTTTTGCCGATCTCGCGGCCGATCGCGGCTGGCACCTGGTCGTCATGGAGCGCAGCGGCTGCCACTTCACCACCGATGCTCGCGCAGAGCGCGGCGGCTTTGACTTCGGGGAGGAGTGCCGGGTGTGGAACGACAAGGCCATGGCAAAGGTGCTGCAGCTGGATCCCGATCTCGTCATCGCCCAGGCAACCACCCGTCTTGGTGGCGAGGAGCAGCCCGAGATTCTCACGGCGGGCACCGCCGAGGCCATCACCCGCCTGACGGATGCTGGGATTCCGGTCATGGCCATGCGGGAAACCACCACCTTGGAGCGGGATATGCGCCATTGCGATCGAGCTGATGACGACGCCCTGCGCGCGTGCACCGATGAGCGAGCCGCCTACTACTCCCCCGAATACGACGATGTGTCGGCCGAAGATCTCGGTTTTAACAAGCAGCTCGTCACCTTCTTTGATTCCTCCCGGTTCCTGTGCACGGACACCACCTGCTTTGCCGCGATTGGCAATGTGCGGGTGCACCGGGACGACAATCACCTCACCACCGTTCTCGGCCACACCATCGCCCCCTACATCGGCATCCAGCTCACCGAATTTAGGCCGGAGTTGCAATAATGGCACGATTCGGCCACGGACCCCGGCACGGCATTGCCGATCGGCCGGTGCGTGATACTCGGGGGTACCGCACCGAGCTGCACGGGGTGCGCGGCCTCGCCATCGCCCTCGTCGTTGCCTTCCACATCTTCGGACAGGGCCGGGTGTCCGGCGGCATCGACATCTTCCTCGCCATCACCGGCTTCCTCGCCATTCCGTCCCTGGCCCGCCGCGCCCGCGCCGGTCACGGCGGCTGGCTCATGGATATTCCGGCCAGGCTGGCGGGGCTGGCCCGCCGGCTCATCATTCCCCTCGCCCCCGTCCTCATTGCCGTGGGGCTCATCAGCTGGCTCGTCCTGCCGCTGACGAGGCGCGAGCAGACGCTCACCGAGGTCGCGGCCTCGGCACTGTTCTTTGAGAATTGGGAGCTCATCAACTCCCAGCTGAGCTACGATGCTGCCGGCCCGCTCACCTCTCCCCTGCAGCACCTGTGGTCAACCTCGATTCAGGGCCAGTTCCACCTCGTCATGATCGCGCTGGTCACGCTGCTCGCCGCCGGCGCCCGCAGGTACCGGATCTCGCTGCGCGCCCTCCTGCTGGGCACACTCACCTTCCTCACGGCACTGTCGCTCGGCTACGCCATCATCGACACCGGGCACCAGCAGGCGGCCGCCTATTTCTCCACCTTCTCGCGCACCTGGCAGCTCACCGGCCCGGGAATTCTCGGTCTCATCATCGCCGATATTCGGCTCACCTCCCGCACCCGGGTCATCATGTCGTGGCTGGGCGTGGCCCTCATCGGCACCTGCGGCGCGGTCCTCAACGGCGCCGAGCACTTCCCCGGCCCGCTCGCCCTGTGGCCCATCACCGGCATCTGCCTCGTCCTTCTCGCCGGGGACACGCGCAGCCGGTGGGGCGCCGACCGGCTGCTAGCCACCTGGCCCTTCCAACGCCTGGGCGACATCTCCTACTCGCTCTACCTGTGGCACTGGCCCATCCTCATCCTGGCGATGGCCTGGGCGGGATCGGGCCGGGTCACCCCGCTTATTGCCGGGATCACCCTCGGCCTGTCCCTCGCGTTCGGCTTTGCCGGCTATCGGCTCTTCGAAACCGCGCTGCCGGCTTCCGCCTGGTTCTCCCGCCGCTACCTTCCCGCGCCGGCCGGCCTGGCCACCATGTCCGCCATCGCCATCCTCGCCACCTCCTTCTCTATTCGCGCCGGCGTGGCCGCCGAGGAGGAGATTGCGAAACTGCGCGAGGAGGCTCGCGAGCAGGCCCTCTCCGAGGCCCTCAACCCCACCGCCGACTATCCCGGATCTCAGGTTCTGCTCGGGGATGCGGATCCCGCACCCGAGCCGATTCGTCCCGATGCTGACGTGCGCGCCCTCGACTATCCGTGGCAGTACGCCCAACACAAGGAATCCCCCTGCATTCAACGCCAGGAGGGCACCGAGGTGCTGCGCTGCGTGCTCGATGAGCAGGCAACGGGACCGTTGGTGGTCCTGGCCGGAGCCTCCCACACCGGTCAGTGGGGCGATGTCTTTGCCGAGCTGGCCCGCCTGTACGGCTGGCGGCTCGAGGTCATTGAGCGCTCCGGATGCTTGCTGTCCACCGCCGAACTCGGCACGGAAATGGTGCGTGATCCGCAGTGCGAGGAGTGGAATAAGGAGGCCCTGGCCGCGCTCATCGACATGAAGCCCGATCTCGTCATCACCCAAGCCACCACCCGGCGCAGCTTCTCGGACCGGGTCGAGGCCGCACATCCCGGCAATCTCGAGGCCATCACCAAACTCAATGAGGCCGGAATTCCCACGTTCCTTATGCGGGAGACGACGACGCTGGAGAAGTCGATGAACAGCTGCGGTGACGGGGATGATGAGCAGCTGCGCGCCTGCTCCGAGCCACGCTCCGACGTCTACGAGCCAAGCTTCGACGGCGCCGACGCCACCGTCCTCGGTCTTGACCCCGAACTCGCCGACGTCTTCGACTCCGCCACCGGGCTCTGTGATGAGGTAAGGTGCTACGCCGCGATCGGCAACGTCCGGGTCCACCGGGACAATGACCACCTCACCGCCACGCTCACCCGGACGATGCTGCCGCAGATCCACGAGCAGCTCAAGGCATTTCAGCCCGGGCTCTTCACCGAGCCCCTCGCCGAGCAGCCCTAGCCCCGCCTCGCACGGAACGACCCGCCGGGTGAGCGGTGGAAGCTCAACGCAGTGGAGGGAGCGTGATGCTCCCTCCACAATCTTTGTCTTTACGCGGTGTGCCAGCCCGAGAGATTGAGCCTGCGCGGCTCGCGCGGGGAAGGCTGTCGTCGATGACTACTTGCCCGCGAGGCGGATGGCTTCCTCCGGGGTGCGCACCGCGGCATGTTCCTGGGCCGGGATGTTGCGCTTGGGCAGGTCCTGGGTGGCGCGCTTGACGGCGCGGGCAATGGCATTGGGGACCCGCTCATCAAACACACCCGGAATGATGTAGTGCGCGGAGCGCTCATCATCGGAGATGACCGAGGCGATGGCCAGGGCCGTCACTCGCATGAGCTCGGTCGTGATCTTCGTCAGCCGAGCATCGAGCACGCCGCGGAACAGGCCGGGGAAGGCAAGAACGTTGTTGATCTGATTCGGGTAGTCCGAGCGGCCGGTGGCGACAATGGCGGCGTGCTTGGCGGCTTCGCCCGGATCCACCTCCGGGGTGGGATTGGCGAGCGCAAACACAATGGCGTCGTCGTTCATGGCGGCGATATCGTCCCCGTCGAGCAGATCCCCGTGGGAGACCCCGATGAAAACATCGGCGCCCTTGAGGCCCTCCTTGAGGGTGCCGTGCACGAGCCGCGGATTCGTCATTTCCGCGAGCGCCTTGCGCGCCGGATTCATGCCCTCGGTGTCATCGGCGGCCAGCGCCCCCGAGCGACCATAACCCACGATGTCGGTGGCGCCCTGGGCGAGCAGGAGCTTGATGATGGCGGTGCCGGCGGCGCCAACGCCGGAGACGACGATACGTACGTCGCTCATCTTCTTACCCACGACCTTGAGCGCGTTTTCCAGGGCGGCGAGGACGACAATGGCGGTGCCGTGCTGATCGTCGTGGAAGACGGGGATGTCGAGTTCGGCGGCGAGGCGCTCCTCAATTTCGAAGCAGCGCGGGGCCGAGATGTCCTCGAGGTTGATGCCGCCGTAGGCGGGGGCAATGGCCTTGACGATGGAGATGATTTCCTCGGTGTCCGTCGTATCGAGGACGACCGGCCAGGCGTTGACATTCCCGAACTGCTTGAACAGGACGGCCTTGCCCTCCATGACCGGCAGGGCAGCCTCCGGGCCGATGTCGCCGAGGCCGAGCACGGCGGTGCCGTCGGTAACGACGGCGACCGAGTTGGCACGCATGGTAAGGAAGTGGGACTTGCCCGGATCATCGTGGATGGCGGTGCACACACGGGCCACACCCGGGGTGTAGACGCGCGACAGATCGGAGCGGTTACGGATGGGGGCGGTCGGGCTCACGGCAATCTTGCCACCCACGTGGGCAAGGAACGTCGTATCGGAAATCGAGGAGACGTTCACCCCCTCCATGTTTTCCAGGAGCGTGGCGATTTCGCGGCGGTGGTCGGAGTCCCGAGTGTCGCAGGTGAGGTCGATGGAGAGTTCGCCACGATCGGATTCGGCCACATCGAGGCCGGTGATCGAAGCACCGGTCTCGCCGATGTGCTCGATGACATCGGGCACCTTGACGAGGGTTTCGTCGATGATGAGCCGGTAGGAGGCGGTGTACGAAGCAGAGGTGCGCATGGATTCCTTCCAGTCAATGGGCCAACGAGCCCATTGCAGGCCCGCGCCGTTGAGCCTGGGATTATCCTACGCTCGATGTCGCGTGCCGGTCTATCATGCTCATCACGCGAACGGGCGGTGCCCGTGGCGGCCACTGCCTCCAATGACGGTGCGGGGCTTTCGCTACAGGAGGGCCGGATGCTGGGCGCGGGCCAGGTGGGCCCTGCCCCTGGCCAGCCACATCTCTGCGGCAGCGAGCCGGCCCTCAGCATCGGGCAGCCAGTTTTCGCCGTCTTCTCGCCGGGCTCCGGCAATGAGGGAGAGGGTCACCCCGGCGCACCTGGCGTTGAGGGCGACCGGATCGACGAGCTGCTCGCACTGGCGGATCCAGCCCTCGAGCTCATTGGGCACGTGCGGGTAGGAGCGCGGGGCGAGATGGGGCAGGACGGAGATGTGGCCGAGGAGGCAGCCGAGATCGTCCACCCGGTGGCCCGGGCCGAGCGAATCGACGTCAATGAGGCCGGAGATCTGGTGGCCCTCGACAAGGATATTGGCCTCGTAAAAGTCGCCGTGCACGGGAACGAGGGGGCCCGGATTGGAGCGGGCCATGAGCTCGTTGATTCCTCGGGCAAGCGCGAGGAGGCGGTCTCGGTGGGCGGGCAGCACGGTGATGGCGCCGTGGGCGTAGTGATCGGCCCGCTCGGACCAGGAGGGGCGGCGGCTGAGGTCGAGAGCTTGGCGTGGTAGGCGGTCCAGGGTGTCGATGAGGGAGGAGAGGATGGTGGGGGCGGCCGCTCCCATGCCCCGGGACAGCACATTGGCCAGCGGGGTGCCCGAGCAGGCGGAGATGACAACGAGGCCGTCATCATCGCAGCGCAACAGCTGTGGGGCGGGAATTCCGGCGCGGGTGAGCATGACGTGGCGCTTGGCGAGGGATTGACGCCTGCCCGGGCGCACCACCTTGGCGTAGGCGGTTCCGGACTCCGCCTTGAGCCGCACGACGGCACGCCGGGTCGGCCGGTAGGAAAGCAGCTCGAGGGAGACCTTGCCGCCGAGCCGCCTTCCCATGGCGGCGGAGTCGCAGGCGGTGGCCAGGGCGGGAAGATCCGGGTCATGCGGATGGCGCCACCCGTGCGCGATGAGCCCGTCGGGGCCAACCACCCGGCGCAGGTGCGGGCAGGAGCTGTTGATCGGCCCGGTGGTGAGGCACAGATAGTCCTCGACGAGGCCGCCGGAATCGACCACGGTGGCCGTATAGCCCACGGTGACGCCCGCGCCGGGGCGGTGATGGGTGGTGTGTACCTGCCAGGCTGTGATCCGCTCGGAAACAATACCCTGGAGAAGGGCGCCCGCTCCGGGTCCGGTGAGGGCGGCGAGTTCGCGAGCCTCGTGGGCCGGAACCGGCTGTGTCATGAAGGCTTCCTTTCCCGACGTTGCGCCGGCCGGCTTGAGTTTGGCAGATTGAAGATGTGCGCGACCTGGACAGCCTACCCAAGGCCCATCTTCACCTGCATTTTACCGGCTCAATGAGAGTTGAGACGCTGCGTGAGCTCGCGCGCGCCCAAGACATTCGTCTTCCCGGCAATCTCACGGATAACGTTGCCCTTCAGGTGCCCGCCGATCAGCGTGGCTGGTTCCGGTTTCAGCGAGCATACGATGCCGCGCGAAAGGTGGTCCGCTCCGAGGAGATAATGCGCCGGCTGATCCGGGAGGCGGCCGAGGATGATGCCGCCGAGGGATCGCGCCGCCTGGAAATCCAGGTGGACCCCACCTCCTATGCGCCATTCACCGGCGGAATCACCCCGGCCATGGAGATCATCTGTGATGAGGCGCGGCGCGCCTCAGCCGACACCGGGGTGCAGGTAGCCGTCATCGTCGCCGCCTCGCGGGTGCGCCACCCGCTGGAAGCACGCACCCTGGCCCGCCTCGCGGCGTCCATGGCGGGCGATGGTCCGGGCGAGGTCATTGGCTTCGGACTGTCCAATGACGAGCGCCGAGGCAACACCGCAGACTGGGCGGCGGCCTTTAATATTGCGCGGCGGGCCGGACTCGCCGCCATGCCCCACGGCGGGGAGCTCCTCGGCCCCGATCACATCGCCGAGGTGATGGCCCACCTGTCCCCCACCCGTCTCGGGCACGGAATTAGGGCCACCGAGGATCCCGAGCTGCTCCAGCGGATCAACGACAACGGCATCGCCCTCGAGGTGTGCCCCGCCTCCAACGTGTCGCTCGGGGTTTATCCGGACACGGGCGCCCTGCCGCTCATGGAACTTCTCGACTCGGGGGCGAAGATCGCGCTCGCCGCGGACGATCCGCTGCTGTTCCGATCCCGGCTCACCGACCAGTACCGGATCGCCCGGGATCTCGGGGCAAGCGACGAGCAGCTGGCCGATCTCGCCCTGTCCTCCATCGACGCCTCGCTGGCCTCGCCGAGCGATAAGGCGGCCTGGCGGGCGGACGTGGCACACTGGTTGAATGACTAAGTCCCTCTCCCTGGCCCCCTGGCCGAGCTCGGATGCTCGCAATCGCTCCCAGCAGAGCATCATGCGGGTCGATGGCGCCTGGGTCCGCATCCACCGGTTTGCCGCCATGGATCCCGGTAAGGATCGGCTCAACCCGGACGTCAGGGGTGATGGTCGAGCCACCTTCGTGCTCGTTCACGGAATCGGCCTGTCCTCCCAATACCTCGTCCCCCTCGGCGAGGAGCTCGCCGCCCACGGGGAGGTCATGATCCTCGATCTGCCCGGCTTTGGCGACCTGCCGCACCCCGATGATGGGATGTCGATGGCGGGATTTGCCAAGGTGATCCGGGCGGCAATGGAGGCGCACGGGCTGCGCGATCCCATTCTCGTCGGCCACTCCATGGGCGCCCAGATCGTCGTGGAGATGATGGCCCGCTGGCACGACTACGATCGTGGCGTCCTCATTGGACCGCCGGTCAATCGCCACGAGCGCACCCTCCCCCTCGTGCTCGCCCGCTACCTGCAATCCGCGATATTCGAGCGCCCCAATCTCGCGCTCGTTGCCCTGCGGGGATATGCGCGCACCCTCACCTCCTGGGTGGTGAGCCTCATGCCCGCACTCATGGGCTACCGGATCGAAGAGCGGATCAAGCAGATCAACCCGCAAGCCCGGGTCATGCTGCTCCACGGCGAGCACGACCACCTTGCCCCCGGATACTGGGTCGAGGAGCTTGCCTCCACCATCACGCACTCCGGTACGCGGCAGATCAGCGGGGCAGCCCACTCCACTGTCTACAACGCCGATGACTCGGTGGCCAGCGATATTCTCGCCCTGCTGCGCCCTGACGAGCGCGGGCCGGCACGTGAGCACGTCGACCCGGCGAAACAGACGCCATGAACCTTGCCGAGCGGATCCGCGACTATGCCTGGATGATCCGGCAGTTCGTGACCGCCCCCTTCGTCCGCAAGCTGCCGGACCTGCCCCTTGGCGGTGACGGTGTCGGGCAAGCCGCCGGTCGAAGCACAACCGGCAGGGCCACCGGCGCGGCTGTGGCCGGCACATGCGTGAACCGGGGCGGCGGGCGCACTCCGGAGGGATCGGCGAGCCAGGAAAACCACCGAGCCCGACCGGAAACCGCGCACCGCGATTCTCCGAGCCCGGAAACTGCGGGCGTCGAGCCGGTGAGTCCGGTCCCCATCGATCTTCCCCGGATTGTGTTTCTTCCCGGCATTTACGAAGCCAATGAGTATGTGCGCCCACTCGCCCAAGCATTTCAGGCCGCGGGTTATCCGGTCAGCTCCGGTTATCTTGGCAAGCGCACCCGGGCTCCGGTGGCTGAGCTGGCAACCGAGCTTCTGGCCAGGCTCGATAAGGTCGGCCCGGTGATTCTTCTGGGGCACTCTAAGGGTGGACTCATTGGCCGGGCCGCACTCGCCCGCTCGGAGCAAATTCTCGGCCTCATCACGGTGGCCACCCCGTGGCGCGGTTCGATTCTCGCCCGGCCTTTCCCCCGGTTCACCGCTCTTGGTCGACTTGCCCCCGGGGGCGCGGATTCGGCGCGCACCTGGTCGATGGAACGAGAAATGGGGATCCGACGGCGGATCTTCTCGATTCGACCCGCCTCGGATCCCCACATTCCCGCTGCCACCGATCTCGACGGCGCGCATAATATCGTCGTGCCGGCCAGCGGACATTTCCGCCCGCTCGCGCACCCGGCAACGATTCGCGCGGCGCTCGACGCGGCGGCGGAACTGATTAGCCGCCGAGCATGATGCCGTTGCCCGGCCCCAGCGGCAGATCGGCGAAGAACCAGATGCCGAGGAGGGTGGCCCAGGCCAGCCAGAAGGGCAGGACGAAGGGCAGCATACGGGCCATGACCGAGCCGAAGCCGGCCTCGGGCTCGTAGCGCTTGAGCATCGAGAGCAACACGATCATGTACGGGTTGAGCGGCGTGATGATCTGAGTGGCCGAATCACCCACGCGGAAGGCCGCCTGCACGAAGGCCGGCTCGTAGCCGATGATGGCGAACATGGGGACGAAGACCGCCGCCATGAGCGTCCACATGGACGAGCCGGAGATGATGAGCAGGTTGAGCAGCGAGGCGAGAACGATGAAGGCGATGATGGCGGGGAAACCGGTAACGCCGATGTTCTGCAGGAAGGCCGCGCCCTTGACCGCCGTGAACTGGCCGATGCCCGACCAGTTGAACAGGGCGATGAACTGGCCAAGGATGAAGGCGAGAACAAGGAATTCGAGAACGTCCTTGAGGGCCTCGATCATGAAGTCGACGAGATCGCGCATCGACCGCACATTGCCAACAATCCGGCCGTGCACCGCGCCCATGACGAGGAAGTAGGCGAAGACGATGAAGACAATCGAGCCCAGCAGCGGCGAGCTCGGCAGGAAGCCACCCTCCTCATTGCGCCACGGCGAGGACGGAATAAGGACGGCAACAAGCATGACAACGGTGAGGGCAAGGCCAGCCAGCAGGGCTCCGCGCAGGCCCTTGCGCTCCTCATCGCTAATATCCAGGGACAGCTCCGACTCATCCACCTCGTAGGTGGTGGTCACCTCGCCGTTCTCCCCCTCCTCACGGTGGGGAACCATGTAGTCGCGAGAGATATTCATGCGGTTCATGCGGGGCTCAACCACCTTGTCGATGATGAAGCCGCAGATGATGGCAAGAACGATGGAGGAGGCGATGTTGAAGTAGTAGTTCGACACCGGGTTGACATCGGAGTAGGCATAGCCCGGCAGGGACTCCATGACGTTGGTGGTGATGCCGGCGAAGAGGGCGTCCAGCGAGGTCGGGAAGAGGGCCGTCGAATATCCGGCACCAACCGCGGCGAAACCGCCAATGAGGCCGGAGACCGGGTGCCGTCCGGCCGCCTTGAAGACGAGGGCTGCGAGCGGCGGGATAATGACGAAGGCCGAATCCGCCATGATCGAGCCGGTGACGCCGACGAAGCCAACGACGTAGGGTAGCAGCCAGGCCGGGGCGGAGGAGAAGATGGCGCGCACCATGACCTGGAGCAGGCCCGTCTTCTCGGCAATGCCGACGGCGAGGAGGATGGGCAGAACGGTGACCAGCGGCGGGAATCCGATGTAGTTCTTACCGAGATTCGTGGTCAGCCAGGTAAGGCCTTCGCCTGTGAACAGGCCGCGAATCTCGGTCGTCTCATCCGATCCCGGAACCGATACCGACAGGCCCTGAAGCGCCATGACGGTGGAGATAATGCCGGTGAGCATGAACAGGATGAAGAAGAGCGTAAACGGCTCGGGCAGCTTATTGCCCACTCGCTCTACTCCGGCAAGGAACTTATCGAACCTTGACTGGGGCGGCGAGGAGGACGCGGTTGCAGACTTACTCATTGGTGTCTCCGTTCTGTGGTGGTGATGAGAAATAGGACGGAACATCAACCGGGCCTCCGGCCTCGGCAAAATCTGTGGCGACGGCGTCGCGCAGCTCCTCATCCATGAGGAGATCGAGGGCGCACGCCGCGAGCGCATAGGCCGAGTCGGTGACCGCGCGGGCGGCCTCGCTCGAGCGAGCCGCCTCGGCGAACTCGACGGTGTGCAGCGCGGTAGCCTCATCGGAAATCTTCACCAGCGGGTGAATCCCGGGCACGCGGTAGGAAATGTTGCCGAAGTCCGTGGAGGCGGCAACCTGCTCGGGAACCACGCCGCCGGGCAGCATACGGCGGCCCCTGCGCTCCATTGCACGGGAGAAGTGGGCGGCGAGCGGCCCGTTGGTGCGCACCGGCAGCGAGGCCGGATGCTCATCCCACTCAAGCTCGATCCCGCAGCCGGTCATGATGGCGGCACCGCGGCACACATCCTCCAGGCGCTGCGAGAGATCCTTTAGAGTATCGGGATACTTCGAGCGGACATAGGCCTTGACCTGGGCGCGCTCGGGGATGATGGAGGCACGCTCGCCACCATCGCTCACCACGGCGTGCACGCGATCCACGGGAAGCATCTGCTGGCGTAGCAGGCCGATACCGGTGAGGATGAGGGTGGCGGTATCGAGCGCATTACGGCCCATAAACGGCTGGGCGGAGGCGTGGGCAGCCACGCCGGTGATCGTCACCGTGAGCAGCCGCCGCCCCAGCCACACCTGATCGACGGTGTCGTAGTTGTAGGGATGGATCATCATGGCGCCGGCCAGTCCGTCAAAAGACCCCTTGACCGCCATGTATTCCTTGCCGGACAGGCCTTCCTCGGCCGGAGTGCCCAACCAGCGCACCGATCCGGGAACCGCGTCCTCGGCCATGAGCTTCGCCAGGGCGACGGTGGCGCCAACCCCGGCCGCCGCAATGACATTGTGGCCGCACGCGTGGCCGATTCCCGGCAGCGCATCGTATTCCGAGCAGATACCAACGATCGGTCCCTCGGTGCCGATATCGGCCCGTCCCGCCGTCGGCAGATCCGCCTCTCCCTCCCGGGCCTCAACCCCGTGGGTGGCCAGGTACTGGACGAGGCGGGCAATGGAGCGGTGCTCCTCAAAACCCAGCTCTGGATGAGCATGGAGGTCTTCGGACAGCTCAACGAGCGCGGCCGACTGCTCCTCGATGAGCTCGGCAAGCCGCTCGTGCAGAGCCTCAGGCGCGCCGGCATGCGGCGAGGATACCGGGGCGGCGGCCGCTCGGGCCCGCTCCGTTTCCATCCGCACGTGCTCGCCGTAGCCCCCATACGGGACTGAAGGCCTAATTTTTTCCATGGCCTGAGATTAGCCGGTGGTCTGGCACATGTTGACCGTACGCACCGGCCTGTTCACATAGTGACAATTGCATCGCGGTAGTCGAACAAGCTGCGGTTTCCGCGCGATCACGCGAAAAAGCTCACCTTGCTCAGACTTGCGCAGGAACCGGATTTACCAGGCGTGCACGTTTGGCCATTCAGGCGGCAACCTCGCCCACAGTGGACGAAGAGGATATAATTCGGGCGTTAGAGGGTGTGGCCAAGGATGACGGGTTCGTTGACGAGCTCGATTCCCCAGGCCTCACGCACCCGGTCGCGCACCGCCCTCGCCACCGTGAGCACATCATCGCAGCTCGCCCCTCCGCGATTGGTGATGGCGAGGGTGTGGCGGGTCGATAGGCTCGCCCTCCCCTCGGTGAGCTCCCCACCAAAGCCCTTGGTGCAACCGGCGTGGTCGATGAGCCAGGCGGCCGACGTCTTCACCTTCTCCCCATAGGGGTAGACCGGGGCACCGGAGGGCACCTGGCCGGCCTCCAGCACTGGATTGGTAAAGAATGAGCCGCACGAATAGGTATCTCGATCATCATCGTCAAGAACCATTCCCTTGCTCGCACGCAAGTCGAGAACCGCCTCGCGAGCATCCACCTGGGGAACCCGCTTTCCCACCTCGGTGCCAAGGTGGGTGGCGAGCTGACCGTAGGCAATCGGCTCACTGAGATTGCCCAGGCCGAATTGGTACGTGACGCCGAGGACAATCCACCGCCCGGTGGCGCCCCACTGCGCGGTGGAGCGCTTAATCGCCGAGGTTCGGTAACCAAAGTCCAGCTCCGCATTGGCCAGATCGGTGCGGCGCTTCGTCAGCCGGTCATAAACCCGCACCGAGGAGATGGTCTGGGAAACCTCTTGACCGTAGGCGCCCACGTTTTGCACCGGCGTGGCACCCACCGTGCCGGGGATTCCCGACAGGGCCTCGATGCCGCGGTAGGAGTGGGAGATCGCGAAGCGAACAAACTCATCCCACGAGGTACCGCCACTGGCTCGAACGAGCGCGCCTCCGCAGGCACTCTCCTCGATAACCCCAATCTTTGCTCTGGTATCAATGACCACCGTGCCGGCGAAGCCCTCGTCGGCCACGAGCAAATTGGATCCGCCACCAAGGAGCAGCACGGGCTCCCCCGACTCATCGCATTCGCGAACGGCCGCAACGATCTCTTCCTCGCTCTGCGCCCGCACAATCGCGCGGGCAGGGCCACCCACGCCGATGGTTGTCAGGTCGGCAAAGCTCTCGCCGCTGCGTCGCATCGACGGGCGGGCAGGGCTGACGGGGATGGGCTCGCTAACACCGGAAATTTCGCAGGTCATACTCTCATTCTAGGGCTAGCCCGACGAGTCTGCTCATGGGGCCCGCACGGTCGCCAAGCTCTGTCGATAGGCGGTGGATCCCAGCCCCCTCAATGCACAAAACCCGCCCTGATGGGCGGGTCTTTATGCGCTAAAACTTAGCGGGTCTCGCGATGC
>JAUNVM010000026.1:1596-33598 GCA_030537635.1 Flaviflexus sp. | reverse complement strand
ATTCGAACCCATAACCTACGGATTAAAAGTCCGGAGCTCTACCATTGAGCTAGAGGCCCTAGGCCGCGTGGCCTGCGCATTATCCTAGCACTTCACCCCGGGCGATCCTTACCGCCCTGGGAAGAAAATGGGGGACAATGGAGGTACCCCGTTAGGAAGGAATGGCCATGTCATCCCCACGTCGTCCGCGCCGGCCGGCACAGATCGACCCCGAGCAGGTGGAATACCTCACTGGTGAGCCGGATCCCGCATTCTCCTCCGAACTTGCCCACGCCTCCGCCCAGGCGCTGCTGCCCACGGGAGACCGCCAGGCGGTCGAGCCCGAGGTCCGGACCCGGATTCTCGCCCTCGTTGCCGAGGAGGGCGTTGACGGGATCGCCGAATCCTGGGTGCGCGCCCCCGCCGATACTCTGCCGGGCGCCCTGTGGCGCGGCTACCTCCTGCGCGAGTGGATTCGCCGTGAGCCCGAGGAGGTGGCTCGTCGCTACGGCGCCGCGGTGAAGATTGCCGAGGCCGCCGAGGTCGATGGTCGACCGACCTCCCCGGCGCAGATCAAGCAGGGCTGGGACCGCGTACTCGCCGGCAAGGGACACGAGAACTTTGCTGGGCTGCTGCGCGACTCCGCTGAATTCGCCGACGTCATTGGCGGGCTCGAGGCCGTATGGATTGCCTCGGATCGCCACGAGCTGGCCACCGAGGTGACCCGGCGCGACGAGGCACTGCTCGCCACCGCTCGGGAACTCGCCGTTGCCGCCAAGGGCTACGCCGAGGGCGTGCTCGACTAGTGCGCGCTTCCACCCGCCGGCCCGATCTCCAGGACTTTGAGGACTTTGCCCGCGCCGTGGACAGGGCCGATGGTGTGGAGGCCTTCGGCGAGGCCTCCTTCCGCGACGTGTCCGAGGATCGCCCCGCCCGCTATCTCGCCCTCTATGACCCGCAGCTCATCGGCCTTGCCATCATGGGCCGGGAGGGAACCGAGCTCGCCGTCCATCCGGAGCGCCGAGGCGAGGGCTTCGGCCGCATGCTCGCCGAGCAGGCCGTGCAGATTGCCCGCCCGCTACGCCTATGGGCCCACGGCAATCTCGAGCAGGCTCAAGGCCTGGCCGCAAGCCTCGGCCTTGAGCCCATGCGCGAGCTCGTCCAGATGAGATCGGGCGAGGACATTCCGGATCTGGCCGAGGAGACCGCGCGGATCGAAGAGCTCGGGGTGCGCCTGGCCACCTATCCGGCGGCCGAATGTGAGGATCCGCAAGAGCTCGTTGCGTTGAATGCGCGGGCCTTTGCCGAACATCCCGAGCAGGGCGCCATGACCGCCGCCGACATTGCCGCGCGCGGCGGAACCATCACTCTAGCCAGGTCCGGGGAGAGGCTCGTGGGCTTCCTGTGGATCCAAGAGGAGCCGCCCGAGCTCTACGTCCTCGGCGTCGACCCCGATTTTCAAGGGCGCGGTCTCGGCTCTCGTCTCACCCGTCTCGCCCAGGCCCAGCTTGGCGTTCCCGCCACCCTCTTCGTCGAGGGGGATAACGGGCCGGCGTTGAGCGCCTACGAGCGGGCTGGCTTTGTTCGCATCCGCACCGACATCCAATACGAGGCACCGGCGGACTAGGCGGCCGGCTCGCCGCCGGGCAAATAGGACGGCGCTCACGTGCCTGGCGCTAGTTTCACGAGCCGGATGAATGGAATGATGGAGACATGGACAATAACGCAAATCCGGAAGAGCCCCAGGAGGCGATTGTCGACCTTGAGGATGAGGAAGAAATCCCCGAGGACGAGGAAGCCGATCTTGCTCGGCGGGCCCGCATTAAGGCCGCGGCGCGGGTGGGATCGCCCGTTCCGCTGAAGTCTCTGGCGGAGATGGCGGAGGCGTCTCCGCGCGAGCAGGATGCCTCGCTACCCGAGGGGCGCTTTGCCGAACGCGAGCTGTCCTGGCTGGCCTTCAATGAGCGGGTGCTCGAGCAGGCCGAGGACGAGTCCCTCCCGATTCTCGAGCGAGCCTGGTTCCTCGCGATCTTCGCCTCGAATCTTGATGAGTTCTACATGGTGCGGGTGGCCGGCCTCAAGCGCCGCATTGCCACCGGCATGGCCGTGACCTCGGCGTCGGGCCTGACCCCACGCCAGGTCCTCGAGGGGATCACCGAGCGCACCCACGAGCTCATGGGCCGGCATGCCGCCGTGTTCTCCGACGATGTTCAGCCCCGACTGGCCGCCGAGGGCATTGACATTCTCCACTGGCGGGAGCTTGAGGATCAGGAGCGGGACCGGCTGCGCAAGTTCTTCCGCCATCAGATCTTCCCCGTCCTCACCCCGCTCGCGGTGGATCCGGCTCATCCCTTCCCCTACATCTCCGGCCTGTCCCTCAATCTCGCGGTCCTGGTGCGCAATCCGGCCACCGGCAAGCAGCACTTTGCTCGCGTCAAGGTGCCGCCGCTGCTGCCCAGATTCATCGCCGTGGATTCCGAGGGTCATCCCTACCGGCCCGAGGACGTTCCCATGGACGAGGGTGGGCGGACCGCCTACGTTCCCCTCGAAGAGGTCATCGGCGCCCACCTAGACACCCTCTTCCCGGGCATGGAGGTCATTGAGCATCACACCTTCCGGGTCACCCGCAACGAGGATGTCGAGGTGGAGGAGGATGACGCGGAGAACCTCCTCACCGCGTTGGAGAAGGAGCTCATGCGCCGGCGCTTCGGCCCGGTGGTGCGCCTCGAAGTCGCCGAGGGGATCTCCGACTACGTGCTCTCCCTCCTCGTGCGCGAGCTCGGCGTGCGCCCCGCGGATGTCTACCGCCTGCCCGCCCCGCTGGATCTCACCGGGCTCAACGTCATTCACGATCTCGACCGGCCGAGCCTCAAGTATCCGCCCTACGTGGCGGTGACGGCCGCCGGCCTGGCCGAGGTGGAATCCTCCAAGCCGACCGACTTCTTTGCGGCCATCCGCCAGCAGGATATTCTCCTGCACCATCCCTACGATTCGTTCTCAACGTCGGTGCAGCAGTTCATCGCCCAGGCGGCCGCCGATCCCAAGGTGCTCGCCATCAAGCAGACCCTCTACCGCACCTCCGGGGATTCCCCCATTGTCGACTCCCTCATCCAGGCCGCCCAGTCCGGCAAGCAGGTTCTCGCGATCGTCGAGATCAAGGCCCGCTTCGACGAGGCCGCGAACATCGAATGGGCCCGCAAGCTCGAGCAGGTGGGCGTCCACGTCGTCTACGGCATCGTCGGACTCAAGACCCACTGCAAGGCCTGCCTCGTGGTGCGCCAGGAGAAGGATGGGCTGCGCCGGTACTGCCACGTCGGCACCGGCAACTATCACCCGAAGACCGCGCGCGGATATGAGGACCTGGGCCTGCTCACCTGCAATCGCGACGTCGGCCAGGACCTCACCCGGCTGTTCAATCAGCTCTCCGGATATGCTCCGCGCTCGAAGTTCCACCGCCTACTTGTCGCTCCCCGCTCCATCCGCTCCGGCCTCATCAACCGGATTGACCGCGAGATTGAGCACTGCGAGGCCGGTAAGCCCGCATGGGTGAAGATCAAGGTGAATTCGCTCGTTGATGAGGCCACGATCGACGCCCTGTATCGGGCCTCCCAGGCCGGGGTTCCCGTCTCCATTCAGGTTCGCGGCATCTGCGCCCTGCGCGCCGGGGTCCCCGGGCTGTCGGAGAACATCAAGGTTCGCTCCATTCTCGGCCGCTTCCTCGAACATTCCCGGGTCTTCGCGTTCTGTAATGACGGGGACACCGACCTGTTCATTGGCTCCGCCGACCTCATGCACCGCAATCTCGACCGGCGCGTCGAGGCGCTCATCAAGATCGTGGATGAGGAGCAGATCGCTCATCTCGTTGATATTCTCGACGTGGCAATGGCTGACACCACGGCCTCGTGGCACTTGGATGGCAATGGCTGGCGGCGGGTGGCCACCGATGAGAATGGCAACCGACTCAACGATATTCAGGAGCTTCTCATGGCAAAGGCGAGGTCGAGGGTGAAGCGATGATCGCTGAGGTGATGGCTGCGGGCGCTCTCGTCTGGCGCCAGCGCAGCGGAAAGATCGAGGTGCTGCTCGTTCACCGCCCCACCTACGGCGATTGGACGATTCCCAAGGGCAAGGCCGATCCCGGCGAGTCCCTCGACATGTGCGCGATCCGCGAGGTCGAGGAGGAAACCGGGGTGCCGATCCGGCTGTGCGCTCCGCTCGGCCGTGTCGACTACCGGCTGAGCTCGGGCCGCTCCAAGCACACCGCCTACTGGTTGGCCCGACCGTTAGGAAAGGGCTGCGATGCGCGTCGCGCCCGGGACAAGGTCTCCCCGGCGAAGAAGAAGGAAATTGACGACACCGCCTGGTTCTCTCTCGATAAGGCACACCGGGTGGCCACCTACGATTCGGACCGGGAACTCCTCGGCCGCCTCGCCGACTTGCTCGAGGATGGTAAGGCCGATACTCGCACCCTCATCATCGCCCGCCACGAGCGCGCCAAGAAGCGCTCGGCCTGGAAGGGCGGGGAAGAGGACCGCCCGCTCACCAAGGGCGGAGCGAAGCGGGCCGAGCGCCTCGCCGATGCACTGACCGCCCGCGGCATCACCCGCCTTATTTCCTCCCCGTGGAAGCGATGCCGGGACTCCTTTGTGCCCTACGCGGACGCCACCAATCTCACCATCGAGACGGCGGGCGAGCTCACGGAAGAGGCCCACAGCAACAAGCCTGGGGCCACCGCCGCCCTCATCGAGAACGTGCTCGCCGATCTTGCCGAGCCGACCGCCGTGTGCGTTCACCGACCCACCCTCCCGACGATCATCGAGGTCATGGAGAAGAGCTCCCAGCACCGGGCGGCCCGCCAGTTCCCGGACACCGATCCGTGGCTGAAACCCGGGGAAATCATCGTCGCCCACGTTGTCTCGCGCGCCGGCAATCCCCGCATCGTCGCCGCCGAGCGCCTGCGTCCGTGACCCACGAGCCCGCCAACATCCCCGCCCTCGAGGCCCGCCACCTCACCCTGGGGCGAGGCGGCACCACCATCGTCAACGACATCAACCTCGCCTTTGCCGAGCGCACCATCACCGCGATCATCGGGCGCAGCGGCTGTGGCAAATCGACGTTCCTGCGCGCCCTCAACCGGATTCACGAGGTGGAGCCGGATGCCGAGGTGACCGGCCAGGTGCTGCTTCGCGGCGAGGATGTCTACGCCCCGGGCTCAGATGTTCAGCGGGTGCGCCGCCGGATCGGCATGGTCTTTCAGCAGCCCACCGTGTTCAACATGACGGTGGGGGAGAACGTGGCGGCCGCCTGGACCTGCATCGGCGCCGAGCCGCCCAACGATCCGGAATACTATCTTGACCTCGTCGACCTGCCCGCCAGAGCAGATCAGGACGCCACCGACCTGTCCGGCGGTCAGGCTCAGCGCCTGGCGATTGCCCGCACGCTCGCCGCGCAGCCCGAGGTGCTCCTACTTGACGAGCCCTGCTCGGCCCTCGACTCCGAATCCGCCACCGTCATCGAGCACCTTCTCCTCAAGCTGGCGGATAGCCTTACTATCGTCATCGTCACTCACGACCTTGAGCAGGCCCGCCGGCTGGCCGACCGGGCAGCCTTCTTCTCCGCCGCCGGCGGGATTGGCGCACTCATCGAGGCGGGGCCCCACGTGTTGACCTCCCCGCAGCGGGAAGAAACCGCTCTTTTCCTTCGCTCCGGGGGCGAGGCCTCGCCCGCCCACGAGGCCCGGGCTTAACTCTTCCCACCCTCACTTATCCTCAGTCACGTCAGTGGGACTCAGTGAGACTCAGTGAGGAAAACTGAGGATGAGTGAGGACAGTGAGGCGGTCTCCGTCAGGACAGGACGGTTGACACTCCGAGGGGGTCTCTCGTTCCCGCAATCCGTCGCTGACAAACCTCCTGCGAGCCACTCCGCGTGATGACGGATCCGGGCCCATCGAGGAGTCCTTGGGCTCCGGGATTCCGAGAATGAAGGTGGGGAGCTTCACATGGTCGGGCTTCCCGGGCCCGACTATCACGCGACCCGTGGGTGACCGTTGTCCTTAAGCGTCAGGGCTTGGGAACATCCGAGGTGCGGGAGTGGCTGACCTTTCTCCCCGGCGGGCCCGTTCGCTCATCGGAGCTGTCCGTACTTGCCCTGGCGGCACGTCCGGAAGGGATCCGGGTGGCTGCTGCGAGACAGATTCTCGGCCTCGACTTCGATGAAGTTCGGAGCTTCTTGCGGAAGCTCAAGGATGACGGGCTTGTGGTGAGCCTCCAGAACCTATGACGCCTCTGTGACGGTGGCCCACTTCTCCAAGCGGGAGCAGCGGGTGTTGGCTGTTCTCACCGGTGGGGAAGAATATCCAGCAGTTAGCTGAGGCCACCGGGCTGGAGTCCACCCAGCTCAGGCCCGTGCTTCGTGGGCGTAGGGGGCGTGGGCGATATGATCGCAACAGCGCCGCCAACATCGCGAAACCGCGCATACCGGTTGCCTAATCCCGCGGAATAAGAGGTGGGTCCGGCGGGTCCGCACTCAATCCGCCGGGCCGATTCATCGGCCCAGCGGCGGCCGCCCTCTAGGCCTTCCCCGCATTGATCGCGGGCTTCGGGAGCGGAAGCCCCCTAGAACATGATGTTGAGGACCCAGTAGAGCAGGGCGGCCGAAAGGCCTGCCGCGGGCAGGGTGAGGAACCAGGCGACGACGATATTGCCGGCCACGCCCCAGCGCACCGCGGAGATCCGCTTGGTGGCGCCCACGCCCATGATCGCCGTGGTGATCGTGTGGGTGGTGGAGATGGGGGCGTGCCAGACGTAGGCGGTGGAGTAGAGGACCATGGCGGCCACGGACTCGGCGACGAAGCCGCGCGCCGGGTCGAGGTCGATGACCTTGCGGCCCAGGGTCTTCATAATCCGCCAGCCGCCCGTGTAGGTTCCGAGGGAGATGCAGGCGGCGGCACCGACCTTCACCCACAGGGGGATCGAGGTGCCCTCGTGATATCCGCCGGCGACGAGGGCGAGAACCACCACGCCCATGGTCTTTTGAGCATCCTGCAGGCCGTGGCCAAGCGCCATGCCGGCCGCGGAGATCGTCTGGGCGATCCGGAAGCCCTTCATGGTCCGGTGGTAGGTGAAGTTCGCAAAGATCTTCAGCACGATCTTCATCGCGACGAAGGCGATGAGGAAGCCGACGAAGGGGGAGAGGAACATGGGGATGATGACCTTGGTGGTGATGACATCCCAGTGCACCTGGATGGAGGCGGCAACCCCAGCCCCGCAGAGGGCCCCGATAAGGGCGTGCGAGGACGAGGACGGCAGGCCGAACCACCAGGTGATGAGGTTCCAGGTGATGGCGCCGAGCAGGCCGGCAAGGACGATGAGGAGGCCGGATTGGCCCTCGGGTGGGTGGATGATTCCCGAGCCGATGGTTTCGGCGACCGCGGTGCCGAGCAGGGCGCCAATGAAGTTCATGATTGCTGCCATGGTGAGCGCCACCCGGGGCGTGAGCGCCCGGGTAGCCACCGAGGTGGCAATCGCATTCGCAGCATCGTGGAAGCCGTTCGTGAAGTCGAAAACGGCGGCAACGATGATGACGATGCCAACGAGGATGGCGACCTCCACTAGGCCTCCTTGATGGCGATGGACTCGACGACGACGGCGAGCTCCTCGAAGCTGTCGAGAGCCTCCTCGAGCGCGTCGATAACGCCCTTGATCTTCAGCACCTCCAGGGCCGGACGGTCGGAGTTCATGAGCTTGCCGAGCATCTTCCGGTACGCCTTATCGCCCTGGTTTTCCAGGCCGTTAATCTCGATCCAGTAATCGCGCAGCGAATCGTCAATGTTGCCCAGGGTCGGAATGATCTCGTGGGTGAGCCGGGCGCACCGGCCAATGAGAGTGACCTGGTCGACGGTGGGCTTGGGCAGCTTCTCAATCCGGTAGAGGGTCATGAGATCCCCTGCCTCGTCCATCGCATCCACGCAGTCATCGATGAGGGAGGACAGGTCGTGCAGGTCCTCCCGGTCCAGCGGGGTGACAAAGGTGCGGTTGACCTTCTTGAACACCGCGTGGCTCGCCTCATCAGCGGCGTGCTCAATCGCGTGCATCTGGCTATTGAGGCTGTCTCGCTCGTCAAGGTCCGAGGCGAGTAGCTTCGTCAGCATGTCGGCCGCCGAGACGAGGTGGGATGCCTGCTCGGTCAGGAGACCGAAGACCGAATCGGGCTTCGGCAGCTTATAACGTTTGCGCACGATGCTTCCTTCTGAGGTCAGCGGGATTACTGGCACCTCAAGAATAGTGCGTGCGAGTATCCCCCCGCTCATCTCCCTCCATCGAAGGACAAACAGCGGGTCACCGCCCCAGCACCATGATCAAGTCGATGGTCCGTTCGGCGGTGTCCTTCTCCCCGTCCGTACCGCCCGCCCACCTTTCAATGTCAGCTCATAGCCTTCGGCTCGGTTCCAAAGAAGGTGGCTCGGCCGCCTGCCAACCGGCCCGGCGCTAACGACTGGGCAGCCCTGCCGGCTGCCTGCCGGTCCAGGTACGGCCCCGGTTGGGCCGAGCGCGGGCTCGCATGGAACGCAAAGAGCGAGGGGAAGATGAGGGAAAAACAAAGGCGCAGACAACGCCGGTTCTTGGCGTGATGACGCGGAAAACCACGAGTCGAAAGGAGGGGTAAGATCGGCCGAATATGCGACTGGCGCCGACTGAGATAGTCGGCGCCAGCCTAAAGGAGCGACACCGAACCGGGAAGCGCCTGTCGGCGCGAAGGCCGCTCGTAGCGGCAATAGTTGGAGCCCGGGGCTTTCGCGATCCGATGTCGTGACAACATTATCTCCCGCCTGACCAGCTACGTCAATCGGTTTGGCCCACAAATGCTGCCACCAGCCAGACGTGCGCCGGAACACACTTCTGCTGAACGGATGTGCGCCCTGGGCGATCATTGTCGAACGCCGGTTCCCTTTCGGAAAACCATAAAGCTGCTCATCACGAGGCGGAAACGCGCGTCCATCCCGCGCCCCGAGGTTGAGTAGAAGCGATGAAGTGGCGGTTTCCCATTGATTTTTGGCAGCCGGGCACCGAGGGGAAGGAGTGGCGCTGGCTATTGTTTTTCATACCGCCGCTCGCTAGGTCTAAGGGCCTAGGGCTGTGGTGATGCGATGCACGGTCGGGTGGTGAGGCGGGGTTGGCGGGGCTGGAAGTGCCCTGTGGGTCGGGGCCACGGCCCGGTGGGCAATGGTGCGGGCGGTATGCGGGGGAGGGGGAAGTCCCGGGCAGAACATGGCAGAATCGGTATCGTGACTGTTGCTGAGGCCCCCATGACAACCAGCGCGCGCACTATTGCCGCACTGGCGGCGGTGGGGCTCATGGCGGGGGCGGTTGCCCTCGGGCCGATTGCCACGGCGGTGGCCTGGTGTTTGCTTGGTATCGCCATTGCCCTTGGTTGGCCTTTTCTCCTCGAGCTGCCCAATCCGGGAACCGCCCGCCGGGTCATGATCGTCGCGGCGATTGTCTCTGCCCCGGTGTGCTACTTCGGCACGATCCGCACCCTGGCATTTGCGGCCGGAGGGGTGGTGGTGGCCGGATTCATCGAGGAAATGCTGCGGCGCGATGGCAGGCCGCGCCTGCTGGAGCAGATCTCCGGCACGGTCTCGGGGGGTCTGCTTGTTCTCGTGGGTGCCGTGTGGACTCGGGTGGTCATGCTCTCCGCGGATGGCGCTGAGATCTCCTGGGTGGTGTGCGCCGGCCTTGCTGCGGCGATTGCCTGCGAATTCCCGGTGCCTCGCCACCACCGTCACCTGCGACCCGCCGCCGCGATGATCGGCGCCTGCGTGGGCACCGTGCTTATCGCTCCCGCGATCTTCCTCGGCTGGCCTCGTATGATTCTCGCCGCCCTTGGCACCGGTATCATCGTCGCCCTCTTGGACTCCGTGCTGCGCCGCCTGCCGCCGGCCACTCACCGCCGGCCCGCGATCGCCACGGCCGTCGTGCCGGCCGGCGGGGCGGGAATCCTCGCCTTTATTCTCAGTTATCTTGCCGCCTAGGCCCGTGCGGGCGCTACATTAGTGGGGAGCGAAGGAGGAGCCGTGGCACAGACGCTCGTGGTTGGAGTGGCCGGCGGAACCGGCAGTGGAAAGACGACGCTGACCCGGGCGCTCGTGGACCGGTTTCCGGGGCAAACCTCGGTGGTCTTTCATGACAACTACTATCGGCGGCACGACGATCTCACGTATGCCGAGCGCAGCAAACTCAACTATGACGCCCCCGAGGCCTTCGATAATGAGCTCATGGTCGCCCAGCTTCGCGATCTCATTGCGGGTCGGGCCATTGATTGCCCCGTCTATGACTATGCGGTGCACAACCGCTCGGATGAGACGCTGCGAATCGAGCCCGCCCCGGTTCTCATTGTCGAGGGCATCCTCATCTTCGCCGAGCCCGCCATCTGCGATCTCATCGACATCAAACTCTTCGTCGACACGGATGCTGATGTGCGGATCATGCGGCGCATCAAGCGTGACGTTATCGAGCGCGGCCGCACCGTTGAATCCGTCGAATCCCAGTACCTCACCACGGTCAAGCCCATGCACGACCTGTATGTCGAGCCCTCCAAGCGCAAGGCCGATCTCATCATTCCCGAGGGCGGGCACAATCTCGTCGCGCTCGAGATGCTCATCCACCGCATCGCCCGCGCCGTCGACGAAAGAGAGCGGGCCTAGCACTCCGCTCACCCCACATCGGCCATGCCTGAGAATTTTCTTAGGTTGACCGTAGCCGCGATTACGGAACTTTGCTAACCTTGTCGCATGTCGCTACAGGAGCTCTCGGCGAGCAGTCAGAACTACCTCAAGATCATGTGGGGTCTCCAGGAGTGGTCCGATGATCCGGTGACGCCAACGGCCGTCGCGGAGCGCGCCGGGGTTCGCCTGTCCACCGCCTCCGATGCCATTCGCAAGCTGGCGAGTCAGGGTCTTGTTGACCACACCCCCTACGGATCCGCCACCCTCACCGACGAGGGTAGGGCCTACGCCCTGGCCATGGTCCGCCGCCACCGGCTCATCGAAACCTTCCTTGTCTCCAGCCTCGACCTCACCTGGGATCAGGTGCACGACGAGGCCGAAAGCCTCGAGCATGCCGTATCCGACTTCCTCATCGATCGCATCGACGAGGCCCTCGGTCATCCCACCCGTGATCCGCACGGCGATCCCATTCCGGGACCGGATGGGAGGATCGACTCGCTCGATGCTTCGCAGCTGTCTCAGGTTGAGCTGCCCGCCACGGTGACCATTGAGCGGATCTCCGATGATGATCCCGGCCTGCTGCGCCACTTCGCCTCCCTCGGCATCACCGTCGGCTCCACCCTCCGCGTCGAGCCGGGCCCGCCCTATTCCGGCGCCATCGAGGTTGTTGTTGACGGTGAGCGCACCTCCCTTGGTGGGGCAGCCCCGGCCGCCGTCTGGGTGACCGCCCAGAACTAATCCCGCCTCGGCGCGCTGGCCGCGTCGAGGAACGTCGACCCCCGCCCCGGCCCCGCAAAGGCCAGCGGGAGCTCCTTAGCTCCTTACCTGGTATCCGGATGTGCGCGAATGTGCGCGGTAAAACCGGCTGTGTTCGCGCCGGTAAGCAACCCTTCGCTCGCGCAGGAAACTGACATCGCTCCCGGCGACGGTGGGTGATACCTCAGCAGTTCCCACAAAACTACGATGCAACGTAGAAATAACATCGGCGTGTCGTAGACACGAGGGCGGTGTGCGTGCTACCACTAGATGTAGGCAGAAATAATGACATGAACACAAGATCTAGTGGTGAGAGTGATGGCAGTGACTGCTCCTTCGAGGGCTCGGGACGTGGAATTCACGGAGATTGAGGATTCACCTCGGCTCGTGTATTTCTCCTCGGTCTCGGGCAACACCCACCGGTTCGTGGAAAAGCTCGCGGTGGCGGCGGTGCGGATTCCGCTACGGCCGAGGATCGAGGGCATGATCCGGGTCTCGAGCCCCTACGTTCTCATCGTCCCCACCTACGGGGGAGGGGCCAGATCGGGTGCCGTACCCAAGCAGGTGAAGACCTTCCTCAACGATCCGGTCAACCGGGGTCTTCTACGAGGCGTCATCACCGCCGGCAACACGAACTTTGGCGAGCACTACTGTCTTGCTGGCCCCATCATCTCCGCCAAGTGTCAGGTGCCGGAGCTGTACCGCTTTGAGCTACTCGGCAATAGCCGGGACGTGGAGCAGGTGCGCGGCGGACTTGAAAGGTTCTGGCGAGGCCAGCTCCCCGGGCATCCAGGTTCCCTCCCGGAGACCGCCCCAGCGGGTCGGTCAGCGAATCGGTGACCCACCTCAACGACGAAAGACGCATGATGATTAATCCCAGTATTCCCCTCACCAAGCAGTCCGTGACCCCACCGGCCTTCCGGTACGATCCGAGCGCGCGGCTCCGCCCCGTGAACTGGAATCGGGTGAGTGATGAGAAGGACCTTGAGGTGTGGAATCGCCTCACCTCCAACTTCTGGCTACCCGAAAAGGTGCCGCTGTCCAATGATCTGCCGCACTGGCACGCCATGGAGGAGGAGGAACGCCGCCTCACCATGCGCGTCTTCACCGGCCTCACCATGCTGGATACCGTGCAGGCCACCGTCGGCGAAATCTGTCAGATCCAGGATGCTCGCACGGAGCATGAAGAAGCGGTGTACACGAATATCGCGTTCATGCAGGCCGTGCACGCCAGGTCCTACTCCTCGGTGTTTTCCACCCTGTCCACTACTCCGGAGATTGATGAGGCCTACCGGTGGGCGGTGGGCAATGATCTTTTGCAGGAGCGAGCCAAGAAGGTGCTCGTCCACTACTACGGGGATCACCCGCTCAAGCGGAAGGTGTCCTCCACCCTGCTCTCCTCCCTCCTTCTCTATGCCGGTTTCTACCTGCCCCTGCACTTCTCGGTGCGGGCCACCCTCACCAACACGGCGGATATGATCCGGCTGATCTTGCGGGACAAGGCCGTGCACGGCTACTACTCCGGCTACAAGTACCAGCGCGGCCTGGAAACCTCTCCGGAATATGTGCAAGAGGAGATGAGGGAGTTTACCTACTCCCTCCTCGAGGAGCTCTACGAGCTGGAGCTGCGCTACTCCGGCGAGCTCTACGAGCCGCTCGGCCTCATGGATGACGTTGCCGTCTTCGTCCGGTACAACGCCAACAAGGCGCTCATGAACCTCGGTTATCCCGAGCGTTTCGCCCCCGAGGAAATCGAGGTCAATCCCGAGATCCTCGCCGCCCTGGCGCCCGGGGCCGATGAGAACCATGACTTCTTCTCCGGATCGGGATCCTCCTACATCATCGGCAAGGCCGAGGACACCGATGATTCCGACTGGGACTTCTAACGCCGAATCTCCCGGCCCGGGCAGGCGGGCCGAGGTCAGACATGCAGTGGGCCAGCCGGCTATCTAAGTATGTGGCGCAGAGTCGTGCGGGATGCGAGCGCCTTGTCCCGCCGCCGCGTCCCGCCCCTTCTGTTCCCTCGCATCTGTCCCGGCGCCCCATCCCCCGCCTCCTGAGCGAGATGACGGGTCCGGTGGCCGGTGTGTGCCGGTGATGCGCGGGGCTGTGGGTGGGGGCAGGGTTGGCGGCGGGAGTGGGCCTGGGGGGCGCCGCGGCGCCCGCTTGGGCGGAGGACTCAACGTCGTTGACGGCAGAGAGGGGATCTCGGTGGCGAAGATCACCGCAGCGGGTTGAGGTTGTTCGCCTGCTGTTTACATTGCTGAAGCATGGGGGACACGTGGCGCCCCTACCGTGAGGCACGAGGGAGTTCCCTCGAATCGACTATGAAGGATGGTCTCACAGTGAAGATCCCACGTTCTGGCCCTGCTGTCGCCATGAGTGCGCTCGCGCTCGTCCTGTCCGCCTGCGGCTCTAACGAAACCTCGAATATTGAGGAAACGACCGCCGGCTCGCAGTCCGAAGAGCACTCCGAGCACTCGGATCACGAGCACTCCGACGGCTCGGACTTCTCTTCCCTCTCCGGAACGCTCAACGGTTCTGGCGCGTCATCCCAGGGCAAGGCCATGCAGGCCTGGAAGGACGGATTCGGCGCGGTGTCTGACGTCAAGGTGAACTACACCGAAACTGGCTCCGGTACGGGCCGCGAGCAGTTCATCGGCGGCGAGGTGTCCTTCATCGGCACCGATGCGGCCCTCAAGCCGGAGGAGATGGCGGCGGCCACCGAGCGTTGTGGTGGGGCCGGCGTGGTGGAAACCCCCACCTATGTCTCCCCGATCGCCGTGGCCTTCAACCTACCCGGTATCGAACACGTCAACATGAGCGCCGAGAACATCGCCGAGGTGTTCAACGGCAAGATCACCATGTGGAACGACCCGAAGCTGGTCGAGAACAATCCCGATATTGAGCTGCCGGACATGGCTATCATCACCGTGAACCGAGCCGATAAGTCGGGCACCACCGAGAACTTCACCGACTACCTCGCCCAGGTCGTTCCGGACGTGTGGGGTTTTGAAGCCGCCCAGGAGTGGCCGGTGATGGACGGGGTGCTTGGCCAGAGCGCCGAGGGCACCTCCGGCGTGGTCTCCCTCGTGCAGAACACCGAGGGTGGCATCACCTACGCCGACGCCTCCCAGATCGGCGAGCTCGGCTCGGTTGCCGTGAAGATCGGTGACGAGTTCATTCCGTACTCGGCCGAGGCTGCCGCGAAGATCGTTGACGGCTCCCCGGCCGCCGCCGATGCATCGGACACGGTGCTCACCGTTGATCTGCAGCGCGATGGCTCGATCGAGGGGGCCTACCCGATCGTGCTCATCTCCTACCACGTCGCTTGCCTTGAGTACGACGACGAGGCCGAAGCCGCCAACGTGGCCGGCCTGCTCACCTACATTGCTTCCGTTGACGGCCAGAATGCCGCCGCGGATCACGCCGGTATCGCGCCGATCTCGGAGGACATGCGCGAGCGCGTGAACTCCGCGATCGCGAAGATCTCGGCCAAGTAACGCCCGGCAGGCCTCCGGAACAGGAAGGAAACTGGCATGTCAGTGATGGACCGTGACACGGTTGCACCCCCCGAGCCCAAGCCTCGCCGGCGCGGGCCCGGATGTGGCAACCGGGTGTTCTTTGGCCTGTCGACGGGGGCCGCGGCCGCCATCGTGATCCTTCTGGGCACGGTGGCCCTGTTCCTGCTGCATGGCTCGTGGAACGCTTTATCCGCCGACTCGGCCACGATCACCACCGAGGTGGACTTCACCCAGGGCAGGTCGTTCTGGGGGTATGCGGGGGTGACGGTGTTTGGCACCCTGCTCATCTCCACCATTGCCCTCGCCCTGTCCGTTCCACTCGCCATCGGCATCTCCCTGTTCATCTCTCACTACGCTCCGCGCCGGATGTCCCAGGTGTTGGGCTACGTGATTGATCTCCTCGCCGCCATTCCCTCGGTCGTCTTCGGCCTGTGGGGCATGGCGACGCTGGAACCGCTCATGCGTCCACTCTTCCGGTGGTTCTCCGCGACCTTTACCCCTGTGCTCACCTTGATCTCGGGTAAGCCGGAGGTCGTGGACGGTGAGCGGGTCTGGACCGGGGGCCTGCCCGGCTTCTCCTTCCTCGCTGAGCACCTCCCGTGGTGGCCGCTCAGCCCGGAAGTCCTCACCTTCGTTCCGCCCGCGCGTAATGCGCTCATGGGCGGGGTGATCCTCGCGATCATGATCCTGCCCATCATCACCTCCCTGTGCCGCGAGGTCTTCCTGCGCACGCCGCGCCTGCTCGAAGAAGCCTCCCTGGCGCTGGGGGCAACCCGCTGGGAGATGATCCGCATGACCGTGCTGCCCTTCGGCCGCTCCGGCATCGCCTCCGCCGCCATGCTCGGCCTGGGCCGCGCCCTGGGCGAAACCATGGCCCTGCTCATGGTGCTCTCGCCCGGCCTCGCCATCAACTTCTGGTTCCTGGCGCCCGGCCAGCATTCGACCATCGCCAGCCAGATCGCGCTGAAGTTCCCCGAGTCCAACGGGCTGGAATCCGAGGTGCTTATCGCCATCGGCTTCGTCCTGTTCGGACTCACCTTCCTTGTCAACTTCGGCGCCCGCGCCATCGTCAACCGCTACTCCGTCACGAAGGGAGACCGGTAATGGCTACCCATATCTCGACCGACACGATCCAGACCGCGACCCAGGTTGAGGACCCCTTCAACCGGCCGACCGCCCCGTTCACCGCCCGCCGGCGGGTGAGCCGCCGCCTCGGCATCGGCATTGGCATCGGCTCGCTCATCGCCGCGGCCGCCCTGCTCACCATCGGGTGGGGTCAGACCTCTCCCCTCGCCATCGGGGCCACCGCCGCCGCCTTCTTCCTCATGAGCTACACGGCCGCCTCCTTCGCCATTGAAGGCCGCCGCTTCGCGGTCGATCGGCTCGCCACCACCCTCATCTCCACGACCTTCATCCTCGCGGTCCTGCCGCTGGCCTCTCTGCTCCTCTCGGTCCTCCACAAGGGCTTATCGCGGATCTCCCCGGCCTTCATCAACAACAATTCCGCGGGCATCTCCAATGCCTCGGTTGAGGGCGGCGTCGGGCACGCGATCTGGGGAACCCTGGAGATCACCGCGACCACCGCGCTCATCTCCGTCCCGCTGGGGGTCATGGCCGCGGTGTATCTCGTCGAATATGGGAAGGGCGCCTTCGCCACGACCGTCACCTTCCTCGTCGACATCATGACCGGCATCCCCTCCATCGTCGCCGGCCTGTTCGCCGTCTCCATCATGACGACGATCCTCAACAATGCTGGGTACCGGTCCGGCTTTGTTGGCGCCGTCGCCCTCGTCGTGCTCATGACCCCGATCGTCGTGCGCAACACCGAGGAAATGCTGCGGCTCGTGCCCCATGAGCTGCGCGAGGCCTCCTATGCTCTCGGCGTTCCCCTGTGGCGCACCATCACCAAGGTGGTGCTGCGCACCTCTGCCGCCGGCATCATCTCCGGCATCGTCATCGCCACCGCCCGCGTCATCGGCGAATCCGCCCCGCTGCTCATCACCGCCATGACCACCGACTACTACAACTACAACCTCTTCGGCGACTACATGATGACCCTGCCGGTCTACGTCTACATCGCCTACAAGCAGGGACGGTATGCCGATGCGTGGGGCGCCGCCCTCATCCTCATTGTCATCGTCCTCCTCCTCAACCTCATCGCCCGGATGATTGCCCGCAGGGTTGCCCCGGCCGGCGAGCACTGAGCCCAACCGCAACCCCGGCCAACCGCACGGCCACCACACCTGGGAAGGAAGCATCGTGAAGCAGATCGACGTGGAAGACCTCGACATCTACTACGGCTCATTCCGTGCCGTCGAGGGCGTCAACATGACGATTGAGCCGCGCTCCGTCACCGCCCTCATTGGCCCGTCCGGCTGTGGCAAGTCCACCTTCCTGCGCGCCCTCAACCGCATGCACGAGGTGATTCATGGCGCCCACGTGGACGGCCGGGTGAACATCGACGGTAAGAACATCTACGACCCGGGCATCGACCCCGTCGAGGTGCGCCGCAAGGTGGGCATGGTCTTCCAGCGCCCCAACCCGTTCCCCACCATGTCCATCGCCGACAACGTGCTCGCCGGCATGAAGCTCAACGCCACGCGGCTCAAGGATTCCGAGGCCGAGGAGATCGTCGAACGGTCGCTGCGCCAGGCCAACCTGTGGGACGAGGTCAAGGACCGCCTGGATAAGCCGGGCTCCTCCCTCTCCGGTGGCCAGCAGCAGCGCCTGTGCATCGCCCGCGCGGTGGCCGTCCAGCCCGAGGTGTTGCTCATGGACGAGCCGTGCTCGGCCCTCGACCCCATCTCCACCCTCGCCATCGAGGACCTCATCTGTGAGCTCAAGGAGGCCTACACGATCGTCATCGTCACGCACAACATGCAGCAGGCGGCCCGCTCCTCGTCAATGACGGCATTCTTCAACATCGAGGGAACCGGCAAGCCGGGGAAGGTGGTGGAATACGACTCCACCGCCCGCATCTTCTCCTCCCCGCAGTGCCAGGAAACCGAGGACTACGTCTCCGGACGCTTCGGCTGAGCTGGCCCATTCGAGCTCCCGGGCCCACCGCCGCGCGGTGGGCCCGCACCGTCAACGGGCGGACAAGCCGGTAGCCAAAAGCAGCGCTAGCGAACGGTCAGCGAGCCCAGAGTGCCCACCAGCTGCGGCAGAAGTGTCCTTTCTACAGCGGATTTTCCTTGGGAGCATACGGAGGACCGTGGTTTATCATGATGAGCGAGGGCTTTTGTACCTGGGGAGGTCGTCCGTGACGGTACGCATGGATATTGATCCGCGCGCCTTGGTGTGGGCGCGGGAGAATCACGGAATGGATCTTCATGCCCTGGCTACGGCTGTGAACACTCCTCCCGCCATCGTGGCCGCCTGGGAAAATGGAGAAAAGAGACCCACCTATAAGCAGATGCGTAAGGTGGCCAAGAAGCTTGACCAGGGGCTGCCCTTCTTCCTCGTTCCGCCACCGCGCGACAAAGAGCTTCCTGAAACGGTTGATTATCGGAGACGTGGCGGGCCGGTCAGCCCGGCGCTCGCGCGTGAAATTGTTCGGACCGAGCGCTATCGCCAGACGGTACTCACGTACGAGGGACCGCCAAGCCGCCGCCTCGACCTGCGACCATTGACGATGCCGACGGTGGAGCAGCGGGCGCGGGAATTCCGTGAATGGCTGCCAGCTCCCCGCGAGGACCATCCGTACGGCCACGATCCCCTCCGGCTCCTCAATGAGTGGCGTGAACTCCTTGCGACAGCGGGGATCCTCGTCTTCCAGGCGAGCCGGATCCCGCCGGAAGAATTCCGCGGCTTGTCCGTGTACCATTCCGAGCTGCCGATCATCCTGATCAATGGAGCGGACGCGAATCGCGCAAAGCTCTTCACCCTTCTCCACGAGGTGGGCCACCTTATCAACCGAACGAGCGGCCTGTGCCTGCTGGAGGACAAGCAGGTGGATGAACCGTTAGCCAATGCCTTCGCGGCGGCGGTTTTGCTCCCCGCCGATGCCGTGCTGACGGCCGCAAAGCAGGCCGAATCTGAGGGTGTGGACATGGTTGAGGTGATTGCGAAGCAGCGGGGAGTCTCTCGCTTGGCATGCGCTATTCGCCTCCACCATCTCGGTCTTGTCGATCGCAAAGTCGTTGATGAGATTCGCGATCTCACCGAGGCTGCCTGGAAAAGACACCGAGAAGAGCTGCGTGCCAGGAAGGGTGGACCGCCGTATTGGCGGGTGCGGTACCGTGATCTCGGCCAGACCTTCATTGGCGTTATCGCCCGCGCGCTCGAAGCGGGAACCATTGACTGGGTGGAGGCAATCGCCCTCACCAACACCAAGGGGCCAACGCTCGACAGGCTCCTCAACGAGTACCACGGGCAGTGAGACTCGTGACTCGCTATACGCTAGATTCCAACATCATAATTAACCTCAATCGCACGTATCCCCGCGAGCTCTTTCCCTCCCTCTGGGAAGCCCTCGAGGATCTCGCGGTCAAGGGGAGTATCTGTGTGTGCGAGGAGGTTTTTCACGAGATTGAGTCCGGAGGAGACGCCCTGGCGCGGTGGATTGAAGACCGCGGGATCATCTGCCCGCTAAGTCAGGCTGAATCCGATAGGGCTACTGAAATTTCGCAGCGTTATCCCGGGTGGGTGCAGGGTAGAACGAATGGCGCAGATCCATATATTGTCGCGCACTCTCTTATTGAGGGTTCTGTGATTGTCACTAATGAGCGGCGCGCGGGAAACGGTGTTGCAGATAGCAACCAGAAAATCCCAAATGTTGCGGACACCTACGGGCAAACAACCTTGGATTTCCTGTCATTCCTCAGGACACTTCGCTGGGTGTTCTAGTAACACGAATCCAAGTGGCGAGCTCCTAGATCTCGATATAGACGGTGGGCGTGTCCTCGACGAAGACATAGGGCAGGCGCTTCTTCGACTCGGCCGACCACTTATCGGGATCAGAGATGAAGTGGAGGAGGGCCTGCCAGGCTCCGCCGCGTGCTGCCGGGGACTTGTTGACCACCGAGGTCGTGATCGTGACGGAGGAGAAGCGCGCGGGCAGGGCATGTTTGTCGACGAACTGAACCAGCGAGGGGAAAATGTGGTCCTCGAGCTCAGCAAAGACTCCGCCGAGAACAACATCTTGCAGGTCGAGCATGTTTATGGCGGAGGAGATCGCCATGCCGAGGTAGGCGGCGGCCGATTCCACGGCCTGGACAGCGGAGCGCTCCTGGGCGAGTGCACTGGTTAGTAAACCGAGGTGGCCGCGCCGATCAAACCCCGCCGCCTCCATGATGGCCGCACGGGAGGAGACTGCCTCGAGGCAGCCATTGGCTCCACACTCGCATCGCGGGCCGTCGGGCATGACGCACACATGGCCGATTTCGGCGGACCAGCCGTGCGTTCCGCGCCTGGGCAGTCCGTCGAGGACGAGGGCGGAGGAGATGCCTGCCTGACCGGTGATGTAGAGGAAATCGTGCAGGGTCTCGGGCTCAGTGAGCCTGCGGTAGTACTCATAGCCCGAACCAAAGATTGCCTCGTTTTCAAAGAAAATGGGGACGCCGAGACGGTCCTTGATCCCGGAAAGGGCCTCTCCGAGCTCTACGTTGCGCCAGCCCAGTGAGGGGGCGGTGAACAGGTAACCAGCTTCAGAGTCAACGAGCCCAGGTAAGGCCACTCCGACCCCAACAAGGGTGAGCCGGGATGAATCCACCTGCACGGCAATTGAGGAGATGACGTTCTCGAGGCGGGAGAAGAGTTCGGACGGATCAAGGTTCCGGTGATCAGCGAACTGGAGGCGCTGCGCGAGGACCCTCCCGGTGAGGTCCATGAGGCAGACGTCGATACGGTCAGCGTTGAGCTCGACACCGATGGAGACGTAGGTGTAGGGGGCAGGCTTGAGTGGAATCGCCGGGCGTCCGCCGGAGGACTTGATCGGGTCCCCTTCGACCACGATTCCACAGTCGACCATGGTGGTGACGATCCGGGAGAGGGTGGGGCGGGTCAGCCCCGTCTCTCGGGCTAGATCGGCACGTGACATCTCGCTTTGGCCCTTGATGATGCGGTCGGCCACGAGGACAAGATTGTGCTTCTTCACGGACTCCTGGCGGATCCCCATGCCGTTTTGAGTCGCTGAAAACTTGGGTGATTCCGACTCGGTGTGCAAATTCTCCTGTGACATAGCTCAATCCTCTTGAGTGGAGCGAGATCTCTGATAAGTTAGATCATGTAACAAAGCCTGGTTGAAGTCATTTCGAGAACGGACTCGAGACGCTGACGAAAGGGATCCCGCAATGGTGCGAAAACTAGTGGCTGGGGTGGACTCATCCACCCAGTCGTGCAAGATTATGATCCGCGACTTCGAGACCGGTGAGCTCGTTCGGTCGGGCATGGCCCGGCATGCGTCGGGGACAGAGATTTCCGCGTCCGTTTGGTGGACCGCGTTTAAGGAGGCGGTAAAGCAGGCCGGGGGACTCAAGGACGTTTCAGCTCTTTCCGTTGGTGGCCAGCAGCATGGCATGGTCACCCTTGATCGTGATGGCGCCCTGGTGCGAAACGCCCTCCTCTGGAATGATACCCGGTCGGCCCCGGATGCTGAGGATCTCATCGCGGAATTGGGCGGAGGGAACCGGGAAGAAGGTGCGGTCCGGTGGGCGAAAAAGGTTGGCTCGGTTCCCGTTGCCTCGCTCACCGTCACCAAACTGCGCTGGCTGGCGCGAAAGGAACCGGAGAATTTGCGGCGTTCCGCCGCCATGTGTCTGCCCCATGATTACCTCACCTGGCGCATCCTCGGTTCTGACGATCTTAGTGATCTCGTGACAGATAGATCGGACGCTTCTGGTACCGGTTATTTTTCCGGTGTTACAAACTCCTACCTCGAGGAGCTTCTCGACCTCGCCGGCGGGGACGAGGCAACGAGCCTCGTCTTGCCTCGGGTTCTCGGCCCGGAAGAGAGCGCCGGGCAGGCAGAGTTTGACGGTGGGTCCTTTGTTGTTGGCCCTGGGTGCGGGGACAATGCGGGGGCCGCGCTCGGATTGGACTTGAAGCCCGGGGAGCTCGCCCTGTCTCTTGGCACGTCTGGGGTTGCCTCGATCGTCTCCGAATTTGGTACAGCTGATGAGACGGGGATGGTCACGGGATTTTCCGATGCTTCGGGCCGATTCCTTCCGTTGTCGTGCACGCTCAATGCGAGCCGTGTCCTCGACACGGTAGCCCACCTGCTGCGGGTCGATTTCGACCAGCTGAGCAAGCTTGCTCTGGCCGCGCCTCCGGGTGCGGAGGGTCTTACTCTCGTTCCATATCTGGAGGGCGAGCGTACTCCGAACCGGCCGGAGGCCACGGGGGCGCTTCACGGTGTACGACTCAATAACTTCACGCCGGAGAACCTCGCTCGGGCTGCCGTTGAGGGCATGCTGTGCGGGGTCAAGGCCGGGGTAGATGCGATCGGTCGGCTCGGCGTCAATGTCGACAGGGTCTATCTCATTGGTGGAGGTTCGCGCTCGGAGGCCGTATGCCGTATCGCCCCCAGCATTCTGGGCATGCCGGTGTCGGTTCCCGAAAGCGGGGAGTACGTCGCCGATGGAGCGGCCCGCCAGGCGGCTTGGGTACTTAGCGGTAAGGACGAGGCTCCCCAGTGGATCCCGCGTCTGACCAGTGAGTACGAATGTCGGGCCCAGCCATTCATTCATGAGCGCTACCAAGAGGTGTGTGACCTCTTCGCCACCCGCGGCCAGCTGTCGATGGAACTCTAACTACCGATCAAGGGAGATCAATGATGGAAAGAACGACTATTCCCCAGACCATGAAGGCCTCGGTCCTGCTCGAGAAGGGCAAAATCGAACTGCAGGAGCGGGAAGTGCCCACCCCGGTGGGAAATGAGGTCCTTGTCAAGATCGCTGCCTGCGGCGTGTGTGGGTCGGATGTGCACTACTACGAGACCGGCCGGATTGGCGATTTTATCGTGGAAGAACCGATGATCCTCGGTCACGAGGCTGCCGGCACGATCGTCGCCGTCGGCGAAGACGTGGATCCGGCCCGGGTGGGCCAGCGCGTCTCTATCGAGCCGCAAAAGTGCTGCCGCGTGTGCGAATACTGTAAGGCCGGCGAGTACAACCTGTGCCCGGACATTGAGTTCTATGCGACCCCACCTATCGACGGCGCTTTCTGCGAATACCAAATCATCGAGGATGACTTCGCCTATGAGCTTCCGGAAGGCGTGTCATTCGAGGCTGGCGCTCTCATCGAACCCCTGAGTGTGGGCATTGCCGCCGTGCAGAAGGCTCACATCGGGGTCGGCTCGACAGTGCACGTGGCCGGTGCGGGCCCGATCGGCCTCATTACCGCCCAGGTGGCCAAGGCCTTCGGCGCCGCCAAGGTTATCGTCTCTGACATCTCCGCTCCGCGGCTGAAGATCGCGACCGAGCTCGGTGCAGACGAAGTGATCGAAGTGGGGAAGGATGAGCCGTTGGGGGAGAAGGTCAATGCCTTTATCGACTGCACCGGCGCCCCCAAAGCCATGTACGACGGCATCCTCGGAGTTGCCCCGGGCGGGTACGCGATCCTCGTCGGCATGGGCCCGGACGATATCGAGCTTCCGGTTGGCTACATCACCTCTCGCGAGGTCTCCGTCACCGGTATCTTCCGCTACAACAACACCTGGCCCATTGGGATCCAGCTGCTTGAAGATGGCGTGGTCAATCTCGATGTTCTCGTTTCCCACCGCTTCGGTCTGGACGAGGTTGAGGACTCGCTCGATCTCAAGTCTCGCCAAGATTCCATGAAGCACGTCGTGTGCCCGTAGGGACGTGGAAGGCATGACAAAGCAGGCCCAGGCCTCCGCTGCGAGGGAGGACTTCCTCCGGGTGGAGGGGATTGATAAAGGTTTTGGCGGCGTTCCGGTGCTCGAGGGTATTTCCCTTGAGATCGAGCAGGGAACCGTGGTTGCACTTGCCGGGGAGAACGGTGCCGGCAAGTCCACCCTCATGAAGATTATCTCTGGCCAATACGAGGCCGATGCTGGGAAGGTCTTTGTGGACGGTGAGCAGCTCACCGGTGGAATTCATGATGCTCTGGAGCGTGGTGTGGCGATCGTGCCGCAGGAGCTTGCTGGGATCAACGACATGATGGTTTACGAGAACCTCTTCGTCGGGCGAGAAATCAAGAATAAGCTCGGTTTCCTCGACCGAGGCGAGATGATTCGCCAAGCGCAGCAGATGATCGATGAGTTCGGCGTGAATATTCGCCCTGAGGCCCAGCTGCGCTCCCTGTCAGTAGCACTGCGTCAGATCGTGGAGATCATCAAGAACTCTTCCCGCGGGGCCCGTGTCCTCCTCTTGGACGAACCCACCTCTGCTATCTCCGAGCGAGAAACCGAGAAGCTTTACGACGTTGTGCGCCGACTGCGCGATCAGGGCGTGGCGATGATGTACACAACGCACAAGATGGCGGAAATTCGGGCGATCGCCGACCGTGTTGTTGTCCTGCGCGACGGACACTTGGTTGACGATCGGCTCATCGATGAAATCACCGACGAGGAGATCGTTACCTCGATGATCGGCCGGGAACTTGAGGCCCTGTTCCCTCCGGTAACCGAGCCGGAATCCGAGGAGTGCGTCTTCGAGGCCGAGGACATGGTGGTCGATGGGGCCTCCGGCCCAGTCTCCCTCAAGGTGCGTCGAGGCGAAATCGTCAGCCTGTCGGGCTTGGTTGGCGCCGGACGTACAGAATTTCTCGAGGCCGTCTTTGGCAAACGCAAGATTCTCGCGGGGAAGATGCGGGTGGGGGACCGGGAGTTCACCAAGACCACCCCGGTGGAGTCCATCGCCAGCCATATCGCCATGGTCCCCGAGGACCGCAAGGGCGAAGGGCTCTTCCTGCAGATGAATGTGGGTGACAATGGCGCGATTCCCCGCATCGAGCGTTATCACAAGGCAGGTTGGCTGCTGCGCTCCAAGCAGGCGCGCGAGGTTGGCGACGTTATGAAGTCCGTACGGCTCAAGTCGAAGGGGCTTCGACAGTCGGTCGGAACCCTTTCTGGTGGCAATCAGCAAAAGATTGTGGTTGCTCGGTGGCTGACTGGCCGTACTGATCTACTGCTCCTCGACGAGCCCACGCGAGGTGTTGACGTCGGTGCCCGCTCGGAGCTCTACCACCTCATTGTTGACCTCGCGAAGAAGGGTATGGGGATTCTCCTCGTCTCCTCGGACATCAACGAGGTCCTTGGCCTGTCCAACCGCACTCTCGTCATGCGTGACGGGGTGATTCAGGCGGAACTGAATCGAGAAGAACTTGTTTCCCCCGATGCCCAGGAAGTTATCTTCCTTGCGGCCTCCGGGCAGGGTGTCGCCGAGCGCCCCGACGCGAGGGACAAGGTACCTGACAAGAAAGGTAAGCCGTGATCACAACAATCGCTTTCGAAGCTAGGAGGCTCCGATGAGCAAGCTGAACTCAGAAAAGGTGAAGAACTTCGCCATCCGCTACGCGATGGTGTGGGTGATGCTGCTGATCATTGCGTTCTTCAGTTACAAGTCCGGTCGTTTTGCGACGCTCGACAATCTGCAGAACATCATGATTGCGGCTGCGCCCTTCGCACTTATCGCTCTTGGGCAGACCCTGGTGATCCTCACCGGCGGTATTGACCTTTCACCCGGATCCACCATCGCCGTAGCCGCCATGACGGGGGCCTGGGTGTCCGTCAACGTGCGGGACAATTGGTGGCTTCCCATCATCGCCGCGATCCTCGCCGGCACCATCGTCGGAATGATTAACGGTGTCCTCGTTGCTAACCTCAACCTGCCACCCTTCATTGCCACGCTCGGCACCATGACCGCAGCATCTGGCGTTGCATATGCCATCGGCGGCGGCGCACCCATCAACGGTCTGCCCGACTCCTACGGTTGGATCGCCAACACCCGCCTCTTTGGTCTCACCATTCCGGTGATCGCTATGATCCTCGGTATCGTTATCCTCGCCGTCGTCATGAAGCGCACGGTGTTCGGCATGCAGGTGTATGCGGTGGGCGGCAACGCCGAGGCGGCCGGCATCGCCGGTATCCGTACTAAGTGGGTGCTGTTCCGCGTCTACGCCATTTCGGGCCTCCTCGCCGGCATCTCCGGTCTCATGCTGTCCTCTCGCGTCATTTCCGGTCCGCCTTCGCTCGGCCAGGGCTTTGAGCTCGACTCGATTGCTGCAGTCGTCATCGGCGGTGCGTCACTACTTGGCGGCCGGGGAACCGTGTGGGGAACCGCGCTTGGCCTGCTCCTCATGCAGACCCTCAATAACGGTCTCGACATCCTCACAGTGCCGACCTACTGGCAGAGCGTCGTCAAGGGCCTTCTCATCGTCGCCGCTGTGTCGGTTGACGTGTGGTCCACCAAGCGCCGACAAGACTCTTGATGACCGCATCCACGTGTTCGGGCGGGTCCACAACATCAGGGCTACCGGCCCGCCCGAACCCACTCCGGCTCGTCCGGTCCTCCGCCCTCCACTCCGACCACCTTCATGCACCGGCAATCCGGGTCGTGAGGTGACACTTCACCAACACTGCCACTCCACATAACTCAACTCGAAAGGTGAGCAACATGTTTGGACAACGCACGAAGGCCATTGGAGCCTTCGCCCTCAGCTCGTGTCTCTTCGTCAGCGCCTGCGGCGCGGGAGACCCTGCTAATAACGGAGATTCTGATTCGGATCTCGCACCCATCACCGTCGGCGTCACCGTCTACGACATGAGCTCCTTCCTTACCGCTGGCAAGGACGGCATGGAGGAGTACGCTAAGGAGCGCAACATTGAGCTCCTCTGGAATTCGGCCTCGATGGACGTGTCCACCCAGGCCAGCCAGGTTGAACAGTTCATTGACCAGGGGGTAGACGGCATCGTCATCGTCCCGGTGCAGCAGGATTCGTTGGCGCCGCAGATCGAGCGTGCCAAGGCCGCCGGCATTCCCATCATCGACTGTAATGCGGCCCTGGATTCTGATGAACTGTCCGGCTCTGTTCAGCCTGATGACGTCAAGGCCGGCCGCGATCAAGCTGAGATGCTCTTCGAGGCGATGGGTGGGGAAGGCAATATTGTCATCCTGCGCGGCCCGCTCGGAGGATCCGGCGAAATTAACCGCGGCAAGGGTAACCAGGAAGCTCTGGACGCCTACCCGAACATCAAGGTGCTCGCGGATGAGACCGCGAACTGGAACCGCGATGAGGCCGTCAACCGCATGTCCAACTGGATCTCTGCCTTCGGTGACGACATTGATGGCGTTCTCTCCCAGAACGACGATATGGCGCTCGGCGCTATTCAGGCCCTCCACGAAAAGGGTATGACTGACGTCAAGGTCGTTGGAATTGACGGCATCGAGGATGGTCTGCGCGCCGTAGAAGATGGCGAGATGGTCGGCACGTTCCTCCAGCACGGCACCGTTCAGCTCGCCGCCGGCCTCGCCTATGTGGCGCAGCTGGCCCGTGATGACAGCACGGAAAAGGCCGAGCTTATCTACGAGATGCCTGAGATCAATCCGGACAACGTTGGTCAAGCCATGGAACACGTGGTTACCGGCCACAAGGACTTCGTCAAGACCATTCCCGACCTGGTGGATGACAACCTCAAGAGCGGCAACATCGCTTATGAGGGCCTGCCCGGTCAGGAAAAGTAACGCTGAAAAGTAGGTGGGGGAGCCGGGTGGCTCCCCCACTACGGGAGAAGCAATGAATATCTTCGATCTGTCAATGAAGACAGCAATTATCACTGGTGCCAGCCGTGGCCTCGGCCGAGAATTTGCCCTTACCCTGGCCCGGGCAGGAATCAAGAATCTCATGCTGGCCGGCAGGGATGAGCAGTGGTTAAGCGAGACAACCCGCCTCGTTCAGGCCGAGGCCGATCTCGGTGTTGCCACCCACCTCGGTGATCTCACCCGCCGGGAGGTCTGTGATGAACTGGTCGCAGCGACATTGGCAGAATTTGGCCAGATTGACGTGCTGGTCAACAATGCCGGTGCTTGCATTCACGGCGATGCTCTCGACGTCCAGGACGAAGAGTGGCATCACGTTATCGACGTCAACCTCAACGCTGTGTGGATGATGTGCCAATCTGTAGGGCGGGAGATGGTCGAGGCGGGATCCGGGTCGATCATCAACATTGGATCTATGTCGGGCATGATCGTCAACCGACCGCAATGGCAGCCAGCTTATAACGCCTCCAAGGCCGCCGTACACCATCTCACACGGTCGCTGGCTGCCGAATGGGGGCCACTCGGGGTGCGCGTCAACGCGATTGCCCCCGGATATATGAAAACTGACATGTCCCCGGTTGACGAGCCACGCTTCCAGCGGCACTGGATCGATGACGCCCCGATGAAACGCTACGGAGTGCCCTCCGAGCTTTCCGGCGTGCTCATCTACCTGGCCTCCGAGGCATCCTCCTTCGTGACCGGATCAGTTATCACGGTTGATGGCGGCTACACCGTCTTCTAGGAGCCGGGATCGAATTGTTTGGTGGGTCTAACCACCTACATCGACCTCCGACCCCGGGCACATGATGCCTATCAGCTCCGTCTCGGTGTCATAGTCTGCGATGCCGAGGCGTGGCGGAAAGCTTAGCTTTCCGGGGCCGCGGGAACGTGGTGACCCCCGCAGGCCCAGGCCGGAGTCCCGCAACCGTGCGGGACTCCGGCTCTATTCTCACGGTGGATCTCGGTGGAAGGGTATAAGGAGAGAGTCACCGCGGTCGCCGGTCCGCGAGAGGCCAGCACTTCGCCGATAGGGCGTACCGGGACACGTGTGCGGCTGGGGAGCGGTCGCGGGCCGGCCACTTCCTTCCTCCATCCCCACCATTGACCCCATTGTCCCGCCCCGCCATGCACCCCACTCTTTGCTCTCCCGGTACGGCCGCGCAGGCGGTGTGAACAGCTGACCATTCCCAGGTATTTGTCGGAAAATCTCCATAGACTTGCGCCATGGCCACAATCTCAAGGGTTCTCTGGAACGCACGGGTGAATGACCCGAATGCGGCGCTTCAGCACGCCCTCCTCATGGTCTCCAGATGGGCCCGGGGCGAGAAGTTCGAGGGGCCCGGCGCCGCCGCCCGAGATGCTGCCTATGGTGCAGATACAGCCACCGATGATGCTGGTGCGGAAGACACCGATCCCGCAGTTAACCCTGCCCCCGGCGATATTGGCCACGCGAGCAATGCTGCGGCTGATGGATCTTCGGGCGGGGCCGGCCCTGGGGACGACGGGGACATGAGTGAACCCCTGGCCGAGGGCAGCTATAAGTTCTGGTCTGATGATGGTGGGCCGCGCAAGGTCTCGGTCAAGATGTTTGAGGACCAATGCGGATTCGTCGTGGAGAGCACGAAGAAGAATATTCACGAGGCCACCGTCCTCACCCGGATTCGGGTGGTGGCCCTCCAGGACCGGATCCACGTGTGGATCGACAACGAGGCCGATGGGGCAAACTATTCTGCGATCTATGCGCCCGGAAGGGCGCACCTGGTGCGGGCCCTGTTGCAGGTGGGAACCGATGCCCGCCTGGGCGGCAGCGAAATTGTTGCCAACCCGGTGACCTTGGAGCCGGGGGAGGCCGCGAAGCTCGAGGAAGAGATCTTCGCCCAGTACCGCAGGCTTCCCCTTGTCGTGGTCACGTACCGATCGGACCCGCCCCTGGGTGATGATGTGGAGATGGCCAATGAGCTGGCGGACCGACTGGTGGGTTTGGCCAGGGTTATTGCCCTGACGTCGGGAGCCCAGGACGAATTCCGTCGGATGCAGCCGGATATGGCGGTGTGGGGTGGGGCCGTCCGCGTCTACGGCACCGAGAACCTCACAAATCCGCGCGCCCACCGCTTCTACCCCTATTCAAAGCTCATCAGCGGGGGTCGCAGTCAGCCGGCCTCCCGGGTCGAGCAGCGCTCGGTCAATCTGCTGCCCCATAAGGCGCTACGCGATTTTGCCCAGTCCGTTGAGGCCGTTGAAGAGCCCAGCCTTGAGGATGAGATCGAGTCCCTGGAAGACAAGTGTGCGCAGCTCGAAGCCGAACTGGATGAGCTGCGGCGAATGCTGATCGAATGCGAGGAGGCCCGCAACTCCCTTCTCGGACAGGTGGAGCGGCTGACCCGGGCCGGCACCGAGGCCGGCTGGATTGATGACCTTACCGACCTGGAGACGAGTAGCCCGGACGGCCCGGATGACACGGTGTCGACCATTCAAGAGGCTGTCTTGCAGGGCCAGGTGTATCTCAGCGACCTGCTCGTCATACCCGAGGATGTTGTTCGCGACGTTGATCGGCTCGAAAGCCACCCCATGAGCTCGGTCTGGGCCAACACCCTGTGGCGGGGCCTGCAGTCCCTGCATCGGTACGCCAGAGAAAACCTTGATGATTCCTTCACCGGCGGTTTCTACCTCTGGTGCCAGCACTCGGGCCATACCTCTATCAATCCCTCCAAGGTGGCCATGAAGGAATCCGATACGGTGCGGCAGAGCGCGCGGTTCCGCAGCCTGCGCATGTTTCCCTGCGATTCGCAGATTGAGGAAGCGGTGGATGGCCAGGTGTTTATGGAGGCGCACCTGAAAATTTCCGAGGGCGGCGGCAGCCTCAGCCCCCGCCTCTACTTTTATGATGACCTCGGCGGCCCCACAGGCAAGATCCACATCGGGTTTATTGGCCCCCACGATCTCGTTCCCAATACCAAAACCTAGGAGAATCCCGGGAAAATATCAGGTATTTCTTGGGCTCGCCTACATTCCTTTCTCGGCTCCCATCAACATCCACTACCCTAGGAACAACGCCAAGACGGAAGGCCGCTATGACCGACATCGACTTCGACGTGCGCACATTTGCGAACCTGCTTGAGACCATGCCCGAGAACCGGCCCATGTCTGATGCCATGGCCGGTCTTGAGGAGGAATGGTATTCGTCCCAGCGTGAGCACATGTGCTCCTGGTTCCGCGAGCAGGTCGGGGTCGAGGCGGAAACATATACGCGCAAGGAACCGAATCTTTCGGCCCGCACCACCTACCAGCGTCTCTCCGATGGACCTGCCATGATCTGGCTGGCCGAAGTTCTCGGAGTCGACGAGGAACTCATTGCGTCCGCGACCACCGAGGTTGAGGCGGAACCGAGCACCCGTCGCCACTGCGGCATTATTCGCCGGTACATCCCCTGGGAGCTCCTCGCAGAGCCGGCCGCCGCCCTCATCGCCGAGCGCGGCATCACCCTCGAAGGCGCCGACCGCGACGGCATCCATGACCGCGCTGACGGCGAGGCCTTGAGCGAGAAGAACGTAGAAGCCAGCTCCGAAAAGAGTCTCAAGGACAGCTCCGAGATGAGCGAGGACAAGGCCGTGGCCGGTGCCTCGCCCTCATCCGTCGCAGCCGCCCGTGAAGCGGACACCGATTCTGGAAACGAAGCCGGCACCGAGTCCGCAGAGGGAACTGGCGAGGGTTCCGGCGCAGGATTGGGCGAGGAATCAGGCCCATCCGCTGAGGGGGCCGCGACGGATTCCGGCCCGGGATCTCGCGAAGGATCAGCCGATGAGGCCAAGGAGCGTGCGAGCCGAGGCGCGGGCGCCTCTGCCGCAACATCCGCGCCGGCCAAACACCGAGCGGAGCATCGGTCGGGACACTGCAGTTCCTGCCATGACCTGTGGCGTGCTGTATCGCGGCTTGTCCGGGTGACATGGTCCTGGTTCAAAGACAAGACCTCCTAGGGGCAGGACCTCCGGGGAGCGTCCGGAGGATCGGCCGTAACTGACGAAAAGAGGGTGCAACGTGGCAACCTGGCGAGATCTCTTCCCGTGGATTGAGGGACGTCTCGACGGTGATTGGCAGGCAGAAGTCTCGGCGGCGAGCGAGGAAGAGCGAGCGGACACGGTGAGGCGGTGCGCTGACTACGCGAAGAAGCATCTGCAATACGCCACGCTGGAGCAGCTCATGCCCACGCTGCCCGGTGAGCTCGAAATCGACTCAATCGATCTGCCCTCCCGGGCGGCCAATGTGTTACGTCAGCGCTATCGCAGGTTCCGCGATTTGC
>JAUNVM010000026.1:0-1496 GCA_030537635.1 Flaviflexus sp. | reverse complement strand
GCCCCGCCCGAGATTCAGGCAGCCCATGCGAGATTAGTGGCGCTCAATGCCGAGGAGGTTTATCCGGGCGGCAGGACCCTCGCCGATATTCTCGAGAGCTTCTTCCACACCCTGAGCGAGCGAGATATCAACGTGCTGCGCGAGCGAACCTTCGCCGATCATCCGGCCACCCTTGCCGAACTTGGCGATATCTGGGACGTCACCCGCGAGGCCATTCGCCTCGTCGAACGCAAGGCCCAGGATGCGCTCGCGGTTTTGCTGCGCAAAGAAGATCTCAAGGAGATTGTCTCCCTCGTGCGTCAACGCACCACCATCCCCACCCCGCTGGCCGAGCTCACCCGCGACTATCCGGTGCTAGAGGACGTCGTGCCGGCCGTGGATCAGCCGGTGTGGCGCATCCTCGACAAACTCGATGAGAGCTACGAAATCGTTGACGGCTGGTGCGCTGCACCCACGGTGAAAACGGCCGGTCAGACCACCGTCGATCGCCTTGGCGAGCTCGCTGACAAGCACGGAACAGTTCCCCTTGCCGCCGTCTTCCTCGGCTCTAACGAGGAAACTGGTCGGCCTGCCTGGCTTCTTGACTGGCTCGACTACCTCGAGATCGCCACCTACGGGGAATCGGTTATCCTTGCCACGCACAGCATGGAGGAATACGCCGCAGCGGTGCTCTCCGTGGCCGGTCAGCCCATGACCGTGGACGAGATTCAGCATGCCATTGGCCGGGGCGCAAAGAACTCGCTGCGCAATGCTCTGGGCCGCAATCCGGAGATCGTCCGCATTAATCGGTGGAACTTCGGCCTGACCGAGTGGGGCATGCCCGAGTACACCTCGATCCGTGACGAGATCGCGAAGATCCTCGAGGAGGCGGGTGGAAGCGAATCCATCTCCATCATCATCGACTCTCTCACCGACCGCTTCGGGGTCTCTCCCAACTCGGTATACGCCTATGCCTCAGCCCCGCCCTTCAAACTTGAAGCCACCCAGGTGACCTTGCGGGCCGCCGAGGATCACCCGGCATTGAAACATCCCACCGAATCCGCCGGATATTATCGCCGCGGCGATGAATGGCTCATGGCGGACGTGATCAACTCCGATCACCTGCGCGGCAGCGGCCTCCTGTGCTCCTCCGCCCTCGCCACCATTGTTGGGCTCGTGCCCGGCGAGCGAAAGGTGTGGCCCTCAGGTGCCGGCACCCAATCCTTCTACTACACCAACACCCAGCCGGCTCTCGGCTCCGTCCGCTCCGAGCTCCTCGACCAGGGCATTGGGCTGGGGGAGGAAGTCTTCTTCGTCTTCGGGCCTGGCGAGCAATTCCGCGTCGAACTCCTCCCGCCCACACCCGGCACCGTACTGGGCAAGGCACTCCGCGCCATCGGCGCCGATCCGACCCTCGAGGGAGCGGCAGCCTTCGCCGCCTTCGCCGAGGCGGTCGAATGCGAGACTGACCGGAGGGCCGTCATCGGCGCCTACCTGCGCCGAGGAGAGCTCAACAT
>JAUNVM010000025.1 GCA_030537635.1 Flaviflexus sp. | reverse complement strand
TGGTACACCGCCAGGGACTCGAACCCTGAACCCGCTGATTAAGAGTCAGCTGCTCTGCCAGTTGAGCTAGCGGTGCGCAACACCAAGAAAGCTTACTCGTCCGCCTTCCCGCCGACAAACTCAGATCTCGGTTTTTGCCTGTGAACTCACGCACAAGTCCATCTTGTCCTTCCATCATCTCTTGCACGTGGGGCGAGGCGGGCGGCTTGGCGGAGCGCGGGCGATCGGCGCAGCAGGATTCGTTTGGCGAGTGTGGCACCCTGGAGGGGTGAAGATCGATGCACCGCTCAATGATGCTCTTGACCGCCTGGAAGATGACTACGGCCTCAATCCACCGGATGATGCCGTGTATGACGCCTTTGTGGCCTGGGCCCGGTCAACCGGGCGTGAGCTCTATCCGCATCAGGAAGAATCGCTTCTTGCCGCGCTGGCAGGAGATCATCTCATCGTCGCCACCCCCACCGGATCGGGGAAGTCCCTCATTGCCATGGCGGTGCTGTTCGCCCAGCTGGCTCGGGGCGGGGGCGGCTACTACACCGCCCCGCTCAAGGCTCTCGTCTCGGAGAAGTTCTTCGATCTCATCGGTCTCTTTGGAGCCGCCAACGTCGGCATGGTGACCGGGGATTCCACCATCAACCCGGAGGCCCCGATTATCTGCTGCACGGCGGAGATTCTCGCCAATCTCGCCCTGCGTGAGGGACCCGGGGCGGACATCGATTCCATCATTGCCGATGAGTTCCACTTCTACTCCGAGCCAGATCGCGGGTGGGCCTGGCAGGTGCCGCTCCTCGTGTTGAACCGGGCCCAGCACGTTCTCCTATCGGCCACGCTCGGTGATGTCAGCGGCTTCGTGGCGGATCTGGAGCGGCGCACCGGACGCGAGGTCAGCGTCATTGACAATGCGGAACGCCCCGTCCCCTTGAGCTTTGAATATCGGGTGGACACGATGAGCGAGACGATCAAGGAGCTCGTGGAGACCCACCGAGCACCCGTCTACGTCGTTCACTTCACCCAGGCCCAGGCGGTGTCCTCGGCCACCGAGCTGCGTTCCATCGCCATCGCCACCAAGGCGCAGAAGGAAGCCATTGCCGAGGCAATCGGGGACTTCCGTTTCGGCCCCGGTTTTGGCTCCATCTTGTCCCGGCTCGTTCGTGCGGGCGTCGGGGTCCATCACGCCGGCATGTTGCCGCGTTATCGCCGCCTCGTCGAGCGGCTCGCCCAGCAGGGCCTGCTCCGGGTCATCTGCGGAACCGACACCCTCGGCGTGGGCATCAACGTTCCCATCCGCACCGTCTGCTTCACTTCGCTCGTCAAATACGATGGGACGCGATCCCGGCAGCTATCGGCCCGCGAATTCCATCAGATTGCCGGTCGGGCCGGCCGGGCCGGCTTCGACACCACCGGCGAGGTGGTGGCCCTGGCTCCCGAGCACGAGGTGGAGAACAAGAAGGCACTCGCCAAGGCCGAGGGCTCGAAAAAGAAGCCACAGCTGAAGAAGGCGCCCGAGGGAAAGGTCAACTGGACGAAGGCCACCTTTGAGCGGCTCATTGAGGCACGGCCGGAAACGCTCACCTCGCAGATGAGGATGACGCATGCGATGATGCTCAATCTGCTGGCCCGCCCGGGAGATCCCCTCCCCGGCATCATCTCCCTCATCACCGACAATCACGAGCCCGAGCGCGCCGCCAATCCGCTCATCCGCTCCGCCATCGACATCTACTTTTCGCTGCGCTCCGCCGGCGTCATCGAGCATCACGACCGGGATTGGCGAGCGACCCACGAGGGTGGGGCCATCGAGCTGACGGCCGAGGTGCCCGATGACTTCGCGCTCAACGCTCCGCTGTCCCCGTTCGCCCTGGCCGCTCTCGATCTTCTCGATGAGGAGGATCCCGACTACGCCCTCAATGTGCTGTCAGTCATCGAGGCGGTTCAGGAGGATCCGCGCCCGGTGCTCTTCGCGCAGCGGCGCGCGGCGCGCGATGAGGCGATGGCCGCGATGAAGGCGGAGGGCTTGGAGTACAACGAGCGGATGGCAAGGCTCGACGAGATCACCTGGCCGAAGCCGCTCGCCGATCTTCTCGAGCCGGCCTTCGAGACCTACGCGCAATCCAATCCGTGGGTGCGCGATCACGAACTATCAGAAAAGTCGATCGTGCGGGCCATGGTGGAAAACGCGATGACCTTCTCCGATCTCGTCTCTCGCTACGACGTCGCCCGCTCCGAGGGCGTCGTGCTGCGCTATCTCACCGACACGTACAAGGCGCTGCGCCAGATCGTGCCCGAGGAGAAAACCACCGAGGAACTGACCGACATCATCGACTGGCTCGCCGAGCTTATCGCCTCGGTCGACTCCTCCCTCATCATGGAGTGGGAGGCCCTGGCCGATGGCGCGGTATCCGAGGAGGATCTCGCCGCCCGCGAGACCATCCCCCAGGGCGATACCGAGCGGGCCTTCGGCGCCAATGAGGATGGCTCAATCAACCTCAACCAGAACCGGCACGCGCTGAAAACGGCGGGCCGGAACTGGATCTGGCGCTTCGTTGAGGCCGCCGCCAATGACGATGTCGAGCAGCTTGCTCTCCTGTCCCGCCAGTCCATCGACCGCTTCGACGGCCTGCCGCGGATTTCCAGTGAGCAGTGGGATGAGTTCCTCGACTCCTACTTTGATTCTCACGAGTGGCTGGGCGCGGACACCGGAAGCCGATCGGGCGAGTTCTTCTCCTGCGAGGAGGGCGTGGATGCCACCGATCTCGAACTCCAGGGCATCAGCCCCGGGCTCGCCGAAAACTGCGGTAAGCTCTGGTTGCTCCGCCAGGTGATTGACGATGGGGAGGACAGCCGAGACATGGAATTTGTCGCCGTCCTCGACGTCGCCGCCAGCGTCGAGACGCCCGCCTGCCAGCTCATTCGCATTGGAGAGGTGAAATGACAACAATTGCCGAGCGCTATCGGGAACTTGCCGACGAGGTACGCGAGCTCAATCCCCGAGCCCGTATTCTCCTTGCCGCCAAGCACCAGTCCCCCGCCGATATCACCCGGGCCCTCGAGGCCGGGGCGAACCTGCTTGGGCACAACATCATTCAACAGCTTGTGGCCTCTGAGGAGGCTCTCGCCGACGCCCCCGCCCACGAGGTCCACGTCATCGGTCACGTGCAGTCCAATAAGGCGCGCGACGCCGTTGCCTACGCCCAGGTCATCGAGACGATCGACCGGGTGAAGACCGCCCGCCGCATCAACACCCTGTGCGAGCGCCAGGGGGTCACCCGCGAGGTTTATCTGCAGATCAACTCCTCCGGGGCCACCACCCAGTACGGAATCGAGCCCGCCGAGGCGGCCCGCCTGGCCGACGAGGTCGCCGAGCTTGACCGGCTCCGTCTCACCGGCCTCATGACAATCGGCGCCCACACCGATAGCGAGGCGGAGATCCGCCGCTCCTTTGCCACCGTGCGCGAGCTTGGCGATAAACTCACCGAGGCCGGCCACGAGATCACCGAACTGTCCATGGGCATGTCCGCCGATTGGCGCCTCGCCCTCACCGAGGGCTCCACCATCATCCGCGTCGGTTCCTCGGTGTTCGGCCCTCGCAAACGAGCCTAGGCTCACCCCACCTTTTTCAGGACACAAGGTGGGGGCGGCACCCGCCGCCCCCGTCCCGTTGCGGATCTGTGCCGCGCAGTGGTGGATCAGACGAGCCGGTAGTTCCAGCCGTGTCGGTCGGTGGCCCGGCCGAGCTGAATATCGGTGAGCTCGGCGTGAATCGAGCGGGTGATGTCTCCGGCCTCGAGGGAGACGTCAAAATCGTCGCCGGCAAGGCGACCGATCGGGGTGACAACGGCGGCGGTCCCGCAGGCGAACATCTCGACGACGTCTCCCGACTCAATGTCGGCGATGAGATCGGAGAGGCGGATCGCGGTCTCGGAGGCCTTAATACCCCGGTCACGCAGCAGGGTGAGGATGGCGGAGCGGGTGCCGCCGGCGAGAATGGTGCCGGACAGGGCGGGGGTGGCCACCGATCCATCGGCCCGCACAACAAAGACATTCATGCCGCCAAGCTCATCAATAATTTGAGCGCTGGCCGCGTCGAGGAAGCACACCTCGTCGAAGCCGGACTTCGCCATTTCCTCCTTGGCCAGCAGCGAGGAGGCATAGTTGCCGCCGGTCTTCGCCGCTCCCATGCCGCCCGGGCCGGCGCGATGGTACTGACGGGTCACCCACACGTCGATGGGGCTGAGCCCGCCGGTGAAGTAGGCGCCGGACGGGGAGGCAATGACGAGGTATTCCAGCTCGCGGGCCGCCCGCACCCCGAGGAAGGGCTCGGAGGCGAAGGCGTAGGGGCGCAGGTAGAGGGAGGTGCCCTCCCCTTCCGGAACCCAGTCGCGATCGGCTCGCACGAGGCCGACGAGGGAGGCGAGGAAGTCCTCCGGATCGAGCTCCGGCATGGCGAGGCGGCGAGCCGAGGCATTGAAACGGTGAGCATTGTAGGAGGGGCGGAAGGTCCAGATCCCACCATCATCGTGGCGGTAGGCCTTGAGGCCCTCGAAGATCTCCTGCCCGTAGTGGAGGACGGCGGCGGCCGGATCGAGAGCGAGCGGACCATAGGATTCGATCCGCCGATCTGTCCAGCTGCCATTGCGATACGACGCCCTGGCCATGTGATCCGTGAACTGGGTGCCAAATCCCGGATGCGCGAGAGCTGTCCGCCGCTCCTTGTCCGTAGCCGGATTCGGATTGGGTACCAGTGTCCACCGCCCCTCGAGCTCGTCAGCGCTGGGAATGGGGCGAGCAGCCGCCTCGTCGAGAGTCATTCGTGGTCCTTTCCAATCCGGGACACCACGTCGGCACCAATGCCGGTGGTGGTCATGTCAGCAAAGCTGTGGTCGGCGCGCGAGCGCATGTGCTCGTCGATGGCGCGGCGTACGCGTCCGGCCTCATCCTCCTTGCCCAGGTGGTCGAGGAGGAGGGCCGCGGAGGCGATAGCGGCAATGGGGTCTGCGGTGTTCGTGCCCACAATATCGGGGGCCGAGCCGTGCACCGGTTCGAACATCGAGGGATATTCTCCGGATGGGTTGAGGTTGCCGGAGGCGGCGAGACCGATCCCGCCGGTAATGGCGCCCACCTCGTCGGTGAGGATATCGCCAAAGAGATTGTCGGTGACGATGACGTCGAATCGACTCGGGTCGGTGACGAGCAGAATCGTTGCGGCATCGACGTGCAGGTAGTCGAGCTCAACCCCGGCGTGGGCGGCCTCTTCCTCGCAGATTCGACGCCACATGTCTCCGGCGTGGACGAGGACATTGTGTTTGTGCACGAGGGTGAGCTTGCCGCGACGGCGGGCCGCCTGAGCCGCGGCATAGGAGGCGATGCGGCGGACCCCGTAGGCGGTGTTGACCGAGACCTCGGTGGCGATTTCCGCATCGGTTCCCCGGCGCACCGCCCCACCATTTCCCACATAGAGTCCCTCGGTACCCTCCCGGCACACAAGCAGGTCAACCTCAGGGTCCCCCTTGAGCGGGGTGGGCACGCCCGGATACGTGCGCGCCGGGCGCAGGTTGACGTAGTGGTCGAGAGCGAAGCGAAGCTTGAGTAGCAGGCCCCGCTCGAGCAGACCGGAGGGAACGCTTGGATCTCCGATGGCGCCAAGCACAATAGCATCGTGGGAGGCGATCTGCTCCAGATCCTCCTCCGGCAGCACGTCTCCGGTGGCGTGATAGCGGCGGGCGCCCAAATCGAATTCGGTCACCTCAATATCGGTGGTGGCGCGCAAGACCTTGAGGGCCTCGCCGGTCACCTCCGGGCCGATTCCATCGCCGGCAATGACGGCAAGCTTAATTCCCATGGCCCCACCATATCGACGCCGCCCACGCGGCGTTTTGAGGTTTCATATGGCGAACCAGGCCACCGGGGGATCGCGGGGCGGGTGGCGAGGGCGCGGTGGTCAGCGACAACGTGGTGGCAGCGTCCGGCCGGCGAAGTCCAGCAGATGACCGCGGCGGGACGGTTAAGACGACGAAGGGGCGGGGGATCTTCTCCCCCGCCCCAGCATCACTAGTGCTACTTCACCTCGAGGGTATCGGCGGCCGAGCGGAACTCGCTGTCGTCACCGGTCCAGGAGAGAATGGCGGCCTTGCCGCCTTCGAAGACGCCGTACTCGTTGATGGTCTCATTGCCAAGCTCGATGCGGAAGGAGTAGTGATCCTCGCGCACCTCAACATCGTGGACCTCGCTGCGCCCACGCACCTCGCGCTTGATCTCACCCACGCGCTTGCCCTTGGCCTCTCCGGCCGAATGCACGTTGAGGCAGATGAGCTTGGCCTCGGCGTTATCGGAGGCCCACACGCCACCGCCCTGCTCGTTCATGCCGGAGGGCAGGGTGACACTCGCGCAGTCGTGGCTGACCGCGCCGGCCGCAGATTCCGCGGTGGCCTCCTGCTCCGGAGCATCCGTGGTGGCTTCCTCGCTCGGTTCCTCGGTCGCAGCCTCGGTTGTGGCTTCCTCGGTCTCCGCGGGCTCGGTGGTGGCCTCCGTGGCGACCTCTTCGGGAGCCGTGGTCTCCTCCTCGGTTCCGGAGCTGTCCGAGCAGCCCGCAAGGACGAGGGCTCCGGCAGCAATCAACGCGAAACGCTTCACAATAATCCTCCTGCATAGGTGAACCTCGAGAGTATCAACTCTCATCATCTAAATCCGCACTATGACGCCGGTTGTGGCCTATTGAGCGCCCGCGTGACCTGCGGTTCAAGCCCGTGAGCGAGCTTACCGTTCGCCAGCTGCAGCGGCCTGGCGCCGACCATAAGCCACGCGCTCAGGTTTAACGGCTTGTTCCACCGGCCTGTCTTAGCGAGCAGCCTGGTCTACCCGGTGCTGGCGCGGCCGGTGCTGATCTCGCAGAGCATCAGCGGCACCCGAGTCGTCTTCCGGCCCGTCTTGCTCCCGGAGGGTCGAGGAGGTGGACTCGGCGTCATCGGCGCCGGCTCCAGCATCACCCTCGACCCCGCCATCACCCGCATCGGTCACGCGGTTGGGCAGGGCAAGGGCGGCGATGAGACCAGCCAGCAGGACGAGTGCGGCGACGGCAATGGCGATGCGGGAGGCATCGATGAGGGCGATCCGGGCAATGCTGCCCGCCGCCTCATCGGCGGCGGCAATGCCGGGAACGGCCGCTCCCGCCGATTCGTGAACGGCTCGGGCAAGCTCACCGGTGCGGTCGAGTCCCGCCGCGGCAAAGCGATCGGAGACAAAGGCGGTGAGCCGGCCGATCATGAGCCCGCCAAGGGTGGCCACACCCATGGCCGAGCCGAGCTGGCGGACCGTTGTCTGCATGCCAGATGCCTCGCCGGAAAGCCGAACCGGCACATCGCTCATGATGGTGTCGGTGAGCTGGGCGCTCGCCAGGCCGATGCCTGCGCCGTAGAGGGCGAGGGAGGCGGTGACCTGCCACCCGGTATTCGGCAGCAGCCAGGCCAGCAGAACGAGGGCCACCACCTCGAAGGCGAGACCGAGGCGCACGAGGGCCACGGTGCCGAGGCGGCCGGCGAGCCGGGGAACGAGCCCGGAGGCGGCAAAGGTACCCAATGCCAGCGCCATCATCAACCAGCCGGTGCCGATCGCCCCGTAGCCGAGCGCGCCCTGGAGGAGCAGCGGCAGGACAAAGATGAGGCCGAATTCGCCGAGTGAAACAACGAAGGCGGTGAAGGAGCCGAGGCCGAAGGTGCGAATCTTCAGCAGGGAAAGATGGACGAGGACGCTCCGCCCAGCCCGCTCCCGGCGAGCCTCCAGCCAGCAGAAGACAGCGAGGAGAAGCACGCCCGCAACGAGCACGACAAGCAGCGGGGAAGAAGAACCGTCCTGAGCATGTCGCCAGCCCCACGAGGTGGATTGGATAAGGGCAAAGACGATAGCTGCGAGTCCGCCCGTGGCGAGCAGCGTTCCCGGCACATCGAAGGAGGTCGCCCCCTCATTGGCGGTATTCGGCGCGAAGAAGCGAATGCCGAGGAGGGCGAGCAGGCCGAGCGGGACGGTGAGCCAGAAGGCCCACCGCCAGGAGGCTGATTCGGTGAGCCATCCACCCACGAGCGGACCCACCGCCGCCATGCCGCCGATCATCGAGCCGTAGACGGCAAAGGCAATCGAGCGCTCGCGTCCGGAGAAGGTGGCGTTGATCGTGGACAGCGTGGCTGGCAGCACGCAGGCCGCCCCCACACCCTGAACGGTGCGGGCCGCCAGCAGGGTGGTGGTGCCGACCGCGAGACCCGCCCCGAGCGAGCCGAGGGTAAAGATGGCGAGGCCGGCAACGGCTACCTTGCGTCGGCCCAGCATGTCCCCGGCCCGGCCCGCAGTGATGATGAGGGAGGCGAGGACGAGTGAGTAAATGGCGTTGACCCACTGAGCGGCCGAGGAGCTAAGATCCAGGTCGCGAATAACCACGGGCAGGGCAACATTGGCAATCGTCCCGTCCATGACAACGAGGGCCACCGCGAGGGCGATGGAAACTAGCGCCCACCAGCGCTTGGTGTTGTTCATGATGTACTCCCAAAGTTTTATCGACAGGTTGACGATAACATACTGACACCTTGTCGGTAAACTGAGAAAGGTGTGAGGATTGACGCTCACGTTAAGATGGAAATAAGTATCACCTAAATGGAGGGAACGCGTGCCAAAGATCGAGGCGAATACAGTGGCCGAGCATCGGGCCATGCGTGAGGCAAATATCCTGGCAGCGGCGGCGCAGATCCTCAACGAGGGCGGACCCACGGCACTCAATCCGTCGGCGGCAGCTCGCCGAGCGGGAATGTCCCGCACCGCGGTCTACCACTACTACCCCACGAGCGCGGATCTCCTCATGGGAGCTCTCGATTACCTCATGGATAAGGCGGTGGCTAAGCTCGAGGATGCGATCAACGAGGCCGGGGATTCTCCCATGGAGCAGATCGAAGCCTACGTCCGTGCCTCACTAGGGGCGGCACGCTCCCACTACTGCACGAGCTCGGTGGATGCCGTGCCCATCGGCGAGGAGCACCGCGAGCGCCTCCACGCCTGGCACGAGCGGCTGCTGGCCCCCCTGTGCCAGATCGCCGCGGGCTGCCGGGCACCGAATGCCGAGCTAGCGGCCAGGCTGGTCCAGGGCATGATCGACGGTGCCGTCCGCGCCATTGCCCAGGGCGCCGACGAGGCCGAAACAACCGAGACCACCCTGCTTTTGCTGCGCAGCGCGCTTGGCCACGGGCACGTCGGTCGATCCGCACACGCCAGCTCGGTGGATGAGAGCGAGAAGGTGCCGGCGGAGAAGACGGTCAGCCGGGACACGAGGTAATTCCGCGCGCCCGGACACCACGAAGGGGCCGCCTAGGCGGCCCCTTCTGAGGGTTATTCTTCCGCTGCGTTACTAGCGGGCGGCACTGCCGTCCTGGTAATCCTCGTCGGCGGATCCCCAGGAGAACATGCGGCGCAGCTCGACGCCCACCTTTTCCACCGGGTGGGATTCGTGCTCGGCTCGCATCTTCTTGAACTCGGGCGCGCCGGCGTCCTGGTCGGCGATAAACCGCTCGGCGAAGGCGCCGGACTGGATGTCGGCGAGCACGTCCTTCATGTTGTCCTTGACATTCGGGGTGATGACCCGGGGTCCGGAGACGTAGTCGCCGTATTCGGCGGTGTCCGAGCAGGACCAGCGCTGCTTCGTCAGTCCGCCCTCGTTGATGAGGTCAACGATGAGCTTGAGCTCGTGGAGAACCTCGAAGTAGGCGATCTCCGGCTGGTAGCCGGCCTCGGTGAGGGTCTCGAAGCCGTACTGGATGAGCTGGGAGACGCCGCCGCACAAGACGGTCTGCTCGCCGAAGAGATCGGTTTCGGTTTCCTCCGTGAAGGTCGTCTTGATGACGCCGGCCCGAGTGCCGCCAATCGCCTTGGCGTAGGACAGGACGAGATCCCAAGCTTCGCCCGAAGCGTCCTTTTCCACCGCGACGATATTGGGCACACCGCGCCCGTCGACGAACTGACGGCGTACGGTGTGGCCGGGGCCCTTGGGGGCGACCATGCAGATGTCGTGACCCTCGGCGGGCTGAATGTAGCCGAACCGGATGTTGAATCCGTGAGCGAAGAACAGCGCGGCACCCTCCTTGAGATTGGGGGCGATGTCCTCGGCGTAGATGGTGCGCTGGTACTGGTCGGGGGCGAGGATCATGACAACGTCAGCCTGGGCGGTGGCGTCCGCAATCGAGGCCACCTCGAGGCCCTCCTCGGTGGCCTTCGGAATGGAGGAGGATCCCTCGCGCAGGCCAACCACAACCTTGACCCCCGAATCCCGGAGGTTGAGTGCGTGGGCGTGGCCCTGCGAACCGTAGCCAATGACGGCCACGGTCTTTTCCTGAATGATCGACAGATCGGCGTCGTCATCGTAGAAGATGTCTGCCATGTGTTGCTCCTTAGAGGTTGCTTGGTTCAAAGACTAGTGGAGTTGGTTCCCACCCGCCCGAGGCCCGCCCGCTCGTCCACCTTGGGGACGTGGCGGGCGAGGCGAGCGGCGTGCCGTATCCGGTATTCCGCCCGGGGTTCTTGCTGGCTTCTTCACGGGTGGGTTGCCGGGACTACTTGCGGGCTCGGTCGGCCAGCGCCCGGGCACCCCGGGTGATAGCGACCGCGCCGGATTGGACGATCTCCTTGATCCCGTAGGGGGCCAAGGAGGCGAGCAGCGCCTCGATTTTTTGGGCCGAGCCGGTGGCTTCGATGGTGACCGCGCCGGGAACCACGTCGACGACGTGGCCACGGAACATGTCGGCCACCTGGAGGACCGATCCCCGGTTCGCATCCGTTGCCGTCACCTTGACGAGCAGCAGCTCGCGCTGAACCGTGGTGTCCGGCTCGAGCTCGACCACCTTGATGACGTTGACGAGCTTGTTGAGCTGTTTCGTCACCTGCTCGAGCGGGGTGCGGGCCGCGTCCACGACGAGGGTGATCCGGGAGATCTCCGGATCTGAAGTGGGCCCGACCGCGAGGGAGTGAATGTTGAAGCCGCGCCGGGCGAACAGGGCGGTCACCCGGGTGAGCACGCCGGGCTTGTTTTCCACCCGGACCGACAGCGTGTGCCTGGTATCCATGTCTACTCCTCGTCAATCCATTCGGGGGTGAGGTCCTTGGCGTAGAGGATCTCGTCATTGGACACGCCCGCCGGAACCATGGGCCACACCATGGCATCGGCCGAGACCTGGAAATCGATGACGACCGGACGGTCGTTGATCGCCATGGCCTCCTCAATCACCTTCGGGACCTCCTCGGCGCTTTCACAGCGCAGCGCCGCGCAGCCATAGGCCTCGGCGAGGCCGACAAAGTCGGGAATTCGCCGGGTGCCAAGACCCGTGTTGAGGTCGGTGTGCGAGTAGCGACCATCGTAGAAGAGGGTTTGCCACTGGCGCACCATGCCGAGGGAGGAATTGTTGATGACGGCAACCTTGATGGGAATGTTGTTGATCGCGCAGGTGGCGAGCTCCTGATTCGTCATCTGGAAGCAGCCATCGCCGTCGATCGCCCACACCACCTTCTCCGGCATCGCCACCTTTGCTCCCATGGCGGCGGGGACCGCCACGCCCATGGTTCCCGCTCCCCCGGAGTTGATCCAGGTGCGCGGGTTTTCAAAGTCGATGAACTGGGAGGCCCACATCTGGTGCTGGCCCACCCCGGAGACGTAGATGGCATCCGGCCCGGCAATCGTCGAGAGCTGCTCGATGACGTGCTGGGGAGCGAGGTAGCCATCATCCGTGGGCGTCCATCCGAGCGGATAACGCTCCCGCATCGAATTCAGCCGCGACCACCACGGGCCAAGCACGGCCCGGCCGTGCACCTGACGAGCCCGCTCCATCTCCCCCAACAGAGCCTTGATGGTCTCCTTGACATCGCCCACAATCGGCACGTCAACAGCGCGGTTCTTCCCGATCTCGGCCGGGTCGATATCGGCGTGGATGACCTTGGCATGAGGGGCAAAGGAATCAAGTTTGCCGGTCACCCGGTCATCAAATCGGGCGCCAAGGGTGATGAGCAGATCGGCCCGCTGCAGCGCGTCAACCGCCGCCACCGTTCCGTGCATGCCGGGCATGCCGAGATTGTGCCGATCATTCTTCGGCAGGGCACCCAGCGCATTGAGGGTGGTGACCGCCGGAATTCCCGTGTCGGCCACCAGCTCGCGCAGCTCGGGCGCGGCCCCGGCGCGAATGACGCCGCCACCCACGTAGAAGACGGGGCGCTTGGCCGTGGTGATGAGCCGGGCGGCCTCCCGCACCTGCCGCCCATTCGGCTTGATTGTTGGGCGGTAGCCGCGAATATCTGTCGTCGGCGGCCACACGAAATCGCACTCTTCCACCTGGGCCGACTTGGTGACGTCGACGAGCACCGGGCCGGGCCGCCCGGTGGAGGCAATGTGGTAGGCCTCCTTGATCCGGGCGGGAATATCTGCGGCGTTGGTGACGAGGAAGGAGTGCTTCGTGATCGGCATGGTGATGCCAACGATGTCGGCTTCCTGGAAGGCATCCGTGCCGATGGCGCTCGCCCCCACCTGTCCGGTGATGGCCACGAGCGGCACCGAGTCCATGTACGCATCCATGAGCGGGGTGACGAGATTTGTCGCTCCGGGGCCGGAGGTGGCAATGCACACCCCCACCTTTCCGGTGGCGTGCGCGTATCCTTCGGCCGCGTGTCCCGCACCCTGCTCGTGCCGGGCCAGAATGTGGCGAATCTGAGTCGAGTCGAACAGCGGATCGTACGTGGGGAGAATAGCCCCACCGGGAATCCCGAATACCGTGTCGACGCCGAGCTCCTCGAGCGCGCGAATAATCGACCTCGCGCCGGTGGACCGCTCACGGATAGTAGCGGGCGGCTCGCCGCCCGTTGCCTGCGCCATGTTTCCTCCTCGGTGGGCAATGAAAAAGCCCCCTGACGTTCAGGGGGCGCGCAGCACTCGATTAGCTCACCGGTGCGGCGCGCCTCTCAAGTACAAGGATGTTCTCCATGACGTCACTGTAGCCGGGGTTACAAGCCCAGCTGAGAGGCCTCGCAGGCGTCTCACCATCCGAAATAATCGTCTCATTTATCCTGCCATCGCGGCAAAACGGTCCCGTGAGCAGCGGAGCTAACGCCAGCTCACCGCGCGGACAAGTGGAGTGAGGATCGGGGCGAAGACCACATATCTGCCGCGTCACATCGTGGCCGGGGCGGGACTTTTGCGGCGGGAAGGGGCACTCGGAGTATTAAAGTGGTCGCTCGTGATTGACAAGGACCCGCACCATATCGCCGCCCACTCCCGCCTTGCCCACCAGTCTCGGGTCGTGCTCAACCTCGGCCTTAATATGCTGGCCGCCGGCGCCTCCTCCTTTCGCGTCAAGGATGGCATGGCCCGACTGGCCCGGGCCGTGGGCATCGAGGAGCATCACGCCCAGGTCACCTACACCGAGATTGCCACCACCGCATACGCGAATGGCACCTTCCGCACCGAGCTGGCCGAGCAGCGGGTCATGGGGGTCAATGCGGACCGGATCGATCGCTTTGGCACCTTCGTGGCCAACCTGCCCGAGCATCTGCTGGTGGAGGATGCCGAGGCGGCCATCGACCACATTGCCGCCCGAGGCCCGCTGTACTCCACCCCCATATCCGCCCTCGCCTCGGGGGTAGCCTGCGCCGGATTCGCCTTCCTCAACCAGGGCGGCCCGGTCGAATGCGCATCGGTGTTCCTCGCCGCCCTATGTGGTCAGGCCCTGCGCAAGCGGCTCATGGCCTGGAAGATGAATCACTTTGGTGTGTGGATGGTGTGCGGCATGTTCGCGGTGGCCACCTACATGCTCACCATCGGCATCCTTGGCACGGTGGGGATCATCGACTCAAGCCACGAGGCCGGCGTCGTGTCCGCCGTGCTTTTCCTCGTTCCCGGGTTCCCGCTCGTCACCTCGATTCTCGACCTCATCAGACAAGATTTTTCCGCCGGAATATCCCGCGGCGTCTACGTTGTCATGCTCGTCATTTCCACGGCGGTGGCGATCTGGACTATGACCAATGTTCTTCACTGGTCGGTCGAACCCTCGACACCGGGATATGTGCTGCCACCCGCGGCACTGTTGATCGCCCGTGCCCTCGCGACATTCATTGCCTCCTACGGATTCGCCATGCTCTTTAATACTCCGTGGAAGGCGGCCACGGTGGCGGCTGCGATCGGCGCCATCATCAACACCTCCCGCCTCACCGCGCAAGATCTCGGGCTAGCCCCGCTGGCGGCGGTGGGATGTGCGGCCCTGGTCGTCGGCCTCCTCGCCCACCTCGGCTCCCTGTTCACCCGCTTCTCCCGGGTGACCCTCTCGGTGCCCGCCGTGGTCGTCATGATTCCCGGCGTCCCCCTCTACCGGGCGATCACCGCACTCAATAACGGCGAGGTTCTCGACTCCCTGTCCTCCATGCTCACCGTCATCACGGTCATTACCTCGATCGGGGTGGGCCTCGCCGTGGCCCGCATGATCACCGACCGCTCCTGGCTCATGGAAGCCAGGCACGATCTGCCTCGCCTACCCGGCTCAGAGGCCACCATTCCCGAAAACTTCCGGCCCCACTCCACGCCGCGCGGCTAGGGACCGCCCGGCCCGGGCTCGCGAACCTTCGCGGCAGACGATTGGTGCAGGCTCCGCCGAACCGATCTTCTCCGCCCGGCACCTCACTAGTGGCGCGCTGTCCAGCTAGAACAGGTCGGGGCGGAAGCGGGCCAGCTGCTCGGCAATATACGGAGTGATGGTGTGCGACAGCGTCGCGGTGATGTGGTGGTTGTCCCGGTGGATGCGCACATTGCCCACCTGAGCAAAGCACATCTCGTCATCACACAGATACGGGGAGGTGTCGAAGATCCACACTTTCTTCGGATCCAGGCCAAGCTCCTCGGGAGTCACATCATCGTAGGTTGGAGAATAGAAGTGGCTTCGCTCCTCGGAACAATCGCGCAGCTCCTCATCTGTCGTGGCCACACAGTTGGCCATCTCCCCCTCGACATTCGTGGTCTCGCGGAACAGGAACGTGTCGATCCCAGCATCGTTGATCTCGCGGATCGCCTCGAGCATGCCGGAGGTGGCGAGCTCGGGCTCATCGGAGCCCGTTAGCCGGGTGGTGAACTGAAGAATTGCGAGATCGGGATCGAGATCCTTGACGGTACGCAACGCATTCTCAGTCCACCGGGCGCACCTAGATCCGCGATCTTCCCCATCGATCTTCGCGTACGCATCCGTTGTGAGCGGACATCCGGCTCGCTCCACCACGGTGATCCGCCACCCGTGAATATCGGCAAGATCAATGAAGCTATCCGACCACTGGCCGATGTGGCTGCCGCCGGCAATGACGATGTGGGGGCCACTACCCCGCCCCACGTCGCAGGTCACCGCCTCGTGATCATCGCCGCTCGACACGCAGCGAGCCTCGTTCTCCGGCAGCCACTCATACGGCAAGTCGTCATTGCGCCAGTCCTTCTCCGGCAGCACCGGGGCCGGAGCGGGCTCGATGCCGTCGATAAGAGCGGCCGATCCCGGGTAGTTGGGATCGCTGGCGGCGGCTGCGATCCGCTCGCGGGCCCGCAGCGATTCCTCATTGATAAGGCGCAGCGAATAGGCCGAGGCGGCTGCGGAGCCCGCCGCCACGAGAACCATAGCCGCCCCGCCGAGAAGGGCGGGAAGGTAGCGCCGTGACAGCAGCGTGGTCTTGAGTGCCCGCTGCTCGAAAAGCTCATAGCCGAGCTTGCCAAGCAGAAGGGACAGTGCGAGAACGCCGACCGCAAGCAGCGGCGTCACCTGTTCCCGGCCCAGCGCCAGCATCGTAAAGATCAGCACCGGCCAGTGCCACAGGTACAGCGAGTAGGAGATATCGCCGATGCGCTGGAAGGGCGCCGTTTCCAATAGTCGATCCGCACCCCACCGGGTGTGGGTCTCCCCCGCGGCGAGGACCAGGCACACGCCGAGCACCGGCCACAGGGCCCGCGGACCGGGGAAGTACAGCGCCCCATCCATGACCATGCCGCAGGTGACGATAAGAAGCACGCCAATCCACGACATGATCCCGCGCACGAGCGGGGGCAGCGCGATTGAGGCGACGAGGAGGCCGAGAATGCCGGGGGCGGTCAGCTGCCAGGCGCGGGAGAACGTGGAGAAGTAGGCGCGGGCCTGATTGACCTGCGTCTCGTGTGCCGCCCAGGCGAACGAGACCATGGTGAGCAGTGCCAGCGCCGGGATCAGGAGCTGCTTGAGCGGGCGCCTCAGGCGGGTGGACAGGAAGCCAAGCGCGATGACAAAGGCGATCATCACGAGGTGGAACTGGCCCTGGATCGAGGTCGACCACAGGTGCTGCAGCGGGGAGGCGAGCGGCCCAGCCGCACCATATTCGAGCTGGGAAAAAATCAGTTCCCAGTTCTCGTAGAAAAGGGCGGCTGCGCCCACCTCACGGAAGATCTCGTCATGGCGAGCTAGCGGAGCAATAAGCAAGGTGGCGACAGCAATGGCGAGAAGGACGGGAATCAGCGGGACAACGAGGCGCCGCGCCAGGCCCGCCAAGCGCTGCGGAACATCAATAAGCCAGCCGCCCCAACCGCGCTGAGAGCGTCGGGCCAGGGAGGGTAGGGCAAGAAAACCGGTGATTGCGAGGAAGACGTCGATACCGCCGGAAACCCGGCCCTGGCCAAAGATATGGAAGGCAACAACCAGCGAGATCGCCAGCCCCCGGACACCATGAAGCTCTGACTTGTACTTCCTGGTATCGCGAACGGGCTGGAGAAGGGGTGGCGTTGACACGCCTGACAGCCTAGAGGAAATGACCGCCCTTGGCACGTTTATTAGCCACGGTCACACGTGTGGGGCTCAGGTTACGCCAGGGATTATCGGCCCCCGAAGTCCTCCGAGAGAAGGTCCGCCTGGCGGGTGAACTCCTCATCGCCGGTGTATTCGGCAAGCTTGCGCAGCTCGACGGTCACGCCCTCGTGGTAGTTCTCGGGCGCCTTCCACACCTCCCGACCATATTCCGTAGCCGCGTACCAGGAGGGCTCGCCGGGACGGCGATAGCTGTCGAAGAGCTGGCGCTGGGTTTCGGCGGCCGCGTTGAACAGTTCCTTCGCATGCTCATCGCCCGTCGCCCGGTAGTAGTCGTAGAGGCCGAACATGGAGTACATGTGACCGTTGATGACGTGAGCATTTTGCTCGGGCTTGCGGGAGGGGTATTCCTCGAGGACGAGGCACTGGCCCTTGGTTTCGGGGCAGTCAATGAGATTGGAGAACCAGAAGGTTTGCTCGTAGGCGGGAACATCGAAGATCTTCAAGGTCTCCGCGGCACGATCCAGGTAGCCCTTGTCGTCGGTGATCTCGTACATGCGGGTGAGGAGGGAGAGCATCATGCCCTGGGCCATGCCCGACACCCATGGAACCCCCATGTCGATTCCGCCCGGGGCGTGCTCAAAGAGATAGGGGAACCACCGGGCGCCCGACAGGTCATAGAAGGAGCCGGCCAGCAGGTATTCGGTGTTGTCCACCGCGATCTTCAAATACCGTTCATCGCCCGTGTTGGCGTAGGCGTTGATGACGTTTTGCAGGTACCACACGTAGTTGACCGGATGATAGACCCGCTGATCCTGGTACATGTTGACAAGGATCCCGTTGTCGTCAAGCCGCTCAGCCACCTCGTCATAGGGCTTGACGTAGGTGGAATCCCAATATGACTTGCCATCCCTCGAGAGATCGTAATCGGGAATAACCGCGTCCTTGAGGATGGGCTCGGGGTGGTAGTCACCCGATCCGGTAGGGCTAGGGGTCTCCGAGCAGCCGGCAAGCAGCGCCGCAGCTGTGACCAGGGCAAGAATACGTCGCATCAAACTCTCCTGTGGGTGATTGGCAGTTCTCATCCGATGCCACAGGAAATGCCTCAAGCACCTACCCTCCCCACGCCTGTTCACGGCAATTGCCTACCGGCGACTCACAGAGGAGGTTTATGGCGGTCCGACGTCCGACTTCCAAGCTCTGATACCGCGCAGCTCACCAAAGGCATAAGCCACATCGCAGTTATTTCTAGCTTTGCCAACAACCCAGCCGGAAACAGCGATCTTCCCCGGATGGGCGGTACTCACATAGTAGATAGGACCTCCTGAGTCACCCCCTTTAGTACCCGTGCACGTACCGCGCCCATCACGGTTGGGATCATGCCGTGCCATAGTCAGATACTTCGTCTTCACGTTATCCACCATGCGGGTCTGCCCTACACTCACAACCGTAAACCGGCAGCGCATTCCAGTTGTCGACCCGCTCGAGCACAATTCTCGGCCCGGGGTTCGAACGCCAAAGTTCCAATAGCTGATCGGGAGACTCGAGGAAGACGTGAGACCCCTGGAATAGAGACGCGAAGCGTACGAGGAGCCACGGATCAGTTGCCAGTCCCCATAACGTGTGGCATTTCCGGGATAGGTCGTTGTTGCCATCTTCCCGACATAACGACCGCTAATCCATTGCGTGTTGTAGCTCTTACCACAATGCCCAGCCGTGACAAGGTAACGGGTCCCACCCCGTTTGAGAGGAAATCCTGCAGAGCAGCGCCCACCCTCGGCGTTACTCTGGATCCCCACCCCACCATGAGTAAGCTGGCGCATCATTCAACCGCGTACCGGTAGCGGACAACTCGTCATCTTCCGCCACCCAGATAGTGACTCCGGTATCCCGGGCAACTGTCGAGATGGGAGCTAGCTCTGAAGCCACCCTGGAATCAGAATCAATACGGCCAAGACGAAGCAGATCTTGCCCTCGGTCGCCTCGAGCAGAAATTCCTAAGCGCACGCCGTTCCGGGCGATGTCGACACTGACGCTTTGAATTCCTGCCGCCTCCCAATCTAGGTCCACCAACCGATCTGCGGCCTCGTCGAGCTGCCTTTGCGAGAACTTCACCGGAATTATGGTCACATAGTCATCGAAGTCGGGACCGACCGCCTTCCTGAGTTCGTCAACAAGCGGGGACTCCGGCGCAACAGTCCGAATCTCCAACCGCTGACGGTCGGGGGTTAGCATTCGTCCCGCAAATACTTCCGGGGCGGCTTCCACCATAGGCGCTAGCAGGTCATCAATCTCGGCAACCCGGCCATTGACTTCACCGACCCACACGCGCTCGCCAGATTCTTCGACGAGCTCTTCGTGCTGCGCATCTCCCGGGCGGTCTGCGGCAGGATGGGCAGAGGTCGGGGTCTGGTTTCCTGAAGCAAGCGGTATCAGAAGGACGAGGAGTATAAGCGCGGTGAAGAATTTTCGAGCCCCCATGATGCAACCTTTGTTCGATGTCGCGATAACGCAAAACTACACCGCCCAGCAAATTACTTGGGCAATTAGTGACCAATATCACCTAGACTGCTCGGGCAATTACTGAACCCCTCCCACCCGTCAAGATGAGTAAAGCAATTCTTGGGGAAACTGTGCCTTAACGCTAGAGGCGGGAGAGCTGAGCACCCTGGGATGGGATCACAGCCCGCCGAGGATGTGGGCGACGAGGATCTTGCCGATCATGGCGACGGGATAGACGAGGGCGTAGCCGAGGGCCACCCGAGGATCGGTATTGGTTCGGTCGTTGGCGAAGGCGAGAACCGCGGGCTGGGTTTGCGCGCCGGCCAGCAGGCCGGAAAGCTTCGTCCCGCCCATCTTGAACACCCTCTTCATGACGATGGTGAGGCCCACCGCCATGAACGAGGTGATGAGGAAGCCGAGAACAAGGATTTGCCACCACGCATCGCCCGTGAAGGCGGCCGCGATTTCGCCGCCAGCATTGGTGCCCGCCTGGGCGAGGAAGAGGAGCAGACCAAATTCGGAGAGTACCGCGTTGGCCGTGTTGGGAAGGGCGGTGACGATATTGCCCACCCGGCCGATCTTGCCCATGATGAGCCCGACGATAAGGACGCCGGCGGCGGAGCCGAGGGAGAAGGTGGATCCGCCGGGTAGCGGAATCTCCGTCTCACCGATGAGGATGCCAATGGCAAGGCCGAAGCCGAGGGCGATCGGGTTGATGTCGGTGAGGCCACGGGCCGAATCGCCCAGCCACTTCGAGATCTCCTTGAGCTTCATCGTCGGACCGACCACGCGCACCCGGTCCCCCATTTCCGCCACGAGCCCGGGGATGGCAAGCATGTCGGAGTCGCCGCGGCGCACGCGGGAAATCTTCGCGCCCCACCGCTCATCGAGAATCTCATCGAGCTCGGCAATGGTCTTGCCAACGAGGCGAGGTTCGGACAGGGTGATGCGGCGGAAGTCGAGGAAGCGACGGTCCTGGCGCAGTGAGTGAGTGGAGCGGTGACCGAGCAGGTCAACCGCCTTGGAGACGTAGTCGATCGTTCCGACCACGGTGACGAGATCGTCCTTTTCAAAAACATCGGTGGACTCGGGAATCCAGATGGGTCCCTGCTCTCCCCGACGCAGGCGCGAGAACTCGATCTTCGTGTCCAGCTCCCGCATGAGAGCACCCACGGTCGGGTGATCGGTCCGCTCAACACGCACGTTCGTGTGGGTAATCGGCGAGGGAGTATCCGGGTCCCGGTGCGAGGTGGAGAGGGCAACGTGGGCGGCGATGATCATGCCGACCACGCCAAAGAGATAGGCCACCGCATAGCCGACCGTGGCTCCTGCGGCATCGCCCGAGGATTCGCCCACCGCGGCCAGCGCCGGAGTATTTGTCAGGGCGCCGGCGAAGGTGCCGCCGATCAGCGCCATGTCCATGTCAAACACATAGCGTCCCACGTAGTAGGCAACCGCGGCCGCCCCAATGTACAGCAGGACGAGGGAGACGATGGGGCCGGTGGCTCGCTTGAGCGACTGGAAGAAGTTGCCGCCGGAGTTGTTACCGATCGCGAAGGCGAAGATCGACAGGCCGAAGATGCCCATGACGTGGGGCACCTTGACCTCGACGCCGTAGGCCTGCCCCCAGGCGGCCAGGCCGATGGCGACGAAGAGCACGGCGGCCGCGCCCAGGCCAATGCCCCGCACCTTGAGGTGGCCAAGAAGCATGCCGATGCCGATGAGAACGAAGGACAGAAGAACGGGTTGTTCACTGAGGAACGTAAACACGCTGATCATGGAAAAGCTGCGACTCCAGGTTGACAACAGCCCCTAGTATCGCCCGACCGACACAAATACTGTGGGCTAAGAGTCCCGAATGTTAGAGAGTTAACTTCCCCATCTGACCAAGGGTAATGCGCGAAAATACGGGCGGGCTCAGGGTCGGGCGAACGGGGTCCGCAAGGCGGCGAGCAACTGGCGCGCGATTGGCGGACGCGGCTAAAAGGCGGGGAGGAAACCCTCCCCGCCTTTTAGCCCGTGTCGTGTTGTCTGAATTATCCGGCGATAATGACGTGCAAGGTTCGCGGGCCGTGCACGCCCTCAACGCGGGACAGCTCGATATCCGAGGTGGCCGAGGGCCCGGAAATCCACGTGAGCGGTTGGCCGGCCCGCACCGCGTCGCCGAGGCGGGCAATGGCCTGCGGAACATTGGTCACCACCTGATCGGCGCGCACCACGCAAATGTGGAGGTCGGGAACGAGGGAGAGGGCCCGGCGGCCCTGTCCCGCCCCGTGATCGAGCACAATAGTTCCCGTATCGGCAATGCCGACGGCGGAGGCGGTGAGCACCCCGTCGACGACGTTGAGTTCTTTGGCGCTGAGCTGGCCGTCCTCCTCGGTCACGAGGCGGGTGCCGGCGCCCTCGGCGGCCGCCGACCAGGAGTCTTCGAGCCCGGGCGGGATGAGAAGCGAAGAGGCGTTGTGGTGCTTGACCGCCTCGCCAATCTTGTCCTCAATCTCGTTCTCGCCGCAGCGAACCACGACGGCGCGATAGTCCTCGACCCGTTCGGCAAAGACGTTGACAAGGTCCCCGTCGATCTCCATGCCCCGGGCGTACTCCCAATCGATGGGGGCACGCTCCTCCACACTGCCGGCGGGAATGTCGGCGATGGCGGAGCGGACCCGGGCGAGAATCTCTTCCTTGGCGCTGCTCATTTCTCCTCCTCCCCGCGAGTGCGGTCCCACCACTGGCGGAAGGATTCCGTGGGCGGGATGGGCACGTCTCTCGCGTTCGTCCATGTCGACAGCGGCCAGGGCATGGGCCCAATCTTCCCCATGACCTTGCCCATGACGGCGCCGGAGGCCGTCGAGGCCCGTTGCACCTTCTCGAGATTCTTGTGATCCGCCATGGCCCACGCCCCAGCCTTCATGGCCTGGGCCTCGGCACTGGCGTGAGTCACCTTGGAGACGATGTTCTTGTTGCGCTCGGCCTTCTTCGCATCGATGACCCGCGAGCGCATCGTCACCAACAGGTCGGCGATGGGAATGCGCACGGGGCACACCTCCGAACAGGCCCCGCACAGCGAGGAGGCGAAGGGCAGGGAGCGGTCAACGGCGGAGGCAACGCCGCGAATCTGCGGATTGAGAATCGCGCCGATCGGGCCCGGATAGACCGAGCCGTAGGCGTGCCCGCCCACCTTTTCGAAGACCGGGCAGATGTTGAGGCAGGCCGAGCAGCGGATGCAGCGCAGCGCCTCCCTGCCCTCGCGGTCCGCGAGCGCCTTCGTCCGGCCGTTGTCGATGAGGACGACGTGGACGTTCTCCGGCCCGTCCCCCTCGGTCACCCCCGACCAGATCGAGGTGTAGGGATTCATCCGCTCCGCGGTCGAGGACCGCGGCAGCAGCTGGAGGAAGACCTCGAGATCGTCGAAGGTGGGCAGCATCTTTTCAATGCCGACGACGGAGATGAGGGTCTTGGGCAGGGTGAGGCACATGCGGCCATTGCCCTCGGATTCGACGATGACGAGGGATCCGGTGTCCGCGATGGCGAAATTGGCTCCCGAGACGCCAACGGTGGCGCGTAGGAACTTATTGCGCAGGTGGGTTCTGGCCGCATTCGCCAGGTTGGCCGGGGTGTCATCCAGACCCTCCGGCGCCGCCGTGCCATACCTGCCCATCTCCTCCAGGAAGATTTCGCGCACCTCGGAGCGGTTGCGATGGATGGCGGGCACGAGGATGTGGGAGGGCCGATCGTGGCCGAGCTGGACGATAAGCTCGGCCAGATCGGTCTCCCAGGCGGCGATGCCGGCCTCCTCGAGCGCCTCGTTGAGATCGATCTCCTGGGTGGCCATAGATTTCACCTTGACCACTTCCTCGGCGTGGGCCGCCTTGACGAGGGAGGTGACGATCTCGTTGGCTTCCTTCGCGTCGCGTGCCCAGTGGACGTGGGCGCCGTTACGGGTCAGCGATTCCTCAAGCTGGATGAGATAGTCATCCATGTTCCGCAAGATACGATTCTTGATCTGCTCGCCGGCGCGGCGGAGCTCCTCCCAATTGGGCACCTCCTCGACGGCGTTGTGGCGCTTGACGCGAATGGTGTGGGTGGCGTGGTAGAGATTCTTCCGCTGTTCCGGTTTGTTGATCTCCTTGGCCGCGGCCTTGGGGAAGGGCGGGGAATCAATGAGATCTCCGGCGGGCGGTGCCGGGGTGAGCCGACCGTCCGGGTCGAGTTCGAGGGCGCTCATTGGCTGACTCCTTCCTCGGTCTGGGCGAGAATCTCCGCCAGGTGCATGGGTTGGATTCCGCTCTGCTGGCGGGCGAGGATGCCCGAGATGTTGAGCAGGCAGGAATTGTCTCCGGCGACGAGGAATTCGGCGCCAGTGGAGGCCACATGCCGAGCCTTATCGGAGGCCATGGACACCGAGACGTCCGGGTTCTTCATGGAGAAGGTGCCGCCGAAGCCGCAGCACCGGTCGGCATCGGGCAGCTCCACCAGATCGAGCCCGCGCACCGCCTTGAGCAGGCGATAGGGCCTATCCCCCACCTTCGTCACCCGCAGGGAATGGCAGGTGGGATGGTAGGTGACCCGGTGCGGGAAGTAGGCTCCCACGTTCTCCACGCCGAGCACATCGATGATGAACTCGGGGAAGTCGTAGGTTTTCTTGGCAAGGGCGGCGACGCGCTCCGCCACCGATTCCGCCATCTCCCCCTTCTCGACGAGGCGGTCCGCCAGCATGGGATGCTGGTGACGGATCGCCCCGACGCAGGAGCCGGATGGGCCGATGATGTAGTCGTATCCCTCGAAGGCCTCAAGATAGGTGAGGATCGAGCCGGTCGACTCATCGAAGTACCCGGTATTGGTGAAGATCTGCCCGCAGCACGTCTGGGCTCGTGGGAATTCCACCCGACATCCGAGCCTCTCAAGTACCGCGACCGTGGCCTTCGGCGTCTCGGGGAACATCGTGTCATTGATGCAGGTGGCGAAGAGGGCGACGGTGATACCCTCTCCCGGACGGATCGTCTCGGTCATTTTCCCCTCCTAGGGAGCAAGTTCAGAAACCGCGGGAAGCATCCAGCTGAGAACCGGCGTGGACTGCAGCCCGATAAGGATGCAGAGCAGGACGAGGAGGCCGACCGACCAGCCGATAACTCGGCGGAAGATGTCGGACTCGCGGCCCACCAGCCCCACCGCGGTCGCGGCGATCGCGAGGTTCTGCGGGCTGATCATCTTGCCGATAACGCCGCCGGCCGTATTCGCCGACACGAGCAGGGTTTCGCGGATACCGGCCTCGGCGGCGGCCGTCTGCTGCAGGGTAGCGAACAGGGCATTCGCCGAGGTGTCGGAGCCGGTGACCGCGGTACCAATCCAGCCGAGAATCGGCGAGAAGAAAGCAAAGGCGGCGCCGGTTCCGGCGATCCATGTTCCGAGCGTCACGGTCTGGCCCGACATGTTCATGACGAAGGCGAGCGCGAGCACGGAGGCGATGGTGAGGAAGGTCCAGCGGAGCTTGACCACGGTGTCGATGAAGGTCTTGATGACGACATCCGGCTTCATCTTGAACGCAATGGCGCAGATGATACCGGCGATGATGAGCAGGGTGCCCGGGGAGGACAGCCACTGGAAGTTGTAGATGGTCGAGCCGGACGGCTCGCCATTGGCACCGAGGATGTTGCCGTCCAGGCCTGGCCAGCCGAACTTGATGTTCGTGCCGTCAATTGCCCGCGTGATCGGCGGAACCAGCTTGGCGAGCGAGAAGACGACGACAACGAGAATATAGGGCAGCAGCGCCATGCCGATCCGGCCCGGAGTGAGCTCAGCGGACTTGTTCTCGACAACGACGTTCTTCTGCTCGGTTACCGCCCCGCCATCGCGCGGTGCCAGGTGGGCCTCCTCCTGGAGGCGAGCCTTCGCCTCGGCGGTTCCCTTGGGTTTCCACACCTTGAGGAAGAGCACGCCGGCGGTGAGGCCGGACAGGGAGGAGATGATGTCGGTGAGCTCGACGGAAATCCAGTGCGCCGAAATGATGTTGCCGGCCGCAAAGGCGATGCCGATGACGAGGGCGGCGGGCCAGACTTCCTTGACGCCCCGCTTGCCGTCGGCAACGAAGAGCAGCACGATCGGAATGAACCAAGCGAGCAGGCCGGTCTGGGTCGACACGGTGGCACCAATGGCGTGGTAGTCGATTCCGGTGAGTCGGCCCGCGGTAATGATGGGGATGGCGATGGCGCCGAAGGCCACCGGGGCAGTGTTGGCGAGCAGCACCGTGCACGCCGCCCGCATCGGCTTGTATCCGATCGTCATGAGCATGACGCCGGTGATGGCGACGGGGGCGCCGAAGCCGGCCAGGGCCTCCATGAGCCCGCCGAAGCAGTAGGCGATAAGGACGGCGAGGACGCGTGGATCATCGGAGATGAGCTGGAAGGTGGAGCGCAGATCCTCGAAGCGCCCCGAGACAACGGTGAGCTCGTAAAGCCACACCGCTGATAGGACGATGTAGGTGATGGGGAAGATGCCAAAGGCAGCACCCTGGGAGGCCGAGAGCGCGGCATACGCCACCGGCATCTTAAACACCGCGACGGCAACAACAACGGCGACCGTCAGCGAGGCAATGCCCGCCCAGTGGGCCTTCCAGCGAAGGAGGCCGAGCGTGAGGAACATGGTGAGCAGGGGCAGCATTGCCACCAGGGCCGACAGCGTGAGTGAGCCTAATGGCTCCGCCGGCGGCTGGTATGCAGTAGCCAGAATATTCATAAGTTCTCCTTGCGGATGATTTCGACGAGTTAAGGGAAGCTTACCGGTGAATGACAGCTGAAGTTGCAAAAATATCCAGTGCCATTCATAGTCACCTTCCTCGATCTCGTCTTTTCCCTGTTCAGGAATCTGTTTCACATTGCACTAGCGCATGTGTTCTGACCCACAGTAATGAAAGGCCTCTTCATCCCTGGTGCGTATGCGAAGTATGGGTGGATGGTTCTCGGGTCACTCTTTCGAGGTACTCGAGGATGTGGTGATAGACAGCTCCCGTGGCTCGGGTCATGCCGATCTCGCAGGTGCGGTTGAGGGACGCGTGGTATTCCGCCCCGATCGCTCGCACCTCCGCCGCCTCCCGGGCCGTGGCCGAGGCCGTAAGCTCGGGATGCAGCATTCCGCGGTCCCCGGCGAAGCCGCAGCAACCCCAGGACACCGGAATTCGAACATCATCGCTGATCGCCGCAGCGATGGCGCGCAGCTGAGCATCGATCCCCATCTGCTTCGACGAGCAGGTGGGATGGAGGACGAGGGTGCCCAGATTTCCCGTGATGGTGAGCCGGTCAAGCAGATGCTCGGCGGTGAAGCTCACCGCATCAACGGCCCTCGCATTCGTCCCCTCGAGCAGCTTCGCCAGTCCCTCGGTGCAGCTCGCAGCATCCGAGATGACCGGGAGGCCAGAGCCGAGCACCGCTCGGCGCACCTTCGCCTTCATCGCTTCATATCCCGCCGCGAAGCCCTTTGATGACCAGGGGGTGGCACAGCACAGGGACTCCACCCCCTCGGGCACCTCGAGGGCAACCCCTGCTCGCTTCAGCAGGGCGAGGAAGGCGTCCGTCGCGCCCGGGCTGTCCTCCTCGGGGCCAAACATGGCTCCAACGCAGGCCGGCAGGTAGATGCCGAGGACCTCGCCGGAGGGATCGCCGACGATGCCGGCGAGATCCGCGCGGGCCGGGCCGCCCGCCGGAAGGCCGGAATCGTAGGCGGGGACCGTGTCCGCGCCGAGAATCTTCCGCCCGGCCTCGGTGGCCAACCGCGCGGCCCCCGGAACCTTATCGGCCAGGCTGAGGGCACCCGCCCCGCCGCGACTCACCGCGGTCCAGGCCTTAGCCGCACCCTTCCAGGCCAGCGACTGGAGCGGGGAGGCATTCTCCCGGCGCAGCCGGCGAACCAGGTCTGCGGTGTTGATACCCACCGGGCAGGCGGTCAGGCACATGCCGTCCACCGCGCACGTATCGATTCCCGCGTACTCGTACTGCTCGTCGAGCTCAGCGGCAATATCGGGCTGCCCGTTGGCGAGCGCCCGAGCCTGGGCGCGGCGAACGACGATGCGTTGACGCGGGGTGAGGGTGAGGTCCTTGGACGGGCACACCGGCTCGCAATAGCCGCACTCAACGCAGCGGTTGACCTCCTCTTCGACCGGCTCGGTGAGCTTCATGTTGCGCAGGTGCCCCCGCGGATCCTCGTCGAGAATCACGCCCGGATTGAGCTGGCCGAGGGGATCGCAGGCGGCCTTGAGGGCCACCATGACCTCGTACAGTTCATCCCCGTACTGCTGGCGCACGTAGGGGGCCATGGCCCGGCCGGTGCCGTGCTCGGCCTTGAGATTCCCGTGCACGTCGAGAACAAGGTCGACCATGAGGTCGTTGAAGTTCGTGTACCGGCCGAGCGCCTCCTCCCCCTCGAAGCGATCGGTGAGCATGAAGTGGATATTGCCGTCCTTGGCGTGACCAAAGATCACCGAGTTCTCGTACCCGTAGCGCTCGAAGAGCTCCTGGAGGGAGGCGCACGTGTCGGCGAGGTGCTCAACCGGAACCGCAATGTCCTCGAGCATGGCCGTGGTGCCGGCCGGACGGGCCCCGGCCACGGAGGCGTAGAGCCCCTTGCGGAACTGCCAGGCGGCCTGCCGGTCCTCCGCATTGGTCGACAAGGTCGCGGGGCTAAACAGCTCCATGCCAGCAAGCGCCCCATTGCCCGCCTCGGTGATCCGCTGCAGCTCGTCGGTGTCCTCCGCGTTGTATTCGATGAGGAGAGCGGCCTGCTGCTCGACGGGGAAGCCGGTAATGGCGCGGGGCACGCCGGGGAGAGTCTGGCCCACCTTGAGCGAGGTGGCGTCCATCAGCTCAAGTGTTGCCGCACCGGTGGCAATGAGCTCAGGCAGGGAGCGGGTCGCGGCATACAAATCCGGGAAGACCGCAACCGTCGTCGTGGTGAGCCGACTGATGGGAACGGTGCGGAAGACGGCCTCGGCGACAAAGGCGAGGGTGCCTTCCGAGCCGATGATGAGATGGGAGAGAATGTCGACCGGAGTATCGAAGTCAACGAAGGAGTTGATGCCGTAGCCCATCGTATTCTTCAGGGCGAAATGCCGCTCAATGATCCGCATCGACTCCGGATTATCGAGGATGCGGCGGCGCAGCCGCAGCAAGGTCTCGCACAGCTCCGGTTCGCGCTCGCGAAGCTGAGCATTGGCATCCGGCGCCGAGGTGTCAATCATCGTTCCCGAGGCGAGCACGAGGATCATCGATTCCAGCGTGCGGTAGGTGTTGTATTCGGTGCCGCACAGCATGCCGGAGGAATTATTTGCAATGACGCCGCCAATCGTGCAGGCGGCCTCGCTGGCCGGATCGGGGCCGAGCCGGTAGCCCCACGGGGCGAGCACGGCATTGACCTCCCGGACGGTGGCGCCGGGGCGCACCCGCACCCGCTTGCCACCGTCGAGCACCTCGATGCCGCGAAAGTTCCGGCGAGTATCAACAAGCCAGCCCGATCCCGAGCCCTGACCGCACAGGCTGGTCCCGCCTGAGCGCAACGTGACGGGAATGGAGCGCTCCCCGGCCGTCCGCAAAATGGCGGCCACATCCTCGGCATCCTTGGCAATGATGACGGCCTCGGGGGTGTACAGGTAGTGCGAGGCATCGGACGCGTAGGACACGCGATCGATCATGGATGTCTTCAGCCGATCCTCGGACAGCTCTAGGCACGCGGTCATCGCCCCTCCTTCTTCCTTGAAGTCCAGCTCGCTTGTCCAGGAGTATAACCAGCCGTGAGCTAGGCCATCTTGCCGTTCATCGCCGCACCCCTCCCCCGCCTTTACTGACGGCCTCTCAGCCGCGAGATTCCGGGCTTTTCCAGCCCGCGCGACAGATGTAGTTAACCCCCGTCTTTTGCACACACGTGCGTGCTGAAATAAGTGAACCGACGCGCTAGTGCAGCGGTACCGGAAGGCCTGCGTGCGCTTGATGTGAGTGCACGCAGGCAGCGGGATGGTGGGCGCGGAACGAATGGGGTGGAGCCGGTGGCCGCCCAGCATACCGGGCCCGGGCGCGTGCCGCACCGCGCAGGGCGGTGGGGAGTGGCCAATCTGCGGACATAAAAACAGCGCCCCGCCGAGATGGCGGGGCGCTGCTGGTGAGGCGATTAGCCGTTCATCCGATGCCGGCGCACGACCATGGTGATCGCGATGCCAAGCAGGACGAGGAGGGCAGCCATGGCGACCAGCTCAGGACCGTGGGACATACCGGTGTTGGGCATGTCGTTCGGCGGGGTGGGCTTAGCCGTGGGTGCCGGATCCGTGGAGGGCTTATCCTCGGCGGGGCTGGTGGGATCCGTCGGATCGGCCGGGGTGGTCGGGTCGGTCGGCTCATCCGTCACCGACGGCTCCGGCTCGGTGGTGTCGCAGGCCATGGGAATCACAATTCCCTGGTTCTCGGCCACAACCTCGGCGAAGTCGGTGGAGACGGTGACGGGCACGTTGTAGACCTCGCCGGCGCCCTCGGGGCACTGCTCCGGCATGGTCACGGCGACCTCGGCCTGGCCGGCGCCGTCGGTGGTGATGACGGAATCGGCAGTCGAGGCATTCGGCTCCACGAGGGAGTTGTCGACCTCGCCGGTGAAGTCCGCACCGCCAACGTTGACGGTGACGTTCTCGGTGATTGCCGGTCCCTCGGTGAAGGACAGGCCGCGCAGGGTGACGTTGACGCTCGAGGACGGGGCCACCGGCTCGGTGGGAACCGTGACGCCAATCGAAGACTTCTGCATGCGCGGCGAGATGTTGTCATTCGCCTGCAGGTAGTCATTGAACTTGTCGCGGTCGAGATCGCCGGAGGTGATGTAGTCGCCGCCGGTGGTGAGTGCCGGGAAGGAGTCGCCGCCGGCGAGGAGGAAGGTCACCGAGCCAATGGTGTAGCTGCGGCCCTCATCGAGCGGCTCACCATCCACGAGCACCGAGGTGATCCGCTCGCCGTAGGGGCGGGCCGGATCGTAGGTGTACTGGACGTTGGAGGAGATGCCGAGCTTGAGCATCGGGCGGGAGTTCTGCGAGTTGAGATCGGTCTTCCACTGCTGCTCAAGGGCGTTCTTGAATTCGGCACCGGTAATGGTGACGTAACCGAGCTCATTGGAGAACGGCATGACCGCATAGGTCTCGGCGTAGGTGAACAGCTTGTCGTCACCCGGGACGAGATCATCGCGCAGGCCACCGGCGTTGATGATGCCGATGTCAACCGGCTTCTGATCGGTTGTGAAGATCGTGTCCTTCATGGCGTCGGCGGCAAGATCACCCAGCGAGGACTCGTGCCCGCGGTTGGAGCCGGGGCCGGCCGGGCCCTCGGCAGTTTCGTGGGTGGCACGGTAGAAGCCATCAGAGATGTTGTCGGCGACGACCTTGTTACCGGCCTCCTCAGCATCGGCCACGGCCTTGTCGACAATGGCCTTGATGTCGGCGTTATCGCCGCACTCGGCCAGCGTTGCGGCCGGGATGAGCTCCACCTCGGAGCGCTCAACCTCACCGGTTTTGGTGTTGTAGTAGACCTTGAGGTTCGACAGGTTGTCGATGTAGGAGCCGGAAGCGGTCGCAGACAGCTTGTTGCCTTCCGCGCCATCGACCATGGTGAAGGAGTACGGCACGTGCGTGTCTCCGCCCATGAGGCCGTCCACGTACTTGCCCATCTTCGGGTAGTTGTTCTTCACGTCGTCATCGAGCATGACGATGACAACGTCGGCTGCGTCGCTCTCCTTGAGCTCAGCGGCCAGCTCATTCACCTTCGAGATCGGATCATTGAAGGTCATGCCGTCGGTCGTGCCCGGGCTCAGCTTATAGGGCACATCCTCGGCGATCGCGCCGATGAAAGCGACCCTGACGCCGGATTCGGAGGTCCATAGTTCGTAGTCGTCGAGGTAGGGACGCCCGGTCACGGGGCTGTCGCCCAGGCCGTCCACGTTGGCGCCCAGGTAGGGGAAGCCGATCTGAACGAAGTCAATCTGCTCGCCATTGACGTCAGCCGACGTACCGTCCACGCGGGCCTTGAAAACCTCCTGGCCGAGATCGAGCTCGTGGTTACCAATCGTCGAGGCCACCGGGTTGAGCGCATTGAGCACCTCGATGGTCGGGTTGTCGTAGAGCACGCCCGCGGTGAAGGGCGAGGCGCCGATGTTATCGCCGAGAAGCGTCAGCGAGGAGTCACCGTCCCGGTGAGCATCGAGATAGCAGCCGAGAGCGGATCCGCCGGCCTCAACAATCTCGCCGGTCTTGTAATTGGCCTCTTGCTCAATATGTCCGTGAATATCGGTGAGGTTGAAAAGATTGAGTTCGACAATACCGTCGTTGGCATCGGTGGTACCGTCAGTATCTGCCGGGTCTGCCGAAGCAACTGCCGGTGTCAGCAGCAGCGCTGCTGCGGCACCGAGTCCCAGCGGCCGGGTCAGGCGTGATCGCATGAATCCTCCTTGATAGACGCCATGGTCTGTCCAGTGCGTCACTGTGATCAGATCGTGACCTAAGTCTAACGAGTATCTCGGACACCCGCAGCCCACCCAGCTGCCCCAACTGGGGAAATAACGCCTTCAAGGGACTATACCCCCGACGATATGATGGTCCTCACTTAGCCAATTATCGCCGCATACCATTCGGATATCCGCCGGTCACCCGCCGGTGACCAACCGCTGAATGTCGTCCGGGACCGGGGCGTGAGCCAGCGCCCCGCCCGAAGGGATCATCCTGGCTGCGGCACCTAGATGTCGCGGACCCCACCGTAGGAGGCTGACCGGGCCATGGCCGCGTAGGCGCGCAGGGCGCCGGAGATCTTGCGCGGACGTTCCTTCGCCGGGGCCCATGGGGTGGCCCCCTTGGCGGCGCGACGCCGCTCGAGCTCCTCCTCATCAACGAGAAGGTTGAGGGAGCGCGATGCGACATCCAATTCGATGAGATCGCCCTCCTCAATGAGGCCGATGGTCCCGCCGGCGGCCGCCTCGGGAGAAATATGGCCGATCGAGATTCCGGAGGTGCCCCCGGAGAAGCGACCATCGGTCATGAGCGCGCAGCTTCGGCCAAGGCCCAGGCCCTTGAGGAAGGATGTCGGGTAGAGCATCTCCTGCATGCCGGGCCCGCCCTTGGGACCCTCGTAGCGGATCACCACCATGTCCCCGGGATTGATCTGCTTGGACAAGATGAGCTCAATCGCATCCTCCTGGGAGTCCACGACCCGGGCCGGACCGCGGAAATGGAAGAGCTCGGGGTCAATGCCAGCGGTTTTGATGACCGCGCCCTCCACCGCCACGTTGCCATAGAGCACGGCAAGTCCGCCGTCTTCCGTGTAGGCATGATCGGTGGAGCGAATGCAGCCACCGGCTGCGTCCCTATCCAGCTCCGACCATTCATTGGCCTGGGAGAAAGCGCGGGTGGTGCGCACCCCACCGGGGGCGGCAGAGAACAGCTCAATAGCCTCGCGGGCCGGGCCGGTACCGCGAATATCCCACCGGTCCAGCCAGGTCTTGAGATCCGAGGAGTGCACCGAGTGCACCGCATCATTAAGCAGGCCGGCCCGGAACAACTCGCCGAGGATGGCGGGCACGCCGCCGGCCCGGTGCACGTCCTCCATGTGATAGATCTGGGAGTTCGGCGCCACCTTAGACAGGCAGGGAACCCGCCGGGACAGCGCATCAATATCGCTGAGGTCGAAGTCGACCCCGGCCTCATTGGCGGCGGCAAGAATGTGCAGCACCGTGTTGGTGGATCCGCCCATGGCCACGTCCAGGCACATCGCATTGTGGAAGGCGGCCTCGGTGGCAATCGAGCGCGGCAACACGCTCTCATCATCCTCAAAGTAGTACCGTTTGGCGAGGTCGACAATGAGGCGGCCCGCCTCGGTGAACAGGGACTTGCGGGCCACGTGGGTGGCCAGGGTCGAGCCATTACCGGGGAGGGACAAGCCGAGCGCCTCGGTCAGGCAGTTCATCGAATTCGCGGTAAACATACCAGAGCAGGAGCCGCACGTCGGGCACGCCGCTTCCTCGATCCGCGCCAGCTCCTCATCCGACACGTCGGCCGAGGCCGAAGCGGAAATAGCATCGACGAGATCGAGGGGGTGTTCGATGACGCCCTCGACCGACTTTCCCGCTTCCATGGGCCCGCCGGAGACAAAAACAGCAGGGATATTGAGCCGCAGGGCAGCATTAAGCATCCCCGGGGTGATCTTGTCGCAGTTGGAAATGCACACCAGAGCATCCGCCGTGTGCGCATTCACCATGTACTCCACCGAATCGGCAATGAGCTCCCTGGAGGGAAGCGAGTACAGCATGCCATCGTGGCCCATGGCGATGCCATCATCAACCGCGATGGTGTTGAATTCCTTGCCTACGCCGCCGGCGGCCTCAATCGCCTCAATGACGAGTCGTCCCATGTTTCGCAGGTGGACGTGTCCGGGAACGAATTCGGTGAAGGAATTGGCAACCGCGATAATGGGTTTGCCGAAGTCCTCCGATCCCATGCCGGTGGCACGCCACAGGGCGCGGGCACCGGCAAAGTTCCGTCCCGAGGTCGAGGTTTGTGACCTGAGCGTAGGCATAGGGTTCCTTTCTTTCCCGCCCACAATAGGCGCAAGGCCAGGACTAATGCTGGGAAGGCCACGAAATGAGACCGAGAGGGCAGGCCGATATCGCCGAGCTGCGGCGCCCCGCATACAAAAGTGGGGGTGCGCGATGCGCACCCCCACGAAGGTTAATGGCGGCAGTGTCCTACTCTCCCACACGGTCTCCCATGCAGTACCATCGGCG
>JAUNVM010000043.1 GCA_030537635.1 Flaviflexus sp. | reverse complement strand
AGATCGAAGGGAAGCTCGACGCCGTAATTAGTGTAGATAGCGTCGTCATAGATGATGTAGGCGTCCGCAAGACGGCTCGAGGCCTCAATAACGGAGGGAGCATCGGGATCCTTCGTGGCTGATGCTGCCGTGTGGAGGTCCTCAAGGGCCCCCATGAGTCGCTCTAGCGCGCTGCGCGGATCGGTATCCATGATCACGAGTCTATCCCCTTACCCACCCGCGGTCATACCGCCGCCAGGAATCTGGCCAGCACCCGGGTGCCAAAGTGCAATGCCTCGAGGGGAATCCGCTCGTCAACCCCGTGGAACATCGCCGGGAAATCGAAGTCGGCGGGTAGGGCGAGGGGCACGAAGCCGTAGCCGGTGATGCCGAGGGGAGCCAACGCCTTGTTATCGGTGCCGGCCGACAGCAGATAGGGGGCGATGATGGCCTCGGGATCCTCGGCGAGGAGGGCGGCGGACATCTCTTCGACGATGGGGGCGTCGAAAGGCGATTCATAGCCGGGATCCGCATGCATGGTGCTCAGCTCAATGCCCTCACCGGCCAGCTCGGCGATCGTGGCGAGGGCGGATTCCTCCTCGCCGGGCACCGGGCGCAGATCCACGCCAGCGCTAGCGTCCCCCGGAATGACATTGACCTTGTATCCGCCCGTGAGCTGGGTCGGATTGGCCCGGGTGGTGAGGGTGGCGGCGACGAAGGCCTCGGCCACGCCGAGCCGGGAGACGAGATCGGCTACGGTCTGCGGATCCTCGGCGTAGGGTCGGTCGGTGAGCTCGGCCACCTGGCGCAGCAGCGCGCGCACCGTATCGGTGAGGTGCAGGGGCCAGCGGTGGGAGCCGATCCGGGAGATGGCGGAGGCGATGCGCGTAATGGCATTGTCCTCATTGACCACCGAGCCGTGGCCGGCGGTTCCCTTCGCCGAGAGGGTGAGCCAACGCAAGCCCTTCTCCCCCGTTTGGATGAGATACACGCGCCTACCGCCCACCTCAACCGAGTAGCCGCCCACCTCGGAGATGGCGTGGCTAGCCCCGGCAAAGGCCTCCGGATGGTTGGCCACCATCCACTTGGCACCCTTGAGCCCGCCCGCTTCCTCATCGGCAAAGAAGGCAAAGATCATGGGCCGGCGCGGCCGCCAACCCCGCTCGGCCATATCTTTGAGACACACGAGCATCATCGCGTCCATGTTCTTCATGTCAACCGCGCCCCGGCCCCACAGGTAGCCATCCTTGATGACGCCACCGAAGGGATCGACCGACCACTCCTCGGCCGGGGCTGGCACGACGTCGAGGTGCCCGTGAACGATGAGGGCGGGAAGCTCCGGATTCGCCCCCGCTACCCGCACGAGGACGGAGACCCGGCCGGGCTCGCTCTCATAGGTCTCGGTCTCATATCCCCACGAGCGCAGCAGTCCGATGACGTAGTCAGCCGCTTCGGCCTCCGGGCGGGTGCGCGGATCCGGACCAAAATTCTGCGTATCAATCCGGATGAGGTCCTGGCAGATCCCCACCACCGGGGAGGTATCGATTCCGTTCATGGATCTAAGAGTAGCGGTGTGGACGGCGACACGCGGAGACAAACAGCTGTTTTCCCGAGCAGACTTAGCCCCAAAAATGCGGTCTGACCAGGCAATATGCATTTGTGCCAAATGTTGGGATCAGGTCGCACCGCCCGGGTTTGCCCGTGATAATGGAGCTTACAGCTGTGGCTCAGGCCACCTGGATGTTCTCGGTACACTACGAAGGAGATCGCATGACGCAACATGCATCCGGATCGAGACGCGGGCTTCTCGCGGCGATGGGCGCTTTTGCCCTCGTCATGAGCGGGACCGCCGCCCACGCCGATCCATTCATCCAGCCCGATCCGCCGTCCCCCATGGGAACGAGCGGCCAGGCCTCCGCCACCATCGGCGGCTCCGCCGGCGAACGTGCCACCGGTAAGTGGTTCGTCAGCTTCAAGGCGGCCCCGATTTCCCAGGGTGGTTCCGCCTCACGCATTGCTGCGGAGCGCATGGAATTTGAGGAAGCCGTCTCCGGCATCGACGATGTCGAGGTCACCGGAACCCACGATGAACTGTGGGCCGGTGTGGTCATCACCGCCGATGAATCCGATATTAGCCGCGTGCAGAAGGCCGCCGATGTTGCCGGCATCTTCCCCGTGCTCACGGTTGCCGCCCCGGAAAAGCGCGACCTCACCTTTGATCCGGGCATGCAGTACGCCGCCTCGATCACCGGCGCCGATATTGCCCAAGAATCGGGCTACACCGGTGAGGGCGTCGTCATCGGCATCATCGACTCCGGCATCGACATCGACCACCCCGCCTTTGGTGGCAATGGCCGGCCGGGCTCGACCCCATGGTCCGCGCGCAGCGGCAATGGTGGCAAGATCCTCGGTGGCTACGATCTCGTCGGTGATGATTTCAACCTGGATCCGGCCTCCGATGGGTTCAATCCCCATCCCGTCGAGGATCCCAATCCGGATGACTGCGGCGGGCACGGTTCCCACGTTGCCGGCATCGCCGCGGGCAATGACCCCTCCGGTTTCATCGGGGTAGCCCCGGATGCCATGCTGCGCGCCTACCGCGTCTTTGGCTGCGAGGGCTCAACCTCATCGGAGATCATGCTCGATGCCATGGAGCGGGCCGCCAAGGACGGCGTTGACATTGTCAACATGTCGATCGGCGCTTCGTTCATGACCTGGCCGAACTATCCGACCGCGGTTGCCGCGAACAATCTCGTTGATTCCGGCGTGGCCGTCACGGTTTCGCAGGGCAACTCCGGCGAGGCCGGCGTGTTTTCCGCCGGAGCCCCGGCGGTGTCCCCGCGAGTGATCTCGGTGGGCTCCGCCGATAACACGCATACCGAGCTGCCGGCGATTTCCGTCGACGGCATCGATCACGTCATCGGCTACCTGCCGGCGTCCCACGCCCCGACCCCGCCGACCGACAACTCGAGCTTCGAGCTCGTCGTCTATCCGGATGATCAGATCATCGGCGGCGTGCCGATTGCGAATGCCGAGGGCAAGGTCGTGCTCATTCGCCGCGGCGACATTACCTTCCACGACAAGGCCTTTGCCGCCCAGGAGTCCGGTGCTGCGGGCGTCCTCATCAACAACAATAAGGACGGCATGATTAATGCCACCGTGGCCGGCGATCACGAGATCACCATCCCGGTGGCGACGATAACCATGGCGGAGGGCGATGCAATCCGCACCCACCTCGCCGAATCGGCCGATCCGGTGATGATGACCTGGACCGATCAGGTCGCGGTCTCGGAGCTGCCCACCGGTGGCCTCGTCTCGTCCTTCTCCTCCTACGGCCTCGCCGCCGATCTCACGCTCAAGCCGCAGATCGTGGCCCCGGGCGGCCAGATCAACTCCGCCTACCCGCTGGATGCGGTGGATGGCGATGGCACCGGCTACATTGGTATGTCCGGCACCTCGATGGCCGCTCCGCATGCCGCTGGTGCCGCCGCCGTACTCCTGTCCGCCGTTCCGGGCCTCACCCCGGACGATGTGCGGACCGCGCTGCAGAACACCGCAAGCCCGGTGCCGTGGGCCACCGCCCCGGACATTGGCTTCCCCGAGCCGGTGCACCGCCAGGGTGCCGGCCTCATTAACATTCCGAGCGCCGTCGCAGAGTCGATGTCCGGAACGGTGGTCACCCCTGCGGAGATTAACCTCCTGGATGGAGACACCGGACCCTCGGAGACCCATACACTGACAATTCTCAACCAGTCCGATCGGATCGTGTCCTACGAGCTCACCCACGTCAATGACGTGGCCACCGTCGGCATCAATGCCAGCCCCTACTTCGTGGGCGCCTTTGCCGATGTCGCCTTCTCCACCGAGAAGGTGACCGTGCACGGCAATTCCTCGGCGACCGTCAACGTCACCATCACCGAGCCGGATTCTCCGGGTGCCACCTACGGCGGCCAGATCCTCATCTCCGGATCCGATGGCTCGAACCTCACCGTGCCCTTCGGTGGCATGGCCGGGGACTACGAGTCCGATGTTGCCTTCATCAACTCGTGGACCTACGAGGACTACGGCTACTCCCCCGATGATCTGCCCCCGGGCGCGGAGCTCACCGACCCGGTGTTCACCACGCCGGGCCTCGGTGTGCTCACCGAATGCGGTAAGTTCATCGAGGATGAGTGCGTGGACGACGCGTACTACGAGTGGGATCGCGACGAGTACGCGTACACGATGATCAAGGGTGACTACCCGTACGCCATTCTGCACATCGAGAACCCCGTCTCCTACATGAAGATGGAGGTCTTCCACTCGACGGCCGATGGCGAGAAGGGCGATCCGGTGAACCCGGACTTCAACCTCGTCTACGAGTCGGATGGCGAGGGTTCGATGCCCGGGATTCAGGCCTATGCCTGGGATGGCAGTTACTATGCCTCGCGGGATTTCGAGAATCCGATGCCCGCTGAGGACGGCTACTACCAGCTTGAGGTGACGGTCGTGAAGGGTCTCGGCTCGATCGACAATCCCGAGGACGTGGAGAGCTGGACCTCGCCGCCGTTCCTCATCGGCGCCGATCCTGCCCCGGACCCGACC
>JAUNVM010000024.1 GCA_030537635.1 Flaviflexus sp. | reverse complement strand
GGAAACACCCCCGCTCACGCGGGGAAGACTCTTACAGTTTAACTGAGACCAGTTTTGATTGTCTTTGACTCGTCTAAAATGAAGATTTATAGGCTTCCGTTTAAATCTGGCCTTCCACTACCGTCTCAGGAGCGGATGAGTCTCCGCTTTGTTTCTCGTCGATCTTAGAGAGGCCGGATTTCATCAGATTCAGGGGTATTGGTAACCGGTGTCCTTGGCTGCAACGACAGCTTCCGAACATCTCCTAAGACTGAGAAAGTAGGTAGCCCCTATCGCTTCCGCAGGTGGATCTCGTTTTGTCATAAAGCGTAGGGAGGGTGACCGTGTGGTCACCCTCCCTACTGCTTTCTTGCTTTTAGTCGAGGTAGTCGCGCAGAACCTGCGAGCGGGACGGATGCCGGAGCTTCGACATTGTCTTGGACTCGATCTGGCGGATGCGCTCACGGGTGACGCCGTACTTGCGTCCGATCTCATCGAGGGTCTTTGGCTGCCCGTCGTTGATACCGAAGCGCATGGTGATGACGCCAGCTTCGCGCTCGGACAGGGTGTCGAGCACCTGGTGGATCTGCTCCTGGAGAAGGATGTGAGCCACCCGGTCGGTGGGCACTACGGCCTCAGAGTCCTCAATGAGGTCGCCGAATTCCGAGTCACCATCTTCACCCAGCGGAGTGTGCAGGGAGATGGGTTCGCGACCGTACTTCTGGACCTCAATGACCTTCTCCTCAGTCATGTCGAGCTCCTGGGCCAACTGCTCAACGGTCGGTTCCTGGCCGAGATCCTGAAGCATCTGGCGCTGAACACGGGCGAGCTTGTTAATGACCTCGACCATGTGCACCGGGATGCGGATGGTGCGAGCCTGGTCGGCCATGGCGCGTGTAATAGCCTGGCGAATCCACCAGGTGGCGTAGGTCGAGAACTTAAAGCCCTTGGTGTAGTCAAACTTCTCGACCGCACGGACGAGACCGAGGTTGCCTTCCTGAATGAGGTCGAGGAAGAGCATGCCGCGTCCGGTGTAGCGCTTGGCGAGAGACACGACGAGGCGGAGATTTGCTTCCAGGAGGTGGTTCTTTGCCAGCTGACCATCGCGCACAATCCAGTTGAGCTTGCGCTCGTAGGCCGCATCCTTGATCTTGGAGCGATCCTTGGTCAGGATGTGGTTCGCGTACAGGCCGGCCTCAATGCGCAGGGCGAGCTCTACCTCTTCCTGTGCGTTGAGCAGCGGAACCTTACCAATCTGCTTGAGATAGTCCTTGACCGGATCAGCCGTGGCGCCGGCAACGTGAATCCGCTGGGCCGGTTCGTCGGCATCGTCAGAATCCTTGACGGTGAACTGGCCTGGCCGAGTCTTTTCCTCGGCGTGCTTGCGCCGACGACGAGACCGCTTCGAGGCACCGGCCTTAGTTTCGGCCTCCTCCTCGTCGTCATCATCCTCATCGTCGTCGTCTTCGTCATCCTCGTCTTCGTCTTCTTCGTCGTCAGAGTCGAGGTCCTCGTCCTCGTCCTCCTCGTCGACGTCGACATCGTCCTCATCCAGCTCCTCATCATCAAGATCAGGGCTTTCTGCGGACAGCGACTTAAGCTCTTCCGTTTCCTCATCGGCCGGGCTCACCGTAGTCTTCTTCGGCTCTTCCTTTGCGGCGGACTTGGAAGAAGACTTCGTGGTGGACTTGCTCGTCGACTTGGCAGCGGGCTTAGCCGCAGTCGTTTTCTTCGACGTGGTCTTCTTGGCGGCGGGCTTAGCTGCACTCGAGCTCGTCGAGGTCTTCTTCGCTCCCGTCGACTTCGCAGTGGACTTGGTCGAGGAGGACTTGGTGCTCGACTTAGCCGTGGTGGTCTTCGCGGTGGACTTCGCTGCAGTCTTCTTCGCTCCCGTCGACTTCGCGGTCGACTTGGTGGCGGGCTTCTTTGCAGTGCTCTTCTTCGCGGTGGACTTCGCCGGAGCCTTCTTTTCGGCGGTTCCCGTGCTCGACTTCTGCGCGGTTGACTTCTTCTCCGCAGTCTTCTTCGCACTGGTGCTGGACTTCGCCGTTGTCTTCTTCTCGGCAGCGGTCTTCGAGGCCGTCGACTTCGAAGCCGCGGCCTTGGTAGCCGTCTTTGCCGGAGCCTTCTTCGCAGTGGACTTTGTGGCCGACTTGGTGGTGGGCTTCGTCGCGGTGGAGCTCTTGGCGGCGCTCTTCGCAGAAGTCTTCTTCGCAGTGGACGTGGTGGCCTTCTTCGTGGTCGACGTAGTGGCAGACTTCGCGGCCGAGGACTTGGTCGTTGCCTTCTTTGCGGCCGGCTTCTTGGCGGCGGTCGACTTCGTAGTCGTCGTTTTTGCGGCCGTCGTCTTCTTCGCCGCAGGCTTCTTTGCCGCTGTCGTCTTTTTCGCCGAGGCGCTCGAACGGCTGGAGGTGCTCGTCGTTCCCGCCTTCTTCTCAGCCGTTTGAGCGGTGTCCTTTGTGGCAGCCACAGATTCCCTTCCAGTCGCTTATTGGTCCATGAAGGGTAACGGCTTTGGAGGCAAATTTAATCCCGGGCCCGGCAAGTGTGATGCCGGACCCGGGATTAATCACTATTTAACTACCCTTTCGGGCGTGGTGGTGGGTTAGTAGTCCTCGATGGGAGGACAGGAGCACATGAGGTTGCGATCGCCCCAGGGGCCGTCGATGCGGCGAACGGGCGGCCAGTACTTGCCGTCCACTTCCCCTACCGCCTTACCCGGATAGACCGCGACCTCGCGTGAGTAGGGGTGCTCCCACTCGCCACGCACCACGCACTCAGCCGTGTGCGGCGCGTTGACCAATGGGTTATCGTCACTGGGCCACTCGCCCGACTTCACCTTGTGCGCCTCGTCAACGATCATCTCCATGGCCTCACAGAACCGGGAGATCTCAGCGAGATCCTCCGATTCGGTGGGCTCGACCATGAACGTGCCAGGAACCGGGAAGGACATGGTGGGGGCATGGAAGCCGTAGTCGATAAGACGCTTGGCCACATCATCCACCGTGATTCCGGTGTCCGCACGCAGCGGACGAAGGTCAATGATGCATTCGTGGCCCACGAGACCATCCTTGCCTCGGTAGAGCACCGGAAGTTTCTCATCCAGTCGTGAGGCCACGTAGTTCGCGGCCAACACGGCAGACTGGGTGGCCTCTCGGAGGCCTTCACCACCCATGAGGGCGATGTAGGCATAGGAGATGGGGAGGATGAGGGCGGAGCCGTAGGGCGCGGAGGACACCGCACCCGAGCCGGCCGCCTCCGATGAGGACGATCCCAGGGTCTCGACCTCGTCCCGCATCGGATGCGAGGGCAGGAACGGGGCGAGGTGCGCACGAGCGCACACCGGACCCACGCCCGGACCACCGCCACCGTGCGGGATGGCGAAGGTCTTGTGGAGATTGAGATGGGAGACGTCCCCGCCAAACTTGCCGGGTTGAGCGACCCCGACGAGGGCGTTGAGATTGGCGCCGTCGATGTAGACCTGCCCGCCAGCCGCGTGCACCTTGTCGCACACGGGTCCCACGGTGTCCTCATAGGTGCCGTGGGTCGAGGGATAGGTGATCATGATGGCGCCGACCTTACCGTCGTGCTTGGCGATCTTGGCGTCGAGATCATCGACGTCGATCGATCCATCATCCGCGGTGCCGACAACGACCACCTGGAAGCCGGCCAGCACCGCGGAGGCGGCATTGGTGCCGTGTGCGGAGGCCGGGATAAGGCAGATGGTGCGGTCATGATCATTGCGCGAGCGATGGTAACCGCGAATGGCGAGAAGGCCGGCCAGCTCGCCCTGGGAGCCGGCATTGGGCTGGAAGCTCACGGCGTCATATCCGGTGATCTTCGCCAGCCAGTCGGCGAGCTCCTCGATGAGTTCAAGGTAGCCGGCGCGGTCGGCAGCCGGGGCAAAGGGGTGGATGCCGGCGAACTCGGGCCAGGTAATGGCAGCCATTTCAATCGCCGAGTTGAGCTTCATCGTGCATGAGCCCAGCGGGATCATGCCCCGGTCGAGGGCATAGTCCTTGTCGGCAAGGTACTTGAGGTACCTCATGAGCTGGGTTTCGGTGCGGTACCGGTGGAAGGTGGGGTGGGTGAGGAACTCGCTCGTGCGGGCAAGATCCTCGCCGATCGAGATATCGGGAGCTTCTCCCTCGCCCTCGCCCGCGAGCGCCGTGACCACCCGGTCGATAATCGCCTCGTCGGTGCGCTCGTCGACGGACAGACGGATGGCGTTATCGCCGGCCTTCCAGGCGGTGATGCCGGCATCGAGAAGCGCGGCGATGGCGCGGTCGGCGTCGACGTCGAGTTCGAGAGTGTCGAAGCGCGGGCCGGTGGCGGTAAGGGCGATGCCCGAGGCGGCGAGCTTGCCGGCGAGGGACGCGGTGAGCTCGTGGATACGGCGGGCGATCTCGGTGAGGCCTTCGGGACCGTGATAGACGGCGTAGGCCTGGGCGATGACCGCGAGAAGCACCTGGGCGGTGCAGATATTCGAGGTGGCCTTCTCGCGACGGATGTGCTGTTCGCGGGTCTGCAGAGCGAGCCGGTAGGCAAGCTGCCCATCGGCATCCTTCGACACGCCGACGAGGCGGCCCGGCAGCTGCCGCTGATGCTTTTCGCGGCAGGCCAGGTATCCGGCGTGGGGGCCGCCCCCGCCCATGGGTACGCCGAGGCGCTGGGTGGAGCCGGCAACGATGTCGGCGCCCCACTCCCCCGGCGCTGCCAGGAGGGTGAGGGCAAGGATGTCGGCGGCGACGATGACAAGGGCACCGGCCTCGTGGGCCTTGTTCGCAATCTCCTCGAGTTCGGAGCGCGAGCGAATGACGCCGGAGGCTCCCGGGTACTGGAGGATGACGCAGGCGAGGCTCTCGTCGATGTCCTCAATGCTCCCGTCACGCAGGTCCATGCCAACGGCTTCCGCTCGGTTGGCGACGACAGCGCGGGTAGCGTCGAAGATATCGTCGAGGAGGAGGACGCCGGTGCGCTTGCGGATGACGCGTCCGGCTAGAAGCATGGCCTCGGCAACCGCCGTGCCCTCATCGAGCATGGAGGCACCGGCAATGTCCATGCCCGTGAGATCGGTGACCATCGTCTGGAAGTTGACCAGCGCCTCGAGCCGGCCCTGGCTGATCTCCGGCTGGTAGGGCGTGTAGGCCGTGTACCAGGAGGGGTTCTCCAGGATGTTGCGGGAGATGACGGCGGGTGTGACGGTGTCGTAGTAGCCCTGGCCGATCATCGAGGTGCGCAGCGTGTTCTTGTCGGCGAGCTCGGTGAGGCGAGAGAGGATCTCGGCCTCGCTGTGGGCTGGGGGAAGGCCGTCGATGGCGGTGCGGGTGAGCCCGGCGGGCAGCACCTCATCCATGAGCTCATCGAGGCTGGACACCCCGACGACCTTGAGCATGTCCTCCCGGTCGGCGCCCCAGGTGCCGATGTGCCGGGAGGCAAAGGAACTCACTTGGCCTCCGCGGTGAGATGCTCGTAGGCCTCGGCATCGAGCAGGTCAGCGGTCTCGCCGGACGGCTCGACCTCGTAGAGCCAGCCCTCGCCGTGCGGATCATCGGTGGCGAGCTTGGGATCATCGACGACGGCGTCGTTGATGGCGGTGACCCGCCCGGACAGCGGTGCCACGAGGTCGGAGACGGACTTGACGGATTCGATTTCGCCGCAGGCCTCACCGGCCTCGACCTCGGAGTCCACTTCGGGAAGATCCACGTAAACGGCTTCGTCCAGGGCCTGCGCGGCAAAGGTGGTGATGCCAATGCGGGCGGGGTTGTCTCCCTGCACCCACTCGTGGTCTGCGGTGTACTTGCGATCAGTGGGGAACATGGTTCGCCTTTCTGGTGGTGTCTTAGTTGGTGGACTTGTAGAAGGGAAGCTCGCAGATCGTCATGGTCTGCTCCTTGCCGCGCACGTCGACGGTGACTTCGTCACCGATCGCCAGGCCCGGGCGGGCCAGTGCCATGGCAATCGGGTAGCCGAGGGTGGGTGAGAGAACTCCGGACGTGATCTCTCCCAGCTTCTCGCCATCCTTGAGGATCGAGCATCCGGCCCGGGCGGCACGCCGACCCTCACCCTTGAGGGCGTACAGGGCGGTGGCGGGCTCGTTCGATTCCAGGGCCTGCCGACCCACGAAATCGTGGTCGAACTTGGGCACCCGGCCTTGGCCGGCCTCGGCCGGGGTGGTGTCCTCGGTGAGCTCATGACCGTACAGGGGCATGCCCGCCTCGAGGCGCAGCGTGTCGCGCGAGGCGAGGCCGCACGGCAGCATATCGGCCTTCTTGCCGGCCTCCATGAGCGCCTCCCACAGCTGTTCGGCCGCCTCCCGCTCACACATGATCTCGTAGCCGCGCTCGCCGGTGTAGCCGGTGCGGGCAATGTGCACGGGCAGACCAAGCATGTGCAGGTGGGCGTGCCGGTAGTACCCGAGACCGTCGAAATCCTCGCGGTCGCCCTCGTCGATAACGGCGGCAACGATCTCGGCCGAGCGCGGCCCCTGGCAGGCGATGAGCGCGCGGTCGGTGGTCTGGTCATCGACCTCGACATCGAGATCGGTGGAGCGAGACTGGAGCTGCTCGGCCACCCGCACCCGGTTGGCCGCATTGGCTACGACGAGGAAGTCCTCGTCATCATCCTTGTACACGATGAGATCGTCCATGATGCCGCCGGACTCGTTGACCATAAGCGAGTAGCGGGCCCGCCCCTGCGGCATCTTCGAGGGATTGGTGACGAGCGCGTGGTCAAGGGCCGCTCCGGCATCCTTACCGCGCACCCGGATCTGCCCCATGTGGGAAAGATCAAAGAGGCCGGCGCGGGTGCGCACGGCCTCGTGTTCGGCTCGATCGGAGCTGTATCGCAGAGGCATGTTCCAGCCGGCAAAGTCGGTCATGAAGGCGCCGAGGCGCTGATGGACGGGAGTGAGGGCTGTGTCATGAAGAGCCATAGGTTTCCTTCGGTTAGTTCGCGCGGGCAACGAGAACAGAGCAGGGGCATTCGAGGATGAGACGCTGCGCCTGGGTGCCCAGGAGATTGCGTCCCTGCGGGGGTTGCTGGGCGATTTCCACCACGACGAGCCGCACCTGGGGGTCCGCCGCTACCTCGCAGAGCGTGGTGGACAGGTCCTCGCCGGTGATGGCGGGAAGGATGCGGAACTTCCGGTCGGTGGTGGCCAGAAAATCGGTGAGAACATCGATTTCGTCGTCCACATCGTCCTCGTTGCCTTCGGCAACCGGACGGTGCAAAACGGCAATGATCTGATCATCGTCACCGGTGGCTTCGATAGCGGCGGTGAGCCCTGCCGAGGCCTCACCGGTGAACTGCGACTGGATCGCGACAACGACGTACATTCCAACCCTTTTCCGACTGTGGTGGCGGTCATGACGAGTCTAGCCCATCCAGGGAGGATCCACCTCTCTATTCACGGCGAGGAGGACCAGATCAGCGAGCCGGGTGCGCAGCTCCTGCGAGCGCACCGTGTAGCTCAGGTGAAGAGCAAGCCGGCGATATCCACTCCACCAGGCAAGATATGCAGCGCAGGCAAGGGCGTGAGCGGCCTCAGCTCCCCGCGTCGCTCGACCCAGCAAGGTGAGCGCCGCGTTGATCCGGGCGAGTTGCGGCCCCCGTCGGGGCGGGGAGTAGGCGAGGTGAGTATCGGCCCTCGGCTCACTGCGTTCCGAGACCGCCCAGATGATGACCTCATCGCGCACCGCGCCGATATCCAGGCCGGCGGGCACCTCGGCCCGCACCCCGGCCAGCGTGTCCTCCAGCGCCGCGCACCACTGCTTACGCAGATAGCTCGGTGGCATCCGGAGGCGGTCCGGACCATGATCGCTCGCCGGGACGAACAGCCTCATGAGCCGATCCAGCTCCGCATTGGCCATGGGATCAGTTTCCGGCTCATCGATCCACCCGCCATCCGCCCGGCACATGAAGCGCACCGCGCCCGGCGCACAATAGACCGTGACCGCAACGCCGGCCCGACGCGCACCCAGCTCGATCCGTTCGACAGCGCGTTCGATGCGCGCGGAGGTAAGGGATTGTCCGGTGCGCGGATAGATGAGCGCAATCGGCCGCTCCCCCGCCCCGGAATATAGTTCGTCCAGCGGGCTATCCGGGGCGAGCAGTGTAGCCAGAGGGGTGGCCACCACCCCGATCCGCCCCTCGGTGGACACGATCACCGCATGCTCCGCATACGCATATCCGAGGGAGGTAACGGCCCGGTGGGAAAGGTCAAGAAGATTCCATGTCGCTGTCGTTGTCATGAGCACATGGAAGCAAGCACACCGGGAGGGCCGGCGGGTGGAACTTCGCCTGTGGACGAGCAAGAGCGGAATCTTTCGAGCGCCGGGGTACCCTGGTGGCATGGAACGCCTCGCCAATCTCGTCACCGATGCCACCCTTGACGCCCTCGCCACGCACGCGGGCACACTCGCCGACGCCGATGCCGAGCTACTCGAATCCTTCGTGGCTCCAGCCCGCCAACTGCTCGGCGGAGGGAAGCGAGTGCGCGGTCTTCTGTCAATCGCCGGCGCCATGTGCGCGGGAGCCAGGGTAGAAGACGCCGACAGTCCGGCCATCGAGGTAGCCGCGGCCCTCGAGCTCTTCCAGGGCGCGGCCCTCGTCCACGACGACATTATGGACGACTCCCCCACCCGTCGCGGCCTGCCCGCCGTGCACATGGCATTTCAACACGCGTGTGAAGACTCCGAGCTGGTGGGCGATGCCGCACTATTTGGCCGGGATGCGGGAATCTGCTCCGGGGACTATCTCTTGGCCATCTCCACCTCACAGATGCTCAAGGCGGGTCAGCCCCGGGCCCTCGCCCGTTTCCAGACGATGTGCGCCGAGGTGGCTTTCGGCCAGTACCTCGATATTCGCGGAGAGAACATTGACCTTGCCGGCATGCTCGACGATGATCCGGCCCAAGCCCGCGAGCGCCTCCTTCGGGCCCGAGAGGATGCACTGCTCGTGCTACGCCACAAGGCCGCCCGTTATTCGGTGCGTGATCCCCTACTCATTGGCGCGGAGGCCGCCGGCGGAAGCCCAGAGCTGCTCGATGCGCTGGCCCGGCTCGGCGAACCTCTCGGGGAGGCCTTTCAGCTGCGCGATGACGCCCTGGGAATCGCCGGGGATTCCAAGCACACCGGCAAGCCGACCGGCGGGGATCTGCGGGAGGGCAAGCGCACCGTCCTGCTGCTCACCTCGCTCATTCACACGGCCGGCACCGAGGCCGCCAAGGAGATCTACTCCGCACTCGGCAGCGATCTCACCGAAGAAGAGTCCCTGCGCATTGCCCGCCTCATTCAGCAAAGCGGCGCCTGGGAAGAACACGAGGAGATGATCAGTGCCCGCGAGGAGGCGGCGCGCTCGGCATGGTCTCGCCTGCCCGCGGGCCCCGGCGCGGATCTGCTGTGGGACCTCATGGATCGCCTCACCCGTCGCAAGCACTAACTCGGCGGTGAACGGCGGCGGTAACAACGCCGAACAGTGCTGCTCTGCGACGGAGATAGCGCCCATCGAGACTATTTACGTGTCAGGCATATAGCGCCCTGCTGGCGCGCGGCATCGAGATCTGTCCCTCCGGAGCCACTCCGTGCCTCCCGGGTGCGCAGCAGACTTTCCCATCAACGACCAGCTCGTTACCGAGGTACTTAGCCGCAGCCTCTGTCGCCAGTTGGGATGGCTCGCCCTCGCGCTTGTCGAACACCACCCGTTCAACGTCGACGCCCTTTCCATTTTTGACGTTCTCGCGATGAACACCACTGAGTTCAAAGATCCCGTTGACGACATTGACTCGACCCCGCAGGCCATTGGTCAGTGAGAACAGCAAAACGGTGTCTCCTTGAGCAATCTTCTTGTCGATCGCTTCGCAAATACCTCGGGAGTGGGTCCAATACCCCCTGCTGTTTTCCCACACGACCTCGTGCGGCACCCCAATAAAATCGCCCGCCAACGATGTTCCACCAAAGATGCCTTTCACCCAGACCAAGACCACCGGGTAGCTCTGATCTAGCTCGATCTGCTTGGCATTCGCCGAGATCTCGAGACTGCGATCTGAGACGAACGAAAGATGGTTGCCTCCTGAGGCATTGGTAAGCTGCTCGCGCAAAGCCCAAATAAGTGCGGCTTCCATCGAGAATGCCTGCTCCTCGTTGAGCAGACTGGTTCCGCTGAGGGTCAGGTACTCGATCTGCACCTCAAGCCCCGCTTCGCGAATCTCGGCTATGCGCCGTAGCTTTGCGGTGTCCCCTGATTCCAATTCATGGGTCCGTGCCCTCTGGCCACTCCCCTTGCCCACGTAGAAGATCGAATCCTTGCCCGATAGACGCGGGTCCTTGAGAAGGTACACGTAGCTTGAACGAGCCGAGCTTTTGCTCTCCATGTCTTGCCGCCTTCTCCATGTCTCGCATCTCTATGGATATGGGCACAGCATAAATAGGAGCGCGGACACAGATTTAGTGAACGCAAAATTACACCGCTTCACGCGCACTGAACTCGGATCTTACGCAGGGGTGTGAGACATCCAACAGGAAGCCGGTTCCAGCGAGGCTAGAAGGCGAGTCCGACAACCACCCGGCGCACGGCGCGGTGTCGGCCGGCGCGCAGAGCCGCGATGGGAGTCTCGCCCAGCTCGGGCTCGGTGCGGTGCAGAAAGGCGTCGGCCTCCTCATCGCTAAAGCCCGAGTCGGCAAGCAACATGAGGGTCCCGCGCAGGTTGCCGAGCACGTCGTACCCCTCGCCGGTGCGGACGAGCTGGTCGGAGGAAATGACGAGCGGGCCGTCGTGGCGCACGGCAAGAAGGCGTCGATCACCGAGCATGGTGCGCACGTCGCGCAGCCGGCAGTCGAGAAGCTCGGCGGTCTCAGGAAGGCTTAAATGGTCCGGAAGGTCACGAGTCACAACGCGATTATAGAGACTATTTATCTTTTCGCTTGAGGACACGCCGCTAACCGGCTATTGTCTCAACTAGCACATCCATCACAGCAAGATCACGAGTCACAACAAGATCATAACTATCACTAGTCACAGGATGTTCGGAGGAACAATGACAAGTCCCGCACGCCGCTCGCTCGGCATGACCGTCGCCGCCACGGCCACTCTCGGTCTGGCGCCGCTCGGCCCGGCCACCGCAGCGCCCGCGGCCCCGGTGGAGCTGCCCAGCGCCTCATATCAGGTGCGTAGCGGTGATACTTTGTGGGAGATCTCGAAGCGTTTTGGCGTCACCGTTGACACCATTGCCAAGCATAACGGCATGCGCTCCTCCGACATCATTCACCCCGGTCAGCGCCTTACCATTCCCGGCAAGAACCAGGCCCCGGCGAAGCCGGCTGCCAAGCCCAAGCGTGCGGTCACTCCTGTCAAGGTGACCAGCTACACGGTCCAGGCCGGCGACACCCTCGGAAAGATCGCCGCCAAGCACGGCGTGTCCGTCTCGGCGATCGTCTCGGCCTCGGGGCTGTCCAACCCGAATCTTATTTTCCCCGGACAGGTGCTGAAGATTGGCGGTGCTCCGACTCATGCGGCGCCGAAGCCGGCAACCTCGAAGCCCGGTACCGCCAAACCGGCCGCTCCGACGAAGGCTCCCGCTGCCGTGTCCACTTACACGGTCCAGGCCGGCGACACCCTCGGAAAGATCGCCGCCAAGCACGGCGTATCCGTCTCGGCCATCGTCTCCGCCTCGGGCCTGAAGAATCCCAATCTCATCTACCCGGGCCAGCAGCTCAAGCTCTCCGGCTCGGCGGCCAAGGCTCCGGCCTCTCAGCCGGCCACCTCGACTCCCGCGACCAAGCCGGCAGCTCCGAAGCCGGCTCCGGCCCGCTCCTACACGGTCAAGGCCGGCGATACTCTCGGCCGGATCGCCGCGAGCCACGGAGTCTCCGTCTCTTCGATCGTGTCGGCCTCGGGGCTGAAGAATCCCAATGTCATCTACCCGGGTCAGAAACTGGTCATTGGTGCGCCTGGCACGAAGGTCGACGCCCCGCAGGCCCCGGCCCCGGGAACGACCGGAAACCTGGTTCCGGACACCTTCCTGCACTACAAGTACCCCGAGGCCACGGTCCGCTCGGCCAATGAGAACAAGGCCTACCTCAACTCGATCCAGGTGCCGACGAAGGCGCAGATCCAGGCTGAAGTGCGTCAGGTTGCCACACAGTACGGGGTTGATCCGGCTCTGGCTCTCGCTCATGCCTTCCGCGAGTCCGGATTCGATGCTCGCGCGGTATCCCCCGCCAATGCCATTGGCACCATGCAGGTCATTCCGAGCTCGGGCGAGTGGGCCTCCCAGCTCGTGGGCCGCAAGCTCAACCTGCTCAACCCGCACGATAACATCGTTGCCGGTGTCGTCATTATCCGCCAGCTGCAGGCCTCCGCCTCCAGCCTCGATGAGGGCATTGCGGGCTACTACCAGGGTCTTGGTTCGGTGCGTTCGCGCGGCATGTTCTCCGATACGAAGTTCTACGTGTCCAAGGTTCGCTCGGCGATGGCGCAATTCCGCTGAGCCGCCGTCTTCTACTCCCCGGCCCGCCTCTCGGCGCGGCCGGGGAGTGTCGTTTATCCTTATAGCCGTGACCTCCGCACCCGATCCCCTGCTCGGTACCGTTATCGATGAACGGTACCGAATTCGTGCGCGCATCGCCCGCGGCGGCATGGCAACCGTGTACCGGGCGCGCGACGAGAAGCTGGAACGGGATGTCGCCGTCAAGGTCATGCACCCGCATCTGGCCGATCAGGAGGAATTCGTCGACCGCTTCGCCCGCGAGGCACGTGCCTCCGCCAAGCTATCTTCTCCGCACGTTGTTCAGGTTTACGATGAGGGGACGTTCGCGGATGGACCCTATGGCTCGCCGGCCGCCTACATTGTCATGGAGCACGTCTCCGGTGACGATCTGCGCACCGAGCTGTCCCGGCGCGGTTCCTTCTCCCTTCGCGAGGCCCTCGAGATCCTCATCCAGGTGCTCTCCGGCCTGGGAGCGGCCCACCGGGCCGGCCTCATTCACCGGGACGTCAAGCCCGAAAACGTCCTCATTGAGCGCGGAGAGTCCCGCCCCATTGCCAAGGTCACCGACTTTGGCTTGGCCCGCGCCGTGGCCGCCGCCTCCACCACCTCAACCGGAACCGTGCTCGGCACGGTTGCCTACCTCGCTCCGGAGATGATCGAGCAGTCCCCCGATGCTCGGTCGGACGTGTACGGAGCCGGGATCATGCTTTACGAGCTCATCGCCGGCCAGGTGCCATTCACGGCTGACAGCCCGATTGCCTTGGCCTACAAGCACGTCAATGAGACAATGCCGAGGCTGTCCGCCCTCGCCCCCTGGATTCCGCCCGCCCTCGACTCCCTCATCGGCCTGCTCACCGCGAAGGATCCGGATCAGCGTCCCGCCGATGGGATCGCGGCTCGAGATCGCGTCATCGCGGTGGCCGACGAAATCGACGACATTATTGCCCGCCGGCGCGTCGCGGTCATTCCCACCCGCAAGCCCGAGCCTCGAACTGCCACCCGCGCTGAGGCGAGTGCGCCCTCCGCGCAGCGGGGAGATACTCGCTCCTTCACCCCGGCAAGCCGGACGCGGCAGATGCCGAAGAATCGGCGTTCCTCGGCCCACGAGGTGGCCCGCCGGCGCAATGAATCAAACCGATCCACCTCGAAGCGGGGAACTTTCTGGCGCTGGTTAATGATTCTCCTGCTCATTGCCGGCGCAGCCGCCGGCGTTGCCTGGTATTTCCTCGCCGGCCCGGGTATGCGAATCCCCCTGCCTGATCTGGCCGGGCGCGAAAAGTCCGCCGCCGTGAAGACCATTGAGGGTCTCGGCTTCACCCCCGAGGTCAAGGAGGCCTACTCCGATGAGGTGAAGGTCGGCCACGTCATCTCCACCTCACCCGCTCCCCCGGCCGACCTGCCCAAGGGCGAGCAGGTGGTGCTCACCGTCTCTCTCGGCATCGAACAGATTGAGGTCCCCGCAGTTACCGGCCAGCTTGTTGAGGACGCCAAATCGGCACTCGAGGCCAGTCGCTTCACCGTCGATGTCACCGATGAGTATTCCCAGGATGTCCCACTCGGCCACGTCATCTCCCAAACACCGGCGGCCGGCGAGGTGGTCAATCATTCCTCCCTCGTCAAGCTCGTCGTTTCACTGGGCCGCGAGCCAGTTGCGGCCCCCAGCGTTGAGGGCAAGACCGCTGAGGAGGCACGCGCCGCCCTGGAGGAGGCGGGGCTCGTGGTGGAGGCGTCCGAGCAATACTCTGACACAGTCCCCGCCGGCACGGTCATCTCCCAGTCCACCTCCGAGCAGTTCTATCGGGGCGACACGGTTTCCCTCACGGTGTCCAAGGGCCCCGAGCTCTTCGAGGTTCCCGACGTGTTCGGCATGTCCACCGACGAGGCCACCAACATTCTCGACCAGGCCGGCTTTAACGTGGCGGAAAACCGGGTGCTCGGCGGCATCTTTGACCGGGTGCGCGACCAGGATCCAGCGGCCGGCACCATGGTTCCGCGCGGTACCACCATCACCATCACCATCGTCTAGGCGTGATTCTCCAGCTCCCCTGCTGGTGGGCTCAAGGCATACGCGCTGATTCTGCCGCCTTCCCGGCAACGAGAAGCAATCCGATGACAACCGGGCCGACCAGAACAGAAGGTGCTCGAACAAGCCCACCTGGCCGAGGAAAACACGAAGGGACGTGGCCGATGGCCACGTCCCCGGTGCGAATACGTGCGCTACCGCACTGATTCCCAATCGGCGTCGCGAATCATCTGGGCAACAAGGAAGGCCAGCTCGAGGGCCTGGGCCTGGTTGAGGCGCGGATCGACGAGGGTTTCGTAGCGAGAGGCCAGCCGCTCTTCGGAGAGGTCCTCGGAACCGCCGAGCACCTCGGTGACCTGATCGCCGGTGAGTTCAATGTGCAGGCCGCCGGGAACGGTGCCAGCCGCCTTGTGCACATCGAAGAAGCCGCGCACCTCGGTCATGACGTCATCCATGCGGCGCGTCTTGTAGCCATTGGTGGAGGTGATCGTGTTGCCGTGCATCGGATCCGACATCCACGTGACTGGTCGACCATCGCCTTGCACGGCCTCGACCAGCCGTGGAAGCTTCTCGGTGATCGTCTCGGCTCCCATGCGGGTGATGAAGGTGAGCCGGCCTTCCTTGCCCTGCGGGTTGAGCTTATCGATGAGACGGAGCAGATCATCGGTGCTCGCGGTCGGGCCAATCTTCACACCGATCGGATTGTGCACGCGCGAGAGCATGTCGACATGGGCGCCCTCCGGGTCGCGGGTCCGCTCGCCGATCCACAGGAAGTGGGCCGAGGTGTTATAGGGCTCGTCGGTGCGCGAATCGATGCGAGTCATGGCGGATTCGTAATCGAGCAGGAGAGCCTCGTGGGACGAGTACATGTCGACGGTGCGCAGCGAGGAATCATCCACCCCGGCTGCGGTCATGAAGCGCATCGCGCGGTCGATCTCGGTGGCCAGCGCCTCGTACCGGCGGTAGGCGGGATTACCGGTAAAACCCTTGTTCCATTCGTGCACCTTCGACATGTCAGCAAAACCACCGCCCGTGAAGGCCCGAATGAGGTTGATGGTGGTGGCGCTGCGGTGGTAGGCGTCCACGAGGCGCTGCGGATCGGGGGTCCGGCTCTCGGGGGTGAAGGCGTGGCCGTTGACCGCGTCTCCCATGTAGGAGGGCAGGGTGGTCTCCCCGCGGGTTTCGGTGGCACTCGAGCGCGGCTTGGCGTACTGCCCGGCCATACGGCCCACCTTGACGATGGGAACGGCAGCCCCGTAGGTGAGTACGACCGACATCTGCAAGATGGTGCGAATCTTCGCCCGAATGCGGTCCGCCGATGTCGAATCCGCGAATGTTTCGGCGCAGTCCCCGCCCTGGAGGACAAAGGCCTCTCCCCGGCCGGCCGCCCCAATAAGGCGGGTGAGTTCATCGGCCTCGCCGGCAAAAACCAGCGGGGGCATCGAACGCAAATACTGGCAGGCCCGGGTGACCTCACCGGGATCCGGCCAGGTCGGTTGATGCTTAGCAGGTAGCTCGCGCCACTGGCGCAACACTTCATTGTCCACGTCTGTGATCCTAATACGAGGGGCCCACCCGGCGGTCCAGCGGTCCGCTAGGTGGGCCCGTGAGGTGGGTAGCGCCGGCTACTTGACCGGCCTAAATGACGTTCTAGTCGGCCTTGAGAGGCTGTCCGATGGTCTCCATCACCTCTTCGAACCAGGGCACGAACATGTTGAACGGCTTACCGCCCTTGATCCGCTTGAAGTCGATGGCCTTGAGCTTGCCACCATCCTCCTCATCGTGACCGATGACGCCGGATTCGCCGCGCAGGGCGCAGTCCACCGCGTAATCCACCATGGACTTGATGAGGCGCAGATCCTCGTGGCGAGCCCGGGCCGCGCGCGAGAAGTAGCCGGACTTTTGCACCATGACCTTCTCGGCATCCAAGCGCTTTGCAAACTGCTTACCGAACCACTGGCCGGGGTTAATGGTGTCGAGCTTGACGTGACCGAAGGGATCACGTTCGACCTCTTCGCCCGCCGCCTCCATCTCCTCGATGATCTCGTCGACGCCGGCGCCCTCGGACAGGAAGATATTGACGTTGCCAATCTCATCCATGATCCCGTGCAGGCGCTTGGCCTCCTCATCGAGATCGATGTCCATCTCCGGCAGGTACACCGCGTGCACGTCCCAGCGTTCCTTCGACAGGCCGGCCGAGGGCAGCCAGGTCTGCTGATCAACCCAGCGGCGGTAGTCCGCTGCCGCACGAGCCGTCAGGTATCCGCAGTTGCGGCCCATGACCTCGTGGATGATGAGCATGCGAGGCGAGGAGCGATGCTCGCCAATGATGTTCACCGCGTATTCCGCGGCCTCCTCGGCGGCGGTCAGCGCTCCGAGGGACTGGGCAATCGGAATGATGTCGTTGTCGATGGTCTTCGGCAGACCGACCACCGTGAGATTGTACTGGTGCTCTTCAAGGTAGTGGGCGAGATCGGCGGCGGTCGTATTCGTATCATCTCCACCAATCGTGTGGAGAACGTCAACGCCGTCAGAGCGCAGCTGCTCAGCAGCCTTCTCCAGGGGATTCTCCCCCTCCTCCACGAGCCCGCGCTCAACGAGGTTCTTCGCATTGGTCAGCTTGACGCGGGAGTTGCCGATCGGGGAGCCGCCAAAGTAGTCAAGCAGCACCGCATTGTCCCGGGCCTCCTTGTCGAAGACGATCTTTCGACCGGTGAGAAGACCGTGATAACCGTATTCATAGGCGATGATCTCGATTTCCGGGTCGAGTTCGTTGTACCGCTCGATAAGGCCGCCGACGGCGGAGGAGAGGCAGGGGGCGAAGCCGCCTGCGGTCAGCAGTGCAACGCGATTGAGAGCCATGGTGATAAACCTCCAGGGTTGTCGAGTGTCTTCACCATCATATCTGGCCTACGATCTATGTCATGGGTCGAAAGCATGACGAGGTAGAAGAGCCGGATTGGGACCGCTACGCCTCCGAGATCGCCGAGCTCGGGGCTAACTGGCCCGGCGGGCCCGATTTCCTCGAGCTCACCGAGGACGAGGATGAGGACTGGCCCGAACCCGTGGTTCACACGCGGGTGACCGGGGCCGGACCGCGTGACTGGCGCCCCGCGCCGGACCTGTCAGATCCGGCGGCCGAGGCCGCCGACATCCTCGACGCCACCTACTCGGCCCAGCCGAAGCGGCACATGACCGGGCTGGAAAAGGTGCTGCTGGCCGTCTTCTTCATCGGCCTCGCCCTCATCATCGCCTCCGAAATCGACCTCATCTCTATTTCTTTGTCCCTGTTCACCGTTATCGTCGTTGCCGTAGGAGCAAGTGCCGTTGCCTGGGTGGTCGCGTTCGCAACCGGGCGGCGGGATGATGATGACGGGATCAGACTGTAAGTGGCCACACGACTGACACTGCCCCACAAAGGTCAAGGGCAGCTGTCCTTTGACGACCTGGGCACCCCGCTTGAGCGGACAACCTTCGTCGTTGTCGACCTCGAGACGACGGGTGGACGGCCCGGCGCGGAGGAGATCACCGAGATCGGGGCGGTGAAATCCCGGGGCGGGCAGATCATTGGCGAATTCGCCACACTCATCAATCCCGGCCGCCCCATTCCTCCCTTCATCACCCACCTCACCGGCATCACCACCGCCATGGTCTACGGCGCCCCGAGGATCCACGAGGTGCTGCCCACCTTCCTCGAATTCCTCGGTGCCGGACCCGACACGGTCTTCGTGGCGCATAATGCTCGCTTCGATCTCGGGCATCTCCGGGCTGCGGCCAGGGCGTGGGAGGTGCCGTTCCCTAAGATGGCGACGCTGGACACGGTGGCGCTCGCCCGACGCCTCATTACCCGTGACGAAACCCCCAACTATAAGCTGGGCACGCTCGCCGGTCTCGTTGGCACCTCGGTCTCCCCCACCCACCGGGCACTTGATGATGCTAAGGCAACCGAGGAGCTGCTCCAGTTCCTCCTCGAGCGGCTTGGACCTCTCGGGGTTACCCACATGGAGGACTTGGCCACGGTCACCGATCCGGTGCCGCTGGCCCGGCGCCAGCGCTCCCATCTTGCCGATCAACTGCCCACCGGACCCGGCGTCTACCGCTTCCTCTCCCGGGCCGGAGATGTTCTCTACGTTGGCTCCTCAGTCAATGTGCGGTCCCGGGTGCGCCAATACTTTACTGCTGCCGAAAAGCGCCATCGCATGGGCGAAATGGTAGATCTCACCGGCAGCGTTGAAGCCACCTCCTGCGCAACCGAGCTGGAGGCCCGGGTGCTCGAGCTACGCGAGATCGCCGCCCACGACCCCGCTTACAATCGGCGCTCCCGCCGGCCCGGATCCCGGCCCTGGCTCATCCTCACCGACGAGCCCCACCCCCGCCTGTCCATTGTCCGTTCCGTGCCGGCCGACGCGGCCGACCGCGCCCTTGGCCCCTTCAGTTCCCATCGGGCGGCGCGCCGCGCCAAGGATCTCATCGAACGCACCACCCGCATTCGCACCTGCACCAGGCGCCTACCGGCTGCGCCCGGTGCGCAGGCCCGGGCCTGCGCGCTGGCCGACATGGGAAAATGCTCGGCACCCTGCCTGACCGGTGAGCCACAAAATGCACTAGCTCCCGTGCGCGAGATCCTGAGTGAAGACGTCGATGCCTTCGTCACGGCCGTGCTCGCCGATATCAGGGTCATGGCCGAGGCGGAGCAGTTTGAGTGGGCGGCCGAAGCCCGCGACGGACTGCGCTCAATCGTCCGGGCCGCCGCCCGCAAGGAGCGGCTCACCCTGATGACGCGAGAAGCGGAGATTCGGGCGACCCGCCGCTCACGGCGCGGCTGGGACATCATCTCGGTACGGCGGGGCCGCCTCGCCGGAACCGCCCATACGACAGATGCTCAGGCGGTGCTCGCGACGGCTGACACGCTCGGCCTCACCGCCCAGCGGGTTGATCCCCCCAAGCTTGCTTTTCAGGCCGCCCATCTGGAGGAAACCGATCTGCTCTTCACCTGGCTGTGCGAGCCCGGAACCCGGCTGCTCACCGAGACCGAGCACCCCTTTGGTCTCGCCAGAAGGTCCCCGGCCCGGCACCGGATCGGGCGCGAGGACCCGAGTGGGGACGAGATGGGGCCGGGCGGATTACAGTAGTGGTGTAGAAAGGAGTCTCATGCTTACCGCCATCGTTCTCATTGATGCCGATTCGGCGAGGATCCCCGAGGTTGCCGAGGAGATCACCCAGATCGACGGTGTCTCCGAGGCCTATTCCACCACCGGCGACAAGGATCTCATCGCCATCGTCCGAGTCACCGATCACGACCATCTCGCCGACGTGGTTGCGGACAAGATGGGCAAGGTGCCCGGCGTGCTCAACACCACCACCTACATTGCCTTCCGCACCTATTCCCAACACGATCTCGAGGCCGCTTTCCACATTGGTCTCGACTAGGGCCACGACCAGCCGAGAGGCTCGTGCCCGCAGTAACATCGCGCCCGGATCTTCCGGGCGCGATGTCGTTGACCAACGGCTATATGCCGAGAATGGCCTTGGCGATGGCGAAGTAGATGAGCAGCCCCGTCGCATCGCAGAAGGTGGAAATGAACGGATTGGAGAAAACCGCCGGATCAGCGCCTACCGCCTTCGCGATAATCGGCATGATCCCACCCACCGTTGCCGCCATGGTGCACACGGCGAGCAGGGTGAGGCCGATGACAAGACCAATGTGGAATTCGTAGACGGCGGTAGCAAGTATGAAGCCGATGGTGCCAAGCAGAGCGCCGAGGAAGAAGCCGACTCGAGCCTCGCGCCACGCCACGCGCAGGGCGTCACGCCGCTCAACGTCTCCCAGGGCAATGGCCCGGGTGACGGTGGTGGCCGCCTGATTGCCGGTATTACCACCGGTACCCGTAAGGAGTGGAATGAACAGGGCGAGAACAACCGCCTTGGACAGGGTGTCCTCGAAGGAGTCGAGCACCCGGACGGTGAGAATGGCCGAGAGCGCGAGGACGAGGAGCCAGATAATGCGGGAACGCACGATCTTGCCCAGCGGAGTGGACAGGTAGGGCTGATTGAGCGGTTCGTGACCGCCGCCGCGCGCGGCGTCTTCCGTATCGGCGTCCTCGACGATCTCGTGAGCGTCATCGAAGGTGAGTAGTCCAACGAGCCGATTCTCATCATCGGTGATCGGCATACCCAGATAGTTGAGGGCAAGCAGCCAGCGGGCCGTCTCCTCGGCATCATCATTGGCGTTGGCGGAGAACGCCTCCTCCATGATTGATGCCAGGCGAACCTTGGGATCGGCCCGGAACAGGTCGCGGAAGGAACACATGCCGACGAGCTTGCGGGTGGAGTTAACGATCGGCAGCGAGTAGATCGTCTCCATGGTGTCGGCCTTGCGGTGCAGAATGTCCATCGCCTGCCCCACCGTCATGTCGCCACGCAGGATCGCAATCTCGGGTGACATACGCCGGCCGATCGAGCCCTTGGGATATCCGAGAACCGTCCCGGTCATCTCCCGCTCGTCCTTAGTCAGACCTCGCAGCAGCTCATCGGCCACTTTGGCGGGTAGCTCATCGAGCAGGGTCACCCGATCATCGGGGTCCATTTCCTCGAAGAAGCCCACCACTTCATCGCCGTGCAAGGCACCAATGAGATCAGCCTGGTGAGCGGCGTCGAGGGCCTCGAAAACGGTGAGTGCCCGGTCCTTGGACAGTAAGCGAAAGAGGACGGCGGCACGGGTGGCCGATGTTCGCTCAACGAGTCGAATCACCTCGGGCAGCGGCTGCTCCTCGAGGATGGCGGAGATACGCTTAGTATCCTCCGGGGTAATGTCCGCGCGTAGTTCGCGCTCGAGCTCATCCGCATCAATCGTCATGTGGCCTCCTTCCGGGCCCAGATATTCTATCGCCTTTACGCTGACCGGCCGATTGTCCGATTAGCCCCGCGTCGCCATCCCACGGACGACAAGGGAGCCTAATGCGGGGTGAGATGGCGCTTTCCGCGCCGTGGTGGCAAGCCTAGGCGGTGAGCACCGGCCGGCGCCGGGACGAGGCCAGCGAGCGCAGTCCCATGGGCGAGAAGATATACGCGATCACAAAGATTGCGCCCTGCACAGCCACGACCGTTGCCCCCGAAGCCATGTTGAACCAGTAGGACAGATAGATGCCCAGGGCGACGGCGATGGCGGAGATCACCGGGGCGAGGATGAGCATGCGCTGGAACTTCGTGGTCAGCAAGAATGCGGTTGCTCCCGGGGTGATAAGCAGCGCAATAATGAGGATCGCACCCACCGCCTGCATGGCCACCACGACCGTGATCGCAAGGCAGGTGAGCAGCAGGGCCGCGAGCCGCCTCGTCGACAGACCAATCGCCGAGGCGTGCACCGGATCGAAGGCAAAGAGCGTGAGGTCACGGTTCTTCAGCAGGACAATGATTCCGGCGATGGGGGCGAGGATGAGCACCTGCCACATGTCCTCATTGGTGATACCGAGCAGGTCGCCAAAGACGATGTGCTGCAGGTCGAAGTGCGAGGGGAAGATAGAGATGAGGACGAGACCAACGGCGAGCATCGTCGTGAACACGACGCCGATGGCGGCATCCTCCTTGACTCGCGAGGTCGATCTGATGACGGCGATGAGGCCGACGCATACGAGCGCGGCGACGAAGGCACCGATGGAGAACGGCATGCCGAGAATGTAGGCGACGACGATGCCGGGGATGACGGCGTGAGACAGCGCGTCCCCCATGAGTGACCAACCAACGAGGACGAGCCAGCAGGAGAGGATCGCGCACACAATCGCGGCAAGCATGGTGACGACAAAACCGCGCACCATGAACTGATGGGTCCACATCTCACCCCAGACGGACCACAGGGATGCGGACACGCTAATCATTCATTCCTCCATCGGTAAACGCCTTGACGAGACGATCCTTGGTGAGGACCTCCTCGGGACTTCCCCGCCCGACGATTTCGCGGTTGAGCAAGGCCACTTCATCGGCGAACGTGTGAATCGATTCCAAGTCATGCGTGGTAACGAGCATGGCCGTATCGCTTTTCGCCAGGTCAATGAGCAGCTCGATGATGACCTCCTGGGACGTATAGTCCACGCCGGCAAAAGGCTCATCGAGCAGCATGAGCCTGGCTCCCTGGGCAACCGCGCGGGCGACAAAGGCCCGCTTGCGCTGACCACCCGACAGGGCACCAATCGGCCGATCCCGCAACTTGGACAAGCCAACCACGTCAAGGGCATTGTCCACGGCGGCCCGGTCGGCACTACGTGCCCGGCGCAGCGGCCCCATGAAGCAGTACCTGCCCATCATCACCACATCCTCAACCGACAGCGGGAAATGGTGGTCAATGTCCTCCGATTGGGGTACGTAGCCGACGAGCCCGGACTTGCGGGCGGTGAGCGAGTCGTGCCCGCAGATTTCAATCGACCCTTCGGTGAGAGGAACCATGCCCATGACGGACTTAAAGAAGGTGGATTTGCCGGACCCATTCATGCCCGCAATTGCGCAGATGCCGGTGTGAACGGTGAGGGAGAGCCCGGTGAGAGCCCGCACACTACCGTAGTTGACCACGAGGTTCTCGGCCACGAGGGCCGGAGCATCGGGAACCGCGCTGACGCTGTGATGTCGCAAAGAAACTCCAGGTGACGAACGTAAAACTAGTTGGTGTCGATGTTGCCAGTGAGGCCGTTGGCGATCAGAGTGGCGTCATAGGACAGCAGATCAAGATAGCTGGGAACGTCCCCGCCCTCGCTGGTCAGCGAGTCAACGTAGAGAATCCCGCCGAAGGCAGCATCGGTCGATTCAACGATCGGCTTCATCTTGTCGCCGACCGTGGATTCGCAAAACACCGCCGGAACATTGTTTTCCTTGACGTAGCTCTCCACCTCGGCCACTCGCTGCGGGGTGAGTGCGCCCTCCGCATTGACTCCCCACAGGTACTTCTCCTCCAGTCCGGTGTCCCGGGCCAGGTAGGAGAAGGCGCCCTCGCAGGTGACGAGGACCCGCTGATTCTCCGGAACCTTGGCGAGCTCGGCTTTAAGCTTCGCATCCACCTCAGCAAGCTGGGCCTTGTACTCCTCCCCGTTCTTCTCGTAGTCGGCTCGGTGGTCCGGGTCCAGCTCGGAGAAGGCGGTCACGATGTTGTCGACATAGACCTGGGCAACCGTTGGCGACATCCAGGCGTGCGGATTTGGCTTGCCCCTGTCATCGCCCTCACCAATCGGAATCGGCTCAACACCCTCGGAGAGCTCCACCGTCACCGCGTCGGAGTTGGAGACGAAGCGCTCGAACCAACGCTCGAGGCCCAAACCATTGTTGAGGATGAGCTGGGCGCCCTCGGCATTCTTAATGTCATCCGGGGTCGGGTGGTAGTCGTGGATCTCCTGGTCAAATTTCGTAATGGAGTTGATGTCCAGGTATTCCCCGCCCACCTGCTCCGCCATATCGGCGATGACCGTGAACGTGGTGAGCACCTTCGGCTTACCGTCTACCTCCTCCACATCCGGAGTGCAGCCGGCAAGAACAAGGGCGCTAGCTGCCACCAGGCAGGCGCTGGCGCGGAGATGGGGACGGGACATGTCGCTTCCTTTCCGATAATTCCAGTGGCCCTCTGGCCCTCCCCCATCATAGTTTGGCGCGCCGAACAAATGAATTTACATCGCCAAAATCGACTGTTGTGTGAGGGGATATACTTTCCCTCACCTGCGGATGCAAGATTCTTGTACCCTGCGGAGTCATTGCACCGTGCGGGGTTATCGCGCCGCGCGGACGGGACCCACCACGCGTCGCTCAGGCACCCCCACAACCACACCCGCGAGGCTCGGCCGCGCTTACCCCGTTCGGTTGCGTGTGGCCGCACGTGGGATCTGTTGACCGCAGACCGCACCCATCACACACATAGCGGGTTCTTGAGGCAAGCAAAGGCAGCGGCGATATGCCGCCGCTGCCTTTGGCTCAGGGATGGTTACTTCTCGGCCGCCCGGTCCCGCCGGGTTTCCGGCCGAGCGGGCTACTCGCGCGTGTGGGCCACCCAGTTATCGAGAAGTTGGCGGGCCGCACCGGAATCAATGGCTTCGGCGGCGATATCGATTCCGGAGCGCAGGCGCTCATCCAGCGTATCGCCGGTGAGGTCCTTGTGGCGCGCATCGGCGACGATGCCGCCGGCCGCGTTCAGCAGCACGGCATCGCGAACCGGACCTTCCTGTCCATCGAGCACGGCGGCTGTGACGCCGGCATTGTACTCGGCATCCGCGCCGCGCAGGTCGTCGACGGTGACCGGCTTGAGACCGAGCTCGGAGGCGTCAATCTCCCGGTAGGCCACCTCGCCGGAACGAACTTCCCACACCTGATTACGGGCGACTGCGGACAGTTCATCCATGCCATTTTCGCCACGGAAGACGAGGGCCTCGGTGCCGCGCTCGGCGAGTACGCCCGCGATGATCGGGGCCTTGTGGGCCGAGTAGCAGCCAATGGCGGTGGCGCGGGGCCGGGCCGGGTTGGTAAGCGGGCCGAGCAGATTGAAGGCGGTGGGCACGCCGAGCTCGCGGCGGGCCACGGCGGCATGTCGCATCGAGGGATGGAAGAGGTTAGCGAAGAGGAAGGTCATGCCCACCTCATCCGCCACCTCGGCCACCCGCTTAGGGTCGAGATCGAGGTTGACGCCGAGGGCCTGGAGGCAGTCGGCGGAGCCGGAAGAGGAGGAAGCTGCACGATTACCGTGCTTGACGACCTTGATGCCGGTGGCGGCGATGACCAGAGCTGCGGTGGTCGAGATATTGACGGTGCGCATCCGGTCCCCGCCGGTGCCGACAATGTCGAGGCAGTCGGAGTCAACATTGATCGGTCGGGCATGCCCAAGCATGGCATCGGCCAGGCCGCGCAGCTCGGCAATAGTCTCCCCCTTGGCGGCGAGCGCGGTGAGGAAACCGGCGAGCACGGTGGGCGGGGTCTGCCCCGACATCACCTGATCCATCGCCCAGGCGGTGTCCTCACGGTCGAGATCTTCCCCGGTAATAAGGCGGCCGATGAGATCGGGCCACGCGCGCATCAGCGGGCCACCGCCAGCAGTTCGGTCACGGCCTGCTGGATCTCGCGAGGATTAATGGGGAAGGTGACGGCCCGCTCGGCCTCGGACCAACGGGCGAGCCACTCGTCTTGCTGGCGGGCGATAAGCACGAGAACGGGCGGAGCGTCCTGCACCTCGTCCTTGACCTGCCGGGCCAAGCCCATGCCGCCGATCTTGGCGGCCTCGCCATCGAAAATCAGCAGATCGAAGGCGTGCTGCTTGAGAAGGTCGAAAACGCCGAATTCGGTGGCGGCCTCAAACCATTCGATGCGGGGGGCTCCCTTGCCGGGACGCCGGCCCACCGCAGTGCGCACCTCTGCGCGAGTCGTGCGGTCGTCGCTGTACACGAGGATCTTCGCCGTTTCCCGCTCCGTGCGGGGCGCAACCTCACCGGTGTGGACGAGTTCCGCCATGTTGTCCTCCAAAGTTCGGAAAAACTATTCGCCTACATGGTAGCTCGCCACCGAGGGGGCTTGGCGAGGGGGTGCGACACGCGGATGAAATTGAAGACCGGTCACCCCATGACAAAGCGGACGACTTTTCGTGAAACTGTCGGATACGCAAGGAAAAGGTGACATAAATCTGGGACCTTGAGCCCGAGAATGGAGAAATGACTTCGAGTTTTAAGCCATAATGGCGACGTGAGTACTCCATCAGCAGCGGCGCCTTCTGCGCCCCACGTGACACGACCGAATACGCTCTCGGTGGGCATCATCGTGTGGCTGTCCAGCGAGCTCATGTTCTTTGCTGGACTCTTCGCCATGTACTTCACCCACCGCTCGGTGGCCGGCCCGGCCGCCTGGGGTGAATACGCCGAGGTGCTCAACGTGCCCTTCGCGGCGATTAACACGATCATTCTCGCTTCCTCCTCCATCACCTGCCAGTTTGGCGTGTGGAAGGCGGAGAAGATGATTCCACGGCGCACTGGTTCGCTGTTCAATGTGAAGAAGTGGGGCATGCACGAGTGGTACCTGCTGTCATTCTTCATGGGCGCCATCTTCATCTGCCTGCAGGCGGTTGAGTACAGCGAGCTCATTCATGAGGGCGTGACCATCCCGACCAGCTCCTATGGCTCGGTCTTCTACATCACCACCGGCTTCCACGCCATTCACGTCATCGGCGGCCTCGTGGCCTTCCTGCTCATCATCGGCCGCACCGCCGTCGCCAAGAGGTTCTCGCACCGCGAGGCATCCTCTGCCGTCGTCACGTCGTACTACTGGCACTTCGTTGACGTCATCTGGATCGCCCTGTTCTTCATCATCTACGTCCTGCGTTAATCCCATCCGAGAGGCTATTCATCGTGAACTTCCCCGCTGTGAGTCGGAGAAGCCGGTTCGCCCCGGCCCTCCTGTTGCTCCTTGCGCTCCTCGTGACCGGAGGTGCGTACTCCCTTGTCATGGGCGGCGCGCAGGCCGAAAAGGGCTCTTCGGAGCAGGTTGTCGAAGAGGGCAAGCGCCTGTTCGACGCAAACTGCGCCTCCTGCCACGGACCGGGCGCCGCCGGCACGGATATCGCTCCCTCGCTCTCCGGAGTAGGCGCGGCCTCCGTGCACTTCCAGATGGCCACGGGCCGCATGCCCATGGCGGATAACTCGCCCCAGGCCGAGGTCAAGCCCCCGCAGTTCGACACTGAGCAGATCAACGCCGTGGCCGCCTACGTGGCCACCCTGGGTCCCGGCCCCGCCATTCCCGATGCCAACGCGGTCGACCCGGCCAAGGGTGATCCGGCGGCGGGCATGGAACTGTTCCGCACCAACTGCGCAATGTGCCATAACGCTGTCGGCGCGGGCGGCGCCCTCTCCGAAGGTAAGGTGGCGCCCAGCCTCATGGACTCCACCCCGACCGAAATCTACGAAGCGATGCTCACCGGCCCGCAGTCGATGCCGGTGTTTAACGAAGCCAACATCACTCCCGAGGGCAAGCGAGACATCATTGCCTACCTCGACCACATGCAGAATGACACCTCGGTTGGCGGCGCCAATCTTGGCTCCATCGGTCCGGTGGCCGAAGGCATGTGGGTGTGGGTCCTTGGCATTGGCGGCCTCATTGCCGTCTCCGTTTGGATTGGAGCGAAGAAGTCGTGACGATCGATAGCCATAACTCCCGGGCCCTGGAGGATCGCTTCGACGATCCCGGGCTGCCCGAGCACGTTCACCGTAAGAACGACCTCGACCCGAAGAAGGCGAAGACCGATACCCGGATCGTCGCTCTCATCTTCACGATCTCGGCCCTCGCCTCCCTCGGAGCGGTTGTCGGGTACTTCCTCCTGCCGGACTTTGACACGCTCGGCCACATCCGCCTCGGCAACCTCGTCCTCGGTCTCGGCCTCGCCATTGGTTTCCTCGGAATCGGGGTTGGCGCCATCTGGTGGGCCCGCGCCCTCATGAACGATGAGGAGCAGGTCGAGGAACGCCACACCTCGCGTACCTCCGCCGAGGAGCAGGCCAAGGCCCTCGAGGTCATGCGCCGGGGTATTGCGGATGCCGGGGTGAAGCGTCGCCCGGTCATCACCGCGGCCCTTGCCGGCGCGATTGCGCTCGTACCGCTTCCCTTCCTCGTGCCGCTCGTGGGCAATCTTGCCCAGCGCGAAGGCTGGGATATCAGCCTGCTCAAGCACACCATGTGGAAGAAGGGCACCCGCCTCATGACGGATGGTCCGCACGCCCAGTCGCGGCCGATCAAGCGTGAGGACGTCACCATCGGCTCCGTCTTCCACGTCATCCCCGAGGGTCTCAATGACCTCACCCACGAGGAGGGCTACGCAAACGAAAAGGCGAAGGCCGTCGTTCTGCTCGTCCGCCTCGACGAGAAGGATCTCAAGCATCCGGAGAAGTCCCTCGACGGCATTGTTGCCTATTCGAAGATCTGCACCCACGTGGGTTGCCCGGTGGCGCTGTACGAGCAGCAGACCCACCATCTGCTCTGCCCCTGCCACCAGTCGACGTTTGACATGACCGACGGTGCGAAGGTTGTCTTCGGCCCCGCCAAGCGGCCACTGCCCCAGCTGCCGATCACGGTCGATGACGAGGGCTACCTCATCGCCGAGGGCGATTTCTCCGAACCGGTTGGACCGAGCTACTGGGAGCGTAAGAAATGACCACTCCGTCCTACAACCAAGGTAAGAAGAAGGGGAATCTCGGCACCTTTGTCGATGAGCGCCTCGGCCTGTCCGGCGTGATCAAGGGATTCGCCCGGAAGCTCTTCCCTGATCACTGGTCCTTCCTGCTCGGCGAGATCGCGCTGTACTCCTTCGTCACGCTCATCCTCACCGGCATCTTCCTCACCATGTTCTTCGTGCCGTCAATGGGTTCGACTACCTATCCGGCCGATGCTCTTCCGGTCACCCAGGCCGGCATGGAAATGTCGGAGGCCTACGCCTCGACCCTGCGCCTGTCCTTTGAGATCAAGGGCGGCCTACTCATGCGGCAGATGCACCACTGGGCGGCGCTGCTGTTCATGGCCTCCATCGTTGCCCACATGTTCCGCGTCTTCTTCACCGGCGCCTTCCGTAAGCCGCGCGAGCTCAACTGGCTCGTTGGCTTTACCCTGCTCATCCTCGGCCTGCTTGCCGGCTTCACCGGCTACTCGCTGCCGGATGACGTGCTCTCGGGTAACGGCCTGCGCATTGCCGATGGCGTGGCGAAGTCGATTCCGATTCTCGGCACCTGGGTCTCCTGGGGCCTGTTCGGCGGCCAGTTCCCGGGCATGGACATTATCCCGCGCCTGTTCACGCTCCATATCCTCGTCGTTCCCGGCCTCATTCTGGCGCTCGTTGGCCTCCACCTGCTCATGGTGGTCGTCCACAAGCACACCCAGTACCCCGGGCCCGGGCGCAAGGATTCCAACGTCGTGGGCTTCCCGCTCTTCCCGGTCTACACCGCGAAGGCCGGCGGCTTCTTCTTCATCGTGTTCGGCGTCATCGCGCTCATGGGCGCGGTGCTGTCCATCAACAACGTGTGGAACTACGGCCCCTACGACCCCTCCCCCGTCTCGGCTGGCGCCCAGCCGGACTGGTACATGCTCTTCCTCGAGGGTGCGCTGCGGCTCATGCCTGGCTGGGAGTTTGAATTCCTCGGCTTCACGTTCCCGATGAATATCATTATCCCGGGCGTCGTCGTCCCCGGTATCCTCTTCACCGCGCTCGCCGCCTACCCGTTCATCGAGAAGTACGCGACCGGCGATGACGAGGAGCACCACGTGCTCGACCGCCCGCGCAACGTTCCCGTGCGCACCGCGATCGGCTGCGTCATCATCACCGAGTTCCTCATCCTGGCCCTCGCCGGCTCGAATGACATCATCGCCACGCACTTCCACATGTCGATCAACGGCATCACCTGGTTCTTCCGGATCCTCCTGCTCACGGCACCCTTCATCGTGTTCTGGTGCGTCAAGCGCATCTGCCTGGCCCTCCAGCGCCGGGACCGCGAGCTCGTCCTCCACGGACGGGGAACCGGCAAGGTGGTTCAGCTGTCCGATGGTGGCTTCCACGCCGTGCACAAGCCGCTCGACGAGTACGAGCGCTGGACCCTCGTCCAGCACAGCGCCCACCGGCCCATCCCGGCCGGACCGGAGCGCGATGCTCGCGGCCTGGACCGAGCCGAATTTAAGTCGGAGAAGCGCCGCGAGAAGCTCTCTCGCTTCTTCTTCGAGGATCGGATCGAACCGGTAACCCCGAGCGAATTGGCCGAGGCCTCCGCCTCGCATCACAGCCTTCACGCGGGCCGCACCAATACGGCCACGCAGACCACGGCGCAGCTCGTGGAGAAGAAGGAACCGGTCGAGATCGAGAAGTAAACGCGGCTTCGCCGCATTTCGCCATGAGCGGGTTTCGCTGACGCGAGGCCCGCTCATGCGTTAAGACTGGAGATAGCTTCGTCCACCACGAAGCAGGTACAGAAACAAAGGAATGATCATGGCAACCTACACGCTCCCCGAGCTGCCGTACGATTACGCGGCTCTGGAGCCCCATATCTCTGGGAAGATCATGGAGCTCCATCACGACAAGCACCACAACACGTATGTCACCGGTGCCAACACGGCTTTGGAGAAGCTTGAGGCGGCCCGTGAGGCCGGCGATCTGGGAACCATCAACCAGTTCCAGCGCGACCTCCAGTTCAACCTTGGCGGTCACATCAACCACTCCATCTTCTGGAAGACCCTCTCCCCCGAGGGCGGCGGAGAGCCGGAAGGCGAGCTCGCCGAGGCCATCAAGGATAGCTTTCGCTCCTTCGACAACTTCGTCAAGCAGTTCACCGCTGTCGCCACCGGCATTCAGGGCTCCGGCTGGTCGGTACTCGCCTACGAGACGATCTCGGGCAAGCTCGTGACCTTCCAGCTCTACGACCAGGCCAACCACATTCCGGCCGGCGTCTACCCCCTCCTCATGCTCGATATGTGGGAGCACGCCTTCTACCTTGACTACCTCAACGTCAAGGCTGACTACGTCAAGGCATTCTGGAACATTGTCAACTGGCAGTACGTGGCTGAGCGCCTCGAAACCGCCAAGCAGGTCACGCTCGTCAAGTAGCGTCAATGCGACTCTGAGGTGGGGCGGCAGATGCCGCCCCACCTTTGTGTCTTCTCCCGCCACATGCACCGCGCTGGACAGTGTCATTGATCAGGCTGCGTAACGATTGCTGGCAAGGCGGCCACGTTCGATCCTCCCCGCGCATCACCGTGACGCGGCCCCGAGCCGCTCCGGTCGTCGTCGCCGGTGAGACCGGTGTAGCGTGGCCTGGTGAGCCTCTCATCTTTGCGCCTGGTGCGCACCATGGCCTTTTCGGCCGCGCGCCGGGACCGCCTCGGATTTCCCCAGCCCTCGCTGCGCCGTCCCCTGCGCATCGCCCTCATCGGCGCCCTGATCGGGGCCTGTCTTGGTGCCTGGCTCATTCCCGCCCCGGCACACCGCCTCATTCACACCGGTCAGCAAAGCCCGCCCGCCTCACTGCACATCATTGACGAGTCCGGCCTGCTGAGCACCAAGGACCGGCGCGTCATCGAGGCGCAGCGGTTCTATGCTCCGGCCGAGATCGTCGTGGTCGTCGGCGGGGCTGAGCTGCTTCACGAGGGGCGGAGCCCGAGCGTGGATGAGCGGCAAATCCGGGAGCACATTTTGGTCGAGCACGCCCCCGAAGTGCTGCGCGACCCGCAGGCCCCCGCGCCGATGCTCAACTCCGAGGCCGTCGTGCTCGTCCTCGTGCCCGATGCGGGATTTGCCGGGGCGGTGGTGCCGCACCGCTACGAGGATGTGCTCGGCCCCTTCGAGCGCCTCGACCTGCTGCTTGGCCTGCGCCACGACGTTGCCGCGCGGGTGGCCGACGACCCGGACGCGGGCGTTGAGGCCGCCATGACCAGCCTCGCCCACTATGTGCACGCCCCGGCGAGCGCGGCCTACCAGTGGGGCTGGATCGGCGCCGCCCTCGGAGCCCTTCTCGGCTTTGCCGCCGGCCGGATTCGTCCCACCACCGGAACCCGCCGTCAGCTGCTGCGCCGCGTGCACGCACTTCCGCGCCCCTCCCTGTACGGAATCCTCGATGATCCCTATCACCGGACCGCACAGCGCCGCCTAGAGGCCTTCCAACAGGCGCATGCCGGTCTGCTTGCCGAGGCGGGCTCGCTATCTCGAGCCGAGCTAGATGAGGCGGTACGGCGCCTGGAGCGCCAATACCTGCTCCTTGCCATTCTCCCGGCCCTGGCCCGCTCCGGGTCCCCGCTCCTCGACATTGACTGCGCAGCGGCGCTGGGGGCAAACGCCGACGTCCTGACTCGGGCTCGGGCGTGCCTCGCAGGCAACGATCTCAGCGGCGAGGAGTTGGTGGATGAGGAGGCGAGGCGGCTTGCCCTCGCAGGGTCGGGTGATCTTGCCGCCCTCCGCCTCCTCGACGTGGATGTCGCTGAGGCACGCAGCCAGAAGGAGGACCTCTAACCGGTCTTGGCTTGAGCTGGGCTTCTCAGACGTTAGTATGGCGGTGAGCACTACGAAAGGCCTCACCATGACCACACCGCCTCCCCAGAATCCAGACGGCAACAACCAGTTCCCCGGCCAGCCCCAGCAGGGCCAACCGGGCGGCTACTATCAGGCACATCAGCCCCATGCTCCCTACAACCCGGGACAGCCGGGCGGCATGCCCGGAGATTTTGGACCCCCCGCATATCCCGGCCCGGGCCAGCAGAAGTCGAAGAAGGGCCTCATCATTGGCGCCGTCGTCGGCGTTCTTGTCGTCATCGCCATCATCCTTGCCATCGTCTTCTTGACCAAGGGCTCCGGCACGAGCAAGGAAGACTACCAGTCCGGCATCGAGCAGATCATCAGCGAGGCCCTCGGCTCCGAGGTTAACCCTGAGGACGCCACCAAGATCGCGGAGTGCATTGCCGATCAAACTTACTCCGAGGTCTCTGAGGACACCCTCGCCCTCATCGCCTCGGGCGAGGACGTCATGCCGGGCAACGAAGACTTCGGCGTCATCAGTGGTAGCTCCATGGACTGCACGCTCGAGGTCCTCACCCCGTAAGACACCGTGTTGGCCACGCCGGAACGCGATCTGGCGATCGCCCGTCCCGGCGGACCAGCGCCTAACACCCATCGGTCCGCTTCCTCGACATCATCCGCACCGCCGTCGCGATCATCGCTTTCCTCGCCGTGCTGCTCCTCGTGTTGAAGGGCAGGGGCGAGCGGGGGCTGACCGCGGCGCCGACACTCAGGGTGTTGATGCGGTTCTCGAGCCGGTGATATCGGTTTTGGCGACGGCGGAACAGATCGGCCAGATCGCCAGCTACGTCGCCGAGCTGGCCTTCGACCGGGTGACGGATGCTCGGCGGCACGTCGCGACCGGCCAGGACATCCCGCCTGGAGGCCGGATTTTCAGGCGATGTTCCAGACCAATGACGACTACGCCTATCAGGTTGCCCAGGGCGACAAGCCCTAGAGCCGGAAAGCCCGGTGAGTGTGCCCCCGCGCTCACTCACCGGGCTTTTTTCGTGCGCCCGTCCGCTCCCGCGGACCCGCCACGTTGCAATAGTCTGACATACCCGCCCCCTGCCCCACCTCCCGTCGCACCGCACCAGCACAGTATGGAAGGGTGCGAAAGGACTCAGCCGGCACGGGTAGACTACCGAGAAAGCAAAGGAGCATCATGACCGCTGGAAACCCATATCCGCCTCAGCCAGCCCGGAAAAGCGCGTTCTCTGCCCTGCCCTGGATACTCGGCATTCTCCTTTCCCTTGCCCTCATCGGCGCCGGAGCCTTTATCCTCCTGCGCGGTAATGGTGGGGTCGAGCGGGAAGAATACCAGACGGGAGTTGCCAAGGTGCTCGCCCCCGTCTTTAGCGGTGAGCTCACCGACGAGCAAATTGCCGAGCTCACCTCCTGCATCACCGCCAGAACCTTCGATGAGGTCTCCGAGGAGACCCGCGAGATGATTGCCAGAGGCGAGGATATCCTGCCCGGAAATCCCGACCACCAGACCATCTTCGATGCCTCATCGGCCTGCACGGTAGAGATCTCCATAGAAGCTGAACGGCAAGCCGAGAAGGAGGCGGGAGCCGTCGAGCAGCCCGCTGCTCCCGAGGCCCCCGGGGATGATCATGGAGGCACGCCGCAGGCGTCTGAGGGTAGCGCGACCACGGAGCCGGCTCAGCCACCGTCCGAGGACCATGCGACTCCCCCGCCGGCAGGCCCGGAGCGAAAGGCCTATGAGGAGGCCGTGCGGGACATGGTCGCGGAGAACCTCTCGAGCATGCTTACCGCGGACCAGATTGGCGAGCTTGCACACTGTCTGGCCGAGAAGACCTACGATGACGCGTCCGCTACCCTGCGCAAGGATGTGCTCGATCGGGTCGAGCTCACCCCGGAGAATCCCGAGCATGCGCCACTCTTCGCCATGCTACCCGTCTGCGCTGAAAGCACCGGCGTTTATCAGAACGCGCCCGCCAAGTAACAACCTGGCCTACGCTTATACTCTCGATCACGCATTAACTTCATCATCTAAAATAAGTAACAAAGGATAACCGGCAGGAATATAGCTCTGAACACGTGTTATCGCGCCTCGCTCGTGATATTCCGGCTTTCCTCATCATTCCTCATTAGCAATTTAACTTTGTCACTACCTGGCGATAAGAAGGATGAAAATGATGTACATGGGTCTTCTGGACACTATACTGGGACGGTCCAACATGAAAGGGTAAACATGGACCACACACATGACCAGAGCCCCCAGTCGAATGACCCGGCGGATAAGGCCCACAACACCCCTCCCCGTTCGCGATTTGGGTTCCCTAAATCCGGTGGGGATGAGGACCGGCAGGCAGTGAACGCCGGCGAGACCAAGCCGGAGGAGAAGTCGAAGAAGAAGATCATCTCGATTCTCGCCACCATCGCCCTCTTTATCTTCGGCGCCATCTGCGCCAACT
>JAUNVM010000023.1 GCA_030537635.1 Flaviflexus sp. | reverse complement strand
GAGCTCCGGACTTTTAATCCGTAGGTTATGGGTTCGAATCCCATGGGGCCTACTAACGAAACGTTGGTAGGGCGAGGTTTTCTCGCATCCATTTAGCCTCGAGCATGGCGCGCGGGCTCAGCATCCGCATTGGCCTCCCCAGCCGCCCTGGCGAGCTCGACAGCCGTTCACGCCGTCCCCTCCTCGGCCCGCATTCTCACCAATGACAGACCATGCCCCGGGCCGTGACTGCGGTTCGAGCGGCTGACCATGCCCCGGCGAGGGCCCGAAGCGTTCAAAGCGCTATCGGGTGATGAGGTTGTAGCCGAGGCGGAGGATGAGGGCGGTGACGACGATGAGGAAAACAAGGCGGACGAAGCCCGATCCCCTGCTCACCGCCATGCGAGAGCCCACGTAATTGCCCAGCATGTTGGCCACCGCCATAGGAAGCGCGATACCCCAGTTGACATGTCCGGCGGGAATGAAGAAAACGAGGGCACCAATATTGGTGCCCAGGTTGACGACCTTGGCGATCGCCGAGGCCGGCATGAACGCATATCCGAGCACGCCGACGAGGCCGATAATGAGGAAGGAGCCGGTGCCCGGCCCCAGCACGCCATCATAAACCCCGATGACAGTGCCGATGATCGCGGCGAGCACATTGTGCTTGCGGCCCCCGTGCCGCAGAACGGTCACGAGCCCCACATCGCGGCGCACCACGGTCCAGATAGCGACGGCGGCACAGGCGACAACAATGATGGGCTCAAAGGCCTCGGAGGGAATGAGGGAGGCGAGCGCCGCCCCGCCCACCGATCCGGCCAGCGCGCACGCCGCCATGGGCAGCGCCGTTCTCATGTCCGGCCCGACCCGCCGATAATAGGTGAGCGTCGAGACGGAGGTGCCGAGGAAAGCCGGCACCTTGTTGGTAGCGATGACCTGAATGGGCGGCAGCCCGGAAAAGAGCAGCAGGGCCGGAAGCTGAATGAGCCCTCCCCCGCCCGCGATGGAATCCACCCATCCGGCAAGCAATGCTGCGGCCAGGATGAGGACGATGGTGGAGGGCTCGAGCGGCATGTCGCAATTATGGATGTGAGGCCACCTCACCCCCTCCAATCATTCATATAGCGAGATGGCCGGAGGGGCGGCGAAGGGCACGAAAAAGGACCGGAGCATTGCCCCGGTCCTCGTCTTGAACTCAGTGAGCCTTAGCGGCGGTTGCCACCGCGGGTCACGGAGAGGTAGACGGAGATGAGCACGATCGCGAGAACGATCGAGACAACCCACTTAAGAATGGTCGAGTCAGAGTTCATCGGACCCTGGACGAACCACCAGCCGAGGGCGGTACCGCCCGCACCGAGAATAACGGTCCAGAGCATGCCGATGTTCTGGTCGCCCTTCATGAAGAAGCGGGCGAGAGCGCCGATGATGGCACCAACGATAATAGTTGCAAAAATACCCATAGTATGTTCCTCCAATTTTCTGGTTGGGGGATAAATCCCCGTACCAATGCATCTAGTCTATGCAAGCTCTTGCAGGATTTCGACTCTACCAGCGGTTTTTCAAAGTAAACGGGAGTGCACGTGACCGAGTGAACAGAACGCCAATTCGCCATTTTCGGTATCGTGACCCGACTCGAGAATTTCCTTGACGTACCCCAAACCTTTTTGACTAAGGCACGCCTACAATTTGCATTCTATTCGCCGAAGCCGTATCCCTCGGCCGAGGCGCCCGCAAGTCTTGTGATTCCAGTGACAACCGCGCACCTGACGGATCTTTACCCGCCCCGGTGCTGATCGGCGGGGCGATGGCCTCCGTCCCACGCAACTCCCGCATGACCTAGGCGTGCATGAGCGCGGCGATGATGGGGACGACGGGCAGGGAGATGAAGGTGGAGAGCAGCACCCCGTCGCGGGCCATATCCACGGAACGGCCGTAGCGGTGGGCGTAGACGAAGACATTATTGGCGGCCGGCAGAGCCCCCACGATAGTGACGGCGAGAAGCTCGGTGCCGGTCAGACCCACCGCCGTTCCCAGCCCCCAGCTGAGCAGGGGGCCGCCGAAGCTGCGGGCCGCCACGGCGGCAAACATGGGCGCCTGGGCCCGGCTCGGCTTGGGCAGGGAGGCATTGGCGGCGGAGATGCCCAGGGAGATGAGCAGGAGGGGCACGGTCGGTTGGGCGATGAGCTCGATAGGCCGGGTGACCACCGCGGGAAGGTGCACACCCGTGAGGGAAACGATGAGGCCGGAAAAGACGGCGAGCACCGGCGGGTTAAGGAAGGGTGAGAGGACCATCTTCGTCACCGACATGCCGGTTCTTCCGGTCTGCCGATCGAGAATGGTGAAGACGAAGGGAACAACCAGGCAGAGCTGGAACATGACGACGGGGGCGGCCTGGGTGGGATCGCCAACAACGACCATGAGGTAGGCAATACCGATATTGCCGGCATTGATGTAGGAGGACAGCAGGCAGCCGATGGTGCGCTGCGGCCCGTGCACCCCGGCTCTGCCGCCGATCATCCAGTAGCCGGCGAAGAGGATGATGGCCACGAGAATGTTGACGGCGGAGCCGAGGGAGAACACATCGGAGGGCTGCGCCTTGGCCACCGTGAGGAACATGAGGGCGGGGATGCAGGCGGCGAAGGCGAGCCGGGAGAGCCCGGCATCGGCGCCCGGGCCGACCACGCCGGTACGCGCCAGCACAAAGCCCACCATGATCGCGGTGAAGAGGGCCCAGAAGCTGAGCGCAATATCGGCCACTAGACCTCCGGAAGGTCGAGGTCGGCAACGAGCGCGAGATGATCGGATACGGCGAGGCGCACCGTCCAGCTGCGCACCGGGATGAGGTCACCAACGAGATAGTCGATCTGCCGGTCCGGATTCTCGGCCGGGAAGGTGTGCGCCCGCGCGAGAACGGGCAGGCTCGAGGGGCTTTCCCGGCGGTTAAAATCTCCGCCGAGCAGGCGCGGGCCCGGCCAGGTGGCCAGAATTTTCTCCACCCGTCTCATCTGCACCTCGGCCTGGCCCCACTGCCACGACAGGTGGGTGCACGCCACGGTCACCTCGCCGGCGGGTGTCGCCAGGCGAGCAACGAGGAGCTGTCGTGGCTGATCGATGTGGGGCCGCCAGTTCTTCCACAGGACCAGCGAGCGAGTGGTGGGCAGGTCGTAGGGGGTGACGGAGAGGAGTGGGTGGCGCGAGCAGATCGCAATGCCCGAGCCGAGATCCCCAATCGAGGTGGAGGGGGCCCGGCCGCGCAGGATGGTCGTGATCCGCGAGCGCGACGGCACCAGCGCGAAATGCTCCATGTCCGCCCGGGCGGCGACGATGCGGGCCTGGTGGGCAAACTCCGATCGGGCCAGCCCATTGTCCATTTCCTGCATGAGCAGCACATCGGCGTTGAGGTGGCCGATCTGCCGCAGGGCGGTATCGAGGCGCTCGGCGGGGTGGCCGTGCTGGAAGTTGATGGTGGCGATGCGCAGGTCAGCCATCGATGGCCGTTCCCCCCTCGGGGGTGAAGCGCAGGGCGAGGGAGTTCATGCAGAAGCGATTGCCGGTCGGGGTGGAGGGTGCGTCGGGGAAGATGTGGCCCAGGTGTGAGTCGCAGCCGGAGCAGCGCACCTCCACCCGATGCCTGCCGAGTGAATGGTCGTCGATGTAGCGTACCGAGCCCTCCTTGGCCTCGTAGAAGCTCGGCCACCCGCAGCCGGCATCAAACTTGGTCTCGGCGTCAAAGAGCACCTGGCCGCAGGCCTTGCAGGAGTACTCTCCCGCGCGTCCCTCATTCAGCAGCGCGCCGGTTCCCGGGCGCTCCGTGCCAGCCTGCCGCAGCACCTGGTAGGACTCCTCGTCCAGGCGCTCCTTCCACTGCTCATCATCAAGATTAAGGAAGTTGGTCATCTGTGTTTCTCCTTCATTGAGCTCATCACGTATTCTCTCGCCCCGCATCCTTACCCGTACCGGCCGGGATCACGCGAGATGCGGGGGATGGCGGTGGGGTGTGGGAGTGGGGCGTCCAGGTTTCTGCCGCCCACTAGCCACGCCGAGTCTCCTCATCATCGTCTACCGCGGCATCGATCGCCTCCTGCTCGGCGGTGGTGCGGGCCTGCGCGCGGCGCTCCCGCTCGGCGAAGGCATCCTCACCGGGGCCGGCAAAGTCGCGCGCCCTGGCTTCGGCCTCGGCCGAACCGGTGAAGATCGAGGATTCGTGTCCGGGCGCGGCCCCGCTCTCCTCGGCAAATGCGGCTGCCTGCGCCCTCAGCTCCGCGACGGACATGACCTGGGTTTCCGCGGTGATGGGGCCGCGGCGCACCGGCGGGCGCGGATCGGCATCCTCCACGTCGACGAAGTCCTGCGGATTCGGATAGGCACCCATGACCGCCTCCCGCTCCTCCAGATCGATGACGACGTTGCGCCGGTAGGGCACGGCGGACGGCACCTTCTCCTGAATCCATTTCACGATGTGTTCGCGGATTTGGTACTGGAGATCAATAAGGGCGGAGGAGTCCTTCGCGGAGACGAGAACGGAGACCTTAATGAGCCCGCCCTCGGCATCGCGCACCTGCAGCACCGCCGTCCTGCCATCCCACAGGTCCGACTGGCGGATAAACCGGAGGAACTCCGAGCGCATGGCGTCAATCGGCACCATCCAGTCAAGGTCGAAGTGGACGTTGCCGAGCAGATCGGGCTCCCGCCTCGTCCAGTTCTCGAACGTCTCCCCCGTGAGCTTATTCGACGGCACGATGATCCGCCGACCATCCCACACCCGCACCACAACGTAGGTGAGGGTGATTTCCTCAACCACGCAGAACTCGTCGTTGATGATGACGATGTCATCGACCCGCAGAGAGTCAGAAAAGGCCACCTGGAGGCCCGCGAAGAGATTGCCGAGCGTGGTTTGCGCGGCCAAACCAGCGATGACGGAGACGATACCCGCGGACGCGAGGATGGAGGCACCGGCCGCCCTCGCCGAGGGGAAGGTAATGAGCACACCGGCAATGCCGAGCACCCAGATCACGAGAACAGCGACCCGGCGCACAATCTGGAACTGGGTTTGGATCCGGCGAGCCCGCTTCGTTCCCGCCTGCCGCACATGCGCCACCACGGCATCCTCGAAACCCTGCACGATCGACGCAATAAACCAGGTGGCGACGAGGATCGTGAGGATGAGGAAGCCGTGGAAGGCAATGTGTCGCCACGCCGGCTCATCCGCCCCAGCCTCCGGAACCGTGGCGCCCATGAATCCAATCCAGGCTCCGATAACCGCGAACAGTGCCTGCATCGGCCGGAACATGGGGCGCAGGGCGGGGGCAATAATGGGCCGGCGCCGACCAATCTGCTTGGCTACCGACTGGATAACGACGGCGATGACAAGGCCAATCCCGGCGCCCACGGCGATCCCGACGGCGAGGGAAATGACATCAACGGTTGCGTTGATCGTCGTATCCACAGCCTGATCGACCTGGTCAGAGATCCCCGTGTCATCGTCGCTGACTTGCAGCGAACGTAGCGAGAAGAGGTTCATGGTCACCAGCCTAAACACCTTGATGCGCGGAGCATAGCCGGACCAGATTGAGTCGGTGACGAAGCGCACATCGAGCGCTTTGCATTACCGGCACTTTTCTGGGTACGCTAATGGAGCTTCCCCGGAAAGAGAGATTCGGATCGGGGGACACCAGGAAACTGGCCCCGATCGTCTAGCGGCCCAGGACCCCGCCCTTTCACGGCGGTAACACGGGTTCGAATCCCGTTCGGGGTACGGCTTCGGCCATTTTGGCCCTGTAGCGCAGTTGGTTAGCGCGCCGCCCTGTCACGGCGGAGGTCGCGGGTTCGAGTCCCGTCAGGGTCGCGGATTGCCCGGCTAAGCCGGGCACTTCCACATATGCCTCTGTAGCTCAGTTGGTAGAGCGTTCGACTGAAAATCGAAAGGTCAACGGATCGACGCCGTTCGGAGGCACAGCCGCTTCCCCCGGGATATCCCGGGGGAAGCCTGTATCTGGCGAACAATTGCGCTGCCGGCTTGTGCGAACCAGGCCCCGCGCAGGTCCGTGGCGAACACGTCGAACGACACAAGGCCGCCGCCCACTGGGGCGGCGGCCTTGACCATGTCGCTGACAGACTCTTACATCACCGAGCGGCGACGCACGAGCAGCACGCCAAGCCCAATCAGCAGGACGGCTACGGCGACAATCGGCAGGGAAGCGCTACCGGTAATGGGCAGCTTTCCAGGATGCGAAGGACCGTAGGACGGATCCCCCGGCTTGCCATTGTCCCCGCCGGGCTTGCCCGGGGCCGGGGTGGTGGTGTCGGGATCATCGCTCGGATCAACATCCGGATCATCAGTGGGCTCCACTGACGGATCAGCACTGGGCTCCTCGGTCGGATCAACCGTGGGATCGACCGTCGGGTCCACGGTCGGATTACCCGCCGGGATATCAAGGCCAACCTTGATGGGATCGTGATCGGAGGAGCGGAACGGGGTGCCGGGCTCGAAGAGATCGGCCACGTTGTAGTTGTGGCGCGAGTACTCAAGAGCCACAGCCTCCACGGAGTTGATGTTCCAGATATCAACCCCGGTCAGCAGCTCCACGCCCGCAGCATTAGCAAAGACGTGATCGAGCGAGCCGACCCGCAGGCCGTAAGTGTAGGAAGCCTCGTTGCTCCCCAGGTGGGTGACAACGTTCGTGTATCCCCCGCCCTCGAGAATCCGCAGCGGATCCTCGGCGGTGTAGGAGTTGAAGTCACCGAGGAGGAAGACCGGCTGATCCGGGTAGGTTTCCTCGGCAAAGTCAATGAGCGCAGTGGCCTGGGCAATGCGCGAGGGATTGGCATTGCCCTGGTTCCGACCGTCGTCCTGGCCGGAGCCCTTCGACTTGAAATGGTTGGTGATGGTGGCGAAGACCTCGCCGCGCGGTTCGCCATTCTCGTCGAGGGCCTGCCAGGCCTGGCCGAGCGGCTCACGAGCATTCGCGAAGGCATCATTACCGATAAGGATGGTGCTTTCACCCTCCGGCGCCACCTTGCCCACCTGGTAGATGAAGGCGAGGCGGATAACGTCCTCATCGGCCGGCACTGCCGCCGGGGAGGGAACATAGGCCCAGCGGGTGTCACCGGCCGCCGCATTCAGCTGGTCGACAAGGTGGGCGACCGAGGCGTCGCGGTCATGACCAAAGCGTGCCGAGTTTTCCATCTCCTCCAGGCCGACCACGTCGGCGTCGAGGGCGTTGATGGCGGAGACGATCTTGGCCTCCTGGCGGGCGAAGGCCTCCGGGCTGAAGGCTCCGCGCACATCGCAGTAGTTCGCGCTCACCGGATTGCCCTCGCGGTCCGTGTAGGCCTTGCAGCCGGCCTCGTCCTGGCCGAGGTCGGTGAAGTAGTTGAGCACGTTGAACGAGGCGATGGACAGGGTGCCGCCCACCTCGCCCGGAGCATCCTCGCGCGTGTTGGCGAAGGTGGCAACCTCGGCGGAGTTCTCGCCGGTCACCTGACGGGTCGGCTGAAGATTCCACTGGTGCCGGTAGTCGAGGATGACCGGCTCGTGGATGGTGGCGGCGGCACCCACACGCACCGGATGACCGGGACGCAGGTAGGGCAGCGGAACCTCGTGGTTGGGGAAGGAGAAGTTCGTGTAGTCCCAGGAGGAGCCGTCATCCAGCGTAATGAGGCGCGCCTCATTGGCGGCGACGAGAGCCTCCCACTGTTCGTTCTCCTCCACCGGATTGTAGACGTCGGATTCCTGGGCGAGCGGCGTTTCGCCAATCGCGAGGGCCACCTGGCCCCAGCGGTTGGTCTGGTAGGTGTCGGTGACGGTGAGCGTTGCCTCGGACATGTCCAGCAGCATGCCCTCGAGTGCCTCGCGCTTCTCCTCGGTCGACAGATCCGGGTGAGCCACCGGGATCACCGGATCCACCGCCTCATCGAGGATGCTGTAGCTGTCCGCCTTGAGCTGAGTGAGACCATAGTATTCGGAGACATCGCCGGTTACCTCGAGATAGTCGCCAATGGCGACGTCCTTGGCGAGGCCACTCGAGTAGATGAAGAGGCCGGTCGAGGCCTCACCCGGCTCACCGCCGGTGCCCGGAGTCTGAATGTAGATGCCGTTGAAGTTTCCGGTCGGGTAGGCGGCGGTGACCAGCCCGCGGGTTGTCACGGTCTGCCCGGCAAGCGGACTCGCCACGCCGGTTCCCTGGATCTCGGCAATGGTCACGTCCTCCGGGTCGGGAGTGGGCTGCGGATCCGTACCCGGATCCGGGTTCACCCCGGAACCCTGCGGGGTGGGCTCGGAGGTGAAGGTGAAGTCCGCGGCATTGTTATCGGTATCGACCCCGCCGGTGCGGGTAATTGACCCGGCGGTGGAATTCTTGCCCGTGTACGTGGCCGCCTCGGTTTCGACAATGCCGGCCGAGCCGAAGCCAACGAGATCCACGAAGCGGTCATCCCCCGCCGCATCCATGGGATTGCTCAGGTCGAGGCCGACCGTGCCGTGCGCGAGGGCCACCGTGCCCTTGGTGCCGGAGGGATTGATGGAGGTCTCCAGGTCAACACCCTCGAGCGGCTCACCATTCGACCCGTTGGAGCCGCCCTGAATGAGGAAGTAACCCTCCGGGGCGACGGTGCCCTCGAGGGGTACGACAACATTCGCGGAGGAAGCCTTGGATGAGAAGTACTGCAGGGACAGACCGGAGAGGTTGATCTCGGTGTCCGTCGGGTTATAGAGCTCGATGAATTTATGCGTATAAGGCTGATGAGCAGAACCGCCCCTGGCGTAGACCTCGTTAATAACGAGTCCGTCTCCACCGGGGGCGGCTGTTGCTAGTGGAAGGATTGCGGCCGGAAGGATGAGAGCAAAACCACCCACCAGGGCCGTCACCGACTGTTTCACAACGGGGCCTTTCTTGCCTCGCTTCAGCGTGGCGTGTGTGACGTCATGGACGCTTGCATTATGTCACAGAGATCACCCAAATAATCTCGAACACGAACATGTGTGCTGGTCAGAGCCCAGCGCGTGGATGTCATCCCGCCTGTCGCTAAGGTCACCCGTCCCGAGTAGCGGTGTTGAGAAAAGCAGTGCGTTTACGGCAACAAAGACTGTAAGGTAAGAGAGATTAAGGTTCATCAGCGATATCGACAGTCTTAAGGAGATGAACGGTGAGCTCTTCCGAAACATCCCAGGGCCCGGCGGTTCCCCCCGATCTTGGTGGTTCCAGCCTCCCGCCCAACGACGGTTCCACTCCGAGCCGTTCCATCGGCGAACTCGTTGCCGGGGTGACGGAGCGATTCTCGCGCCTCATCCGTGATGAGCTCGCGCTCGCCCAGCTGCAGGCTAAGCAGAAGGTGACGAAGCTCGGCATGGGAGCCGGTCTCCTTGCCGCTGCGGGGGTGCTCGCGCTCTACGCGCTCGGCATTCTCCTACTCGCCGCCGTCTGGGGCATCGCGGAGGCGCTGCCACTGTGGCTCTCCGCCCTCATCGTCGGCGTCGTCCTCCTCATCATCTGCGCCATCCTCGCCCTCCTCGGCAAGAAGAAGATGGATGCGTCGAAGGAGCACGTCATCGACCCCAAGTCCGGGATCGCCAACGACATTGAAGCCGCCAAGAAGGGGTTTGCCAGCAATGAGTGACAAGAACGAGTCTGCGCCCAAGCGCTCGATTGACGACATCGAAGCCGACCTGCAGCGCACCCGCGAGGAGCTCACCAGCTCGGTGAACGAGCTCGTTGAGCGCCTTGACCCGCGCACCAAGGCCAAGGAGGCCGCCGACGGGGCGAAGAAGTCCGCCTCCGAGTTCTCCGCCAAGGCGAAGTCGGTGGCCGCCGACGCCCAGCAGGGCGACACCCAGGCCATCGGCATTCTCGCCGGCGCAGCCGCCACGGCTGCCCTGGCCGCCTTCCTCATCTTCAAGCGCTAGGCCACGCCGGCTCTTGACGCGAAGAGAATGGCGGGGTGCAATTGCACCCCGCCATTCTTTGTTTGGTGATAGTTTGCCAAATAGCTAACGACTGCTGCGCTAGTCCTCGATCTTCCGACCCAGGAGCTCTTCCACGTTCTCACGCGGGAAGCGACGGTGGCCGCCCAGCGTGCGAATCGAGTCGAGCTTGCCGGCGTTGGCCCAGCGTGTCACCGTCTTCGGATCCACGTGGAACAGCGCCGCCACCTGCGACGGAGTTAGCAAACTTTTATCGTGACGAGTTGCCATGATTTCCCCTTTCCTGCTCACCAATTCTTAACAAGAATCCCAAGAATAATATCAAAGTACCGGGCCAAAAGTCCCGAATACCGGGAAGCCTAGCATCTGTCGTAGAATGTTCATGCCATCGTGTAGGTTTGTGGCAGAAGTAAGTGACCGATCTAGATGAGGGAGGTCGACGCCATGGGGCGCGGCCGTCAGAAGGCCAAGCAGCGTAAAGTTGCCCGCACTTTGAAATACTCCAGCCCGGAGACCGACTACCGGGCGCTAGAGCGCGAGCTCGTAAGCCGCGGTGATACAGGCGAAACTGAGGATGATCCCTACGCCGAGTACGCCGACTACTACGCCTCCGACGAGGAGGACGACGAGGGGTACCGCTGAGGCGAGCTCACTTGTGAGGTGGGGCGCGGCGTTGCCGCGCCCCACTTTTTCATCTCGCATCGGCCCGATTTCACCTTTGCGGCATTTGTTCTCACAGCAGGTGCACGTTTTCCCAAGTGCCCACTTTTGTCCACCTAGTGGGACGGCGCGTCGAAAGTGATTCTACTCATGCCACTATCCGATGCCTCGGGGTCATACCCGGGCATGGCTGGCAGGTCGTACAGTGGCGGGTCAGCCGGACCGAGCCGGTGTGGTCACACAACCCGGCGCCGTCGCAGTTTTGACTTATCAACTGCGTTCGGCTCTAGCGGGCAGCGCGGGGCAAACCTCATGCTCGACGAGTCGGCCACATCTCGTCCGGGTGTGGCCGGATGAGATCTCGCGGGTGAACAGCTAAGCCGCTGGTGAGAGCTTTGCGCGGGGGCGCAGATGCGGCATGGGCGGCTTCGCGGATTGGGCCTAGAGACCGGTGTAGCTGCCGAGCAGGCGGACCCCGCCGGCCGAGACTCCCTTGGCTCCGCGCAGCGCCTCGCCACCATCATCGGAAATGACGGTTCCGGCCCGCCATGCCTCGACCCCTTGGTGATGACAAATCTCGATGGCGCGGTCGGCGCGGTCGGCGGGAAGGATGGCGAGCATGCCGACGCCGAGGTTGAGGGTGGCCTCGATGTCCTCGGTGGGCACCCGGCCGGCACGGGCGATGAGGGAGAAGACCGGGGGAACATCCCAGCGCTCCACCTCGGCGATGAGGCCGGCGGGGATGACCCGGGCGAGGTTGGCAGCAAGTCCACCCCCGGTGACGTGGCAGAAGGCGTGCGCCTCCTCCACCATCGCCAACACCGGATTCGTGTACAGCCGGGTGGGTTCGAGAAGCTCCTCACCGAGGGTGCGACCGAATTCGGGCACCTCGTCGGTGAGGCGCAGGCCGGCCACCTCAACCACCTTGCGGACGAGGGAGTAGCCATTGGAGTGCAGGCCCGAGGCGGCCATGGCCACGATGGCATCGCCTGCGCGCACCCGGTCCGGGCCCAGCATCTTATCCGCCTCGACAACGCCGGTGACGGCGCCCGCGAGATCGTACTCGTCCTCGCCCAGAAGACCGGGGTGTTCGGCCGTCTCGCCGCCGAGCAGCGGGGTATGAATATCGGCGCAGGCTCGGGCAATGCCGGAGACAATGGCGCTGATGCGCTCGGGAATGACCTTGCCGCAGGCAATGTAGTCGGTCATGAGAAGCGGCCGGGCGCCAACCACGACGATGTCGTCAACGACCATGGCGACGAGGTCCTGGCCGATGGTGTCGTGCTTGTCGAGGGCCTGGGCGATGGCCACCTTGGTACCGACGCCGTCGGTGGACGTGGCGAGCAGCGGCCGGGTGTAGTCCTTGAGGGCGCTGGCGTCGATGAGGCCGGCGAAGCCGCCCACCCCGCCAATGACATCGGCATTGTGGGTGGCGCCCACGGCGGAGCGCATGAGCTCCACGGCGCGATCGCCGGCACCGATGTCGACGCCGGCTTGTGAATAGGTCACCTGCATGAGTCCTCCAAGGGGTCGCCGCCTTGCGCGGCACGGTCGTGGTTAACGGGAAGCGGATAGTCTCCGGTGAAACAGGCCGTGCACAGCCGCTGTTTGGCTATTCCAGTCGCGTCCAGCATTCCGTCGGTTGAGATAAACCCGAGGGTGTCGGCGCCAATCGACTGGCAGATCTCATCGACGCTCTCCTGGGCCGCAATGAGCTCATCGCGGCTGGCAAAGTCAATGCCGAAGTAGCAGGGCCACAGCACCGGTGGGGAGGAGATGCGCACGTGCACCTCGGCTGCCCCGGCCTCCCGCAGCATGGCAACGAGGGCTCGCTGGGTGTTACCGCGCACGATCGAATCATCGACAACGACGATGCGTTGACCGCCAATGACCTCTCGCAGCGGATTGAGCTTGAGCCTGATTCCGAGCTGCCTCATGCGCTGGGTGGGCTGGATAAAGGTTCGTCCGACATAGGCGTTCTTCACCAGGCCCTGGGCGAAGGGAATGCCGGAGGCCTGGGCGTAACCGATCGCCGCGGGAGTACCCGAATCGGGGGTGGCAATGACGAGATCGGCGTCGGCCGGATGCTCGCGGGCCAGCACCCTGCCCATCTCCGTTCTTGCCGCGCCCACCGGCTGGCCGGCAATAGCGGTATCGGGCCGGGACAGGTAGACGTATTCGAAGACGCAGCCGCGCGGGGTGGCCGGCGCGAAGTGGGTGGAGGTAATGCCCTCGTCGCCGATGGAGATGAGCTCACCGGGTTCGATCTCGCGCAGCAGCTTCGCGCCAATAATGTCGAGCGCGGCACTTTCGGAGGCGAGTGCGTAACCACCTTCGAGCTCGCCGAGCACGAGCGGCCTGAAGCCGAACGGATCGCGCGCCGCGTAGAGCCGCTGCTCATCGGCAAACACGAGGGAAAAGGCGCCGCGCAGGCGGGGCAGCGACTCGAGCGCGGCCTCCCAGACCGTATCGGCCCGCGAGGCCCCGAGCAGGGCCGTGATCACCGCTGTGTCGGTTGATGAGCCACATCCGAGCGAGCCGGACAGGTCGGCGTGGGTGACGGCCTCCAGCTCGGCCATGAGGGACCTGGCGTTGATGAGGTTGCCGTTGTGGGAGAGGGCGAGGGTGCCGCCGGCGGCGGGCCCGAGGGTGGGTTGAGCATTGCGCCAGGTGGCAGCGCCCTGGGTGGCGTAGCGAACGTGGGCGACGGCGAGGTGGCCCTTGAGCGCGCCGAGCGAGTCCTCGGAGAACACCTGGGAGACGAGACCCATGTCCTTGTAGACGAGGATCTGCTTGCCATTTGAGGTCGCGATCCCGGCCGCCTGGGTGCCGCGATGCTGGAGGGCGTAGAGGCCAAAGTAGGCGAGGTGGGAGACATCCTCCCCCGGGGCCCACACCCCGAAGACGCCGCACTCGTCCTGGCGTTCCTCGCGCAGGTCGGCACTCAACCGGCCGTCACCGCCCATGACCCGCCCTTGCCTCGCCGGCCTCATCTTCAACGGATTCATCCTCGACGAGCTCAAAGGAGACCGCGGCCGGGGTGACCTTGGCCAGGCGCACCCGAACCGTTTCTCCGAGCGGAAGGTTCTCCCCCGTCACGGTCGCCATGACCGCGGGCTCACGGAGCATGACCGTGCCCTTGTTCCCCACTCGCTTGGCGCGTCGACCGCTCGTGCAGTCCACGACAACGGCCTCGAAGATCTCACCCTCGCGGCCCTGCAAAATGAGGGCCTCGATGGCGTTGATGGCGGCGGATTCGTAGGCGGATGCCCGCTGGGAAGCGCGCGCCATGATCGCCGGCAGCTCGGGCAATGCCGCTGTCACCCAGCCCGGGATCTCCTCGCCGGCGCACAGGCAGCGGCACACCTCGAGGCCAAACCGGTCAACCAGGCGGCGCAGCGGCGCGGTGACGTGGGCGTAGCGCGCGGCAATGGCCGCGTGCTCGAGGGGCTCCTCGGCCTGCCTCGCCCCCTTCTTGCCCGGCATGTCCACCCCGAGCGGGGCGTAGGACGCGCCCCGGAAGAGGGTGGTGGCCTGGGTGAGGAAGGCGGCGTGCGAGCCATTGGCCGAGTCGAGGGAACGCACAAAGGTCGGATAGTCCACGTCCTCGGGCCAGTGGAGGTCAAGGGCGCGGGCCACCCGGCGCAGCCGAGCATAATCCTTCTCGGCAGCCGCGGGCAGAGTTCGCAGCAGTCCAATCCCGCCGAGCGACATCATGTCCGCCGCCGCCATCCCCGTCAACAGCGAAATCTGAGCATTCCATTCGTCAACATCCGTGTTGGCCCGGTAGGACAGCCGATATCCCGACTCGGACTCGACCACGCGCTGCTCCGGCAGGTCGAGGGAGATACCGCCGCGGTCACGCTCCAGGGCGAGCCGACGCGTGCCGATGTCGGCAAGCAGCTGGGGTAGATCTGCCGGAACTTCCCCGGGCAGATCCCCCGTCCCGTCGAGGGCACCTTGGACGTCGTCATAGGTGAGCTGGGCCCGCGAGCGCACCCTGCCCCATTCGACCCACGAGTGGGTGAGCCGGCCGGCTGCATCGAGGTGGAGATACCAGATGTAGGCGGGGCGATCCTCGCCGGCGCGGAGGGAGGCGGATCCGTGCGAGAGGGAGAGGGGGTGGAGGGGAATTGACCCATCGGGGCCGTAGAAGGTGAGGCCGCGGTGGCGGGTTTCCTCATCGAGCGGGCCACCGGGCGGAACGAAGAGGCCGACCGCACTGATTGCGTAGCGGACAAGATATCCCTCGCCCTCGCGGGACAGATGCATGGCCTGGTCGAGGTCGCGCGCACCGGGCGGGTCGATGGTAATGAAGGGAATGTCTCGCCGGTCCGGGAATTCGGACTCGTCCACCGCCGCAATATCGTGGGCGGCTTCGGGTGGATACTCCGCGGCGATCTCCATCTCCTCACGCAGTGCGTCAAGGACATCGGAGACCGCCCGGGGTGCCGCATATGCGGCGACAACAAGTCGTGTCACTGTTCCAGGCTAGATGATTCGCTTCGCTTCTTCAGGCTCTTCCGATCTACGAACAGGGCCAGCAGAACGCCAAGCGCGGCCCCGGTGGGAACGCAGTACATGAACAAGACGATGCCGATGGTGGAACCGGCGTAGGTGGAATCGCCCGGTGACAGCAGGTAGAGCGCAATGGCCACCAGAACACCAAGCAGGCCGCCGGCCAGGGCAAACCGCCCGTAGCGCGGGGCCCGGCGAGGGGCGTGAAACTCGGTGGGAAGAAGCTCCTCCTGGGCGTCTGCCTGCTCCGGCTGATCCGGCTGGTCCTGCTTCGCTGACCGGGCTGACCGGGCCGGAACAGGGGCATTCGCATCTCCCGCGGGCTCTGCCACGGCGTGTTCCTTGGACATCTCCGCAGCCAGCTCCCGCTCGGTTGGGTCACCGGTCACCGCGCGTTCGGTGCGGGGTGCTTCCTCGGCCGGCTCGCTCGCTCCCCGGTGCGGGGTCTCATCCGCCGCGGGAACCGGATCCTGGGGCGTCTTCGGTGCGCCGCCCGGGCGTGGGAAGTCGGGAGTCATGACGTGGCCTTCGTATAGAGGGGCAGGTGGCGGGAAATATCGGCCCGGGTACCCGAGGCGTCAATGGCGCCGCGGGCAAGGGCCTCGGCCCAGGTGTCGATACCCACCGCGAGCGCCAGCCACGTATCGAGAGACATCTCGATGGTGTTGGGCGGGGTGCCGCGGGTGTGGGTGGGCCCGGCAATTACCTGCACGGCTCCGACATAGGGAATGCGCACCTCGGTTGACCGGCCGGGGGCAAGCGCCCGCAGCTCGGCAAGCGCGGCGCGGCCCAGGGTGCGCCGTTCGGCGGCGCTCAGTTCCTCGCCGGCGCGCAGGCGGGCGGCCAAGCGGTCTCCGAGGACGGGGTCAATACTCACCATCACAGCCTAACCAAATTTGGTGCGCCCGGCTGAGCCGATCCTTCCCATCGGACCTCGGCCCGCCAACCGGCCGCCCCCGCAGTCGTCTCGACGGCCGCAAGATGAGCCGGGGTAGCGCTAGCCGAATGCCCATCCTCCAGCGAAGAAAAAGCCGCCTACCAGGGCATTTATGCTAATGCGTGGCTATTTCACGGTTGGCATAGGTGGCCTTTCAGGCCGGTTGAGTGCCCTCCGGTGGCGTAGAATTAATCCTGTTGAAGGTCAAATCTTTTGGAGGACAGATCCATGGACATCGCTTCCGCCCGCACGCTCTACGGCACCCCCGTGGTGGCCGGGATTGCCTATGGGCCGGTGGCGTGGGCTCAGCCCGCACCCGAGCCGCCAAGCGAAGGGCCGGAGATCGCGCCCGAGGATCGCGACGGTGAGAAGGAGCGCTTTGCCGCGTGCGCCGATACCGTGTCGACTCGCCTGCGCGGGCGCTCTGAGGCCACGGTGGGCACCGCCTCGGATATTCTCGCGGTGGCCGCCCAGTTCGCCAAGGACAAGGGGTGGCGCAAGGCGGTCAATAAGCATATTGATGCGGGCGTGAGCGCCCCTGTGGCGGCCGCTCGGGCAACCGAGATGTTCGCCGATATGTTCCGGGCCCAGGGCGGGCTCATGGCGGAGCGGGTAACCGATCTGCTGGACATGCGCAATCGGGTCATCGCCGAGCTTGAGGGGCTGCCCGAGCCCGGTATTCCCACTCCTGAATCCCCGGTCGTTCTCCTCGCCGAGGATCTAGCCCCGGCCGATACGGCCGGCCTGGATCCGAGCCTCATTCGCGCGATCGTCACTCGACTGGGCGGGCCAACCTCCCACACCTCGATCATTGCCCGCCAGCTCGGCATTCCCTGCATTGTTGCCGCCCGCGAGATCGGCGAGGTGACCGACGAGCAGATGATCCTTGTCGATGGTGGGGATGGGCGGATTGACGCCGATCCGGATCCGGCGGCGGCCGAGGAGGCCGCCAGCGCCGATGAGCGGGCCCGCGAGGAGGCCAAGGCCTGGACGGGACCCGCACAGACGGCGGATGGGGAGCCGGTCCAGCTGCTGGCCAACGTGCAGGATGAGGCGGGAGCCAAGCGGGCGGCCGCCTCCCAGGCACAGGGCATTGGGCTGTTCCGCACCGAGCTGTCCTATCTCAATGCCACGACCGAGCCGCCGGTCACCGAGCAGACCGAGCTGTACCGCTCCGTCTTTGGCTCCTTCCCGGATTCGAAGATTGTCGTGCGCACGCTCGATGCCGGATCGGATAAGCCGGTGGCCTTCGCCTCCGTTCCGGACGAGGACAATCCGGCGCTCGGCGTGCGCGGCCTGCGCACCTCCGGCATCGACCAGGGGATTTTGCTCCGTCAACTCGACGCGATCGCCCAGGCGGCCCGCGAGCATGACGGACCCACCTGGATTATGGCGCCCATGGTGGCCACGATCTCCGAGGCCCGCTGGTTTGCTCAGCTCGCCCACGAGCGTGACCTCACCGCCGGCATCATGATCGAGGTGCCCGCCGCCGCCATCCTCATCGACCGTTTCCTCGACGAGGTCGACTTCGTCTCCATCGGCACGAATGACCTCACCCAGTACGTCATGGCCGCGGACCGGGGTAATCCTAATCTCGCGACCTACACCGACACCTGGCAGCCCGCCGTCCTCAGCCTCATCTCCCGCATTGCCGCCTCCGGCGTGACGAAGGAGACCCCGGTGGGGGTGTGCGGTGAAGCCGCGGCCGATCCGCTGCTCGCCTGCGTCTTCGTCGGCATGGGCGTGACGTCGCTGTCGATGGCGGTCTCGGCGATCCCCTACGTGGGCTCCAAGCTCGCCAAGGTCACCAAGGAACAGTGCGAGCAGGCCGCCAAGGCCGTGCTCGGCGCCCAGGATCCCGGCGAGGCCCGTATCCTCGCCGCCTCGATTCTCGACCAGTAGGACCTGAGCGGCGAACACCACTAACGTCACCGACTAACGCAGACGTCGGGCCACGCTAGTGGCCGTGTGGGCGGGGACTTCCCCGCCCACAGTCATATCTCCGCTCGATGGTGACATCCACCCGGCGCTCCGCTCGGTGCTCGGATCTTTTCGGCCTATGACCGGCGCAGCCACACGGTGGTATCCGGGCCGATATCCGCCTCAACCGGCGCGGAGGCAAACAGCACCTGCCAGCCCTCGGGCACGGGAACGGATCCGGTGAAGACGGTGATGACGCGGAGCTCACCGATGTCGTAGACGAGGCTGCCTTCCGGTGCCTCCCGCTCGGTGAGGCTGGCTCCGCCGAGCCGGTAGTGGGCCCGGTGGGCGAGGGCCTGGCGAATGAAGTTGAGGTAAGAATCAGCATCCTCCTCTTGACGGTCGGCAGCGTACTTCTCCCAGCCCTCCGGCTGGGGCAGCCACGTCTGGCCGCTCGGGGAGAATCCGCAGGCCGGCTCCTCGGCCTGCCACGGGAGGGGAATGCGGCAGCCGTCGCGGCCCGGTTCGGCCCGGCCGGTGCGCTCAAAAGCGGGATCCTGACGCGCCTCATCGGGCAGGTGATCGTGCTCGGGTAGACCGAGCTCCTCCCCGTTGTAGAGGTAGGCGGCCCCCGGCAGGGCGAGCATGAGCAGCTGGGCGGCCTTGGCGCGCCGCTCCCCGAGCTGAAGATCCGGCCGCTCATCGCTCGCAAACAGTCCGTTCGGACCCTTGCCGGTCTCGCTCAGTCCCATCCGGCTCACCGTCCGAATGACATCGTGATTGGACAGCACCCACGTGGTGGGAGCCCCCACCGCATCATTGGCGGCGAGGGAGGCCGCGATGACACCTCCGATGTCGGCGGCCCGCCACGGGCTGGAGAGGAAAGCAAAATTGAAGCACTGGTGCATTTCGTCGGCACGCACGTAGCGGGAGCGCCGCTCATCGTCTCCCACCCAGACTTCTCCGCACATCATCGACTCCGGATACTCATCGAGCACGCGGCGCCAGCGGCGGTAGATCTCGTGTACCTCATCGCGATCCCACATGGGCTCTGGGCCGGCCGGAGCGTCCTCATCCAGCCCGGCGATCATGGCCGCGTGGGAGGCAAAGTCCGGCAGGGTGGGATCCTTAGCCAGGCCGTGCGCGACATCCACCCGGAAGCCGGCAACTCCCCGGTCAAGCCAGAACCTCAAGATCGAATCGAATTCCTCGCGCACCTCGGGATGATCCCAGTTGAGATCGGGCTGGGAGGAGTCGAACAGGTGCAGATACCACTGGCCATCCTCCACCCGGGTCCAGGCCGGCCCGCCAAACACCGACTCCCAGTCGGTGGGCGGCAGCTCCCCATCCTCTCCCCTACCCTCGCGGAACCAGTAGCGCTCCCGGGCCGGCGAGCCCTGGGGTGCGGCAAGCGCCTCGCGGAACCACGGGTGCTGGTCGGAGGTGTGGTTGGGCACGAGATCGACGATGACCTTGAGACCGAGCTCCCCGGCCCGATCGATGAGAGCGGTGGCGTCGTCCAGAGTTCCGAACATGGGATCGACATCGCGATAGTCCGCCACGTCGTATCCGTGATCGCGCTGCGGGGAGCGATAGAACGGGGAGAGCCACACAGCATCCACCCCGATCGAGGCCACGTACTCCAGCCGGGAGGTGATTCCCGGCAGGTCTCCCACCGGCCCGTCGCTCGAGGCGAAGGAGCGCGGATAGATCTGATAGATCACCGCCGTCCGCCACCACTGATCGCCGCCTGCTTCGTGGCGCGCCAGCGCTCGATCTTGCGTCACCATGTCCACCCTTTCGCCGCCCGCCGCGCGGGCATCATCTCACTCTAGCTGGTAAATTATGCGTTTTATTTGGTTGTCTGCCCGGGCGGATCTTCCGCCCTCCCCTCCTTGCTACCATCAATGAAACAGATTGCAAGAACCTTAAAACTGCTTTCACTCTCGCCGCCATTCTTCGTCGAATCTTATGGTGAGAACAGTGCAAACAGTTGCAGGCTGGGAGTACTCTGGTAGTCTTTAGGGTACCACCGGAGATGAGCGCACCGCCGCGCATGTGCCGGGACACCGTTCCATTACGCAAGGAGAAATAATGCGACGGAGCATTGCTTTTTTGGCTGCAGCCGGCCTCACGCTGACGATGAGCGCCTGCGGTTCCGACGACAACAATAGCGAACAGACTACCGACACCGAACAGGCTTCCTCGGAGGATGCTGGCGGTGAGGATCCCGAGGGTGGCGCGGAGCTGACCGTGTGGGTTGACTCGAACCGCGAGCCCGCCGTGTCCGAGGCCGCCAAGCAGTACGAGGATGCCACCGGTAACTCGGTCAGGCTCGTGGTCAAGGAGTTTGACGAGATCCGCACCGAGTTCCAGACCCAGGCCCCGAATGATGGTGGCCCGGACATTACCGTGGGCGCCCACGACTGGCTCGGCGAATTCTACGAGAACGGCGTGGTCTCCCCGATCGAGCTCGGCGATACGGTCGACGACTTCAACGAGGTCACCATCCAGGCCTTCACCTACGCGGACCAGGTGTACGGCCTTCCCTACGCGGTGGAGAACGTTGCTCTTATTCGCAACACCGAGCTCGCCCCCGAGGCTCCGGCGGACTACGCGGAGATGGTGGAGATGGGCAAGGACGCGAAGTACCCCTTCCTCATCCAGACCGGCGAGGATTCTGATCCGTACACCTACTACCCCTTCCAGACCTCCTTTGGTAACTCCGTCTTCGCCCAGAATGATGACGGCACCTACTCGACCGATCTGACGATTGCGGACGATGCTGGCATCGAGTTCGCGAACTGGCTGCGCGAGGAGGGCCAGTCCGGCACCGGCAACCTCGACACCGCTATCACCTACGACGTCGCAATCGATGCCTTCTCCAAGGGCGAATCCCCGTTCATCATCGGTGGCCCCTGGATGATCCAGGAGTTCGCGGATGCTGGACTGGACCTGGCCGTGGATCCGATCCCGTCGGCTGGCGGGCAGGATGCTCAGCCGTTCGTTGGCGTTCAGGGCTTCTACGTCTCGGCCTACGCCGCCAATCCGGTGGCTGCGACCGACTTCCTTGTCAACTACATCGGCTCGAAGGATATTCAGATCTCGCTCTACGAGGCGGGCAACCGCACCCCGGCCCTCACCGAGGCTGCCGAGGCCATCACCGATGATCCGCTGACCGATGGCTTTGCCAAGGTCGCCGAAAACGCGGTCCCCATGCCCTCGATTCCGGAAATGGGAGCCGTGTGGCAGTACTGGGGCAAGACCGAGGCTCAGCTGATTAAGGGCTCAGCGAGTGATCCGAAGGCCGTCTGGGAGAAGATGGCCGACGACATCACCGCCGACCTCAAGTAGTCTCACTTCGTAGGGGGATGCGCTCAGGCGCATCCCCCTACGAGGAGCATGAAGATGACTGAAACTTCCATCGCCACGCAACCGCGGCCGAAGAAGAAGCGCACCGGCATCGACGCCCCGCCGGCCCATTCCTGGGGCCCCGGCTTTATCGTCAAGCTCGTGCTCATGGCCTTCGTCAACGCCGCGGGCATCTACATCATCGTTCAGGCCTGGAACAAGGACTCGTGGGTACTGATGGGCCTCATGGCCCTCATGCTCCTCTTTATCGACTGGGTGTACTTCTCCGGGCGCACCCTCGCCCTGAAATATCTCACCCCGGGGCTCGCCTTCCTCGCGGTCTTCCAGGCCTTCGTCATCGTCTACACCGGCTACATTGCGTTCACCAACTACGGCTTCCAGCACATGGTCGACAAGTCGGCCGCGACGTCGTCGATCATGGTGAAGAGCTCCACCCACCGGGTTCCCGACACGCCCCAGTATCCCTCCGCGGTGATCCGCGACGGGGATGAGCTCGGCCTCGCCATTGTTGACGGCGAGGAGATCCTCGCCGGCCTCGACGGCGGCGTCGTTGAGCCGGTCGACGGGACGATCGGAGACAATGGTCGGCCCACCGAGGTCAAGGGCTACGAGGTGGTCAATCCCAACACCCTGTCCTCGGCGGAGCAGCGGGCCCTCACGGGCGTGCGCGTCGGCCTGTCGGAGGATGAGGACTCCGTTGGCTCGCTCGGCACCACGACCGGCGCTTCCTCCTTCGTCTTCACCTCCCAGCTCACCTATGACGAGGATGCGGACACCTTCACGAACAGCTCCGATGGCACGGTCTATGCGGCCAATGACGACACCGGCTTCTATGAATCGGAAGACGGGGACCGCCTCGTTCCCGGCTACCGGGTCGGCGTGGGCCTGAAGAACTTTGCCGAGGGCTTCTCGGATGCCAGGTATGCTCAGCCTTTCGTCAAGGTGCTCGCCTGGACGGTGGCCTTCGCCTTCCTGTCGGTCATCACCACCTTCCTGCTCGGCATGATCCTCGCGATGACGATGGATGATGAGCGCATGAAGGGCCGCAAGGTGTATCGCACCATCATGCTGCTGCCCTATGCCTTCCCCTCGTTCATGACCGCCTTCCTCTTCGCGGGCATGCTCAACACGAAGTACGGCTTCTTCAACCAGGTCTTGCTCGGCGGCGCCCAGATCGGCTGGCTGACCGACCCCACCCTGGCGAAGCTCTCGGTGCTCGGGGTGAACTTGTGGATGGGCTTCCCCTACATGTTCCTCATCTGCACCGGCGCACTGCAGTCGATTCCGCACGACCTCATCGAGGCCGCCAAGGTCGACGGCGCCTCCGCCTTCCAGGTGTGGCGTTCGGTGACCCTGCCGCAGCTCATGATCGCGGTCACCCCGCTGCTCATCGCCTCTTTCGCGTTCAACTTCAACAACTTCAACCTCATCTACATGCTGAACTCGGGCGGGCCGGCCATGGCCGATGCGTCCGTCCCGGTGGGCCACACCGACATCCTCATTTCCATGGTGTACAAGATCGCCGGCCTCACGGGTGAGGCAGCCGCCAACTACGGCCTCGCCTCCGCCCTGTCGCTCGTCATCTTCATCATCGTTGGCACGGTGTCCCTCATCAGCTTCAAGAAGTCCAACTCTCTGGAAGGACTGAACTGATGTCCACCACAACGCATGACAAGCCCAGCGGGGATGTCCTGGCCGAGAACAAGATGTCCTTCGGCCGGTGGATGCGGGAGATCGGCTTCCGCCACATCATTGGCGTCCTCGCCGTCATCTACGCCGCCTTCCCCATCATCTACGTGCTCTCTGCGGCGCTCAATCCGAAAACCGGGCTGACGCTGCTGAGCTCGAATTCGATGTTCTCCGAGATCTCCCTGGCGAACTTCGAGAAGCTCAACAATTCGATGTTCTGGACGTGGTTCGGCAACACCCTCTTCATCGGCATCGCCACCGCGATTGGCACGGTGCTCATGGGGGCGGCCGCAGCCTACGCCTTCTCCCGGTACCGGTTCACCGGGCGCAAGGTGACCTTGATGAGCCTCATGGTCATCCAGATGTTCCCGCAGCTCCTCGCTTTCGTCGCGATCTTCCTGCTGCTCACCACGCTCGGGGAGATCATCCCCGCGCTCGGCATCAACTCCAAGATCGCCCTTATCTGCGTCTACCTCGGTGGCGCACTCGGAGCTAACACCTTCCTCATGTACGGCTTCTTCAACACCATTCCGAAGGAGCTCGATGAGGCGGCGAAGATCGATGGCTGCAGCCACACGCAGATCTACTGGACGATCATCCTGCCGCTGGTCACCCCGATTCTCGCGGTGGTTGGCTTGCTCTCCTTCATTGCCGCTTTTAACGACTTCATCCTCTCGAGGACCATTCTCACCGGCCAGGACAACTGGACCCTCGCCGTGGGCATGAACCTCTGGGTGGGCGGCAATGAGAAGCAGTGGGACCTGTTCACCTCCGGATCGATCATCGCGGCTCTGCCGATCCTCCTGCTCTTCCTCTTCCTCCAAAAGTACATCGTGGCCGGCCTGACCGGCGGCGCCGTCAAGGGATAAGAAGAGCCCCCTCACATCTGCCCCGCACCCTGCGGGGCAGATGTCTTTTCAAGCGCCGCAGTCGGCGGGGGCACCATCCCCACCACCAGCGCCCCCGCCAGGTTCCTGCCAGGTTCCTGGCAGCGACGTCGTTCTCAGCGACAGCCCCGCCAAGCTCAGCGGCCTCGGTTTGACGGGCGGGGCAGGCGCACCTGGGCTCAGCTCGATCCCCGCTGGCATGCGGCAGGGGCGGGATGATCCCGCCCCTGCACGTTGTTGTGGTGGCTGTGTCCAGCCCTGTTCTTAGACCAGACCCTGGGCCAGCATCGCGTCGGCTACCCTGGTGAAGCCGGCCGCATTGGCACCGAGAACATAGTCATCCGAGGTGCCGCCGTAGCGCTCGGAAGCCTCCACGCACTGGGTGTGAATAGAGCGCATGATGTCTTCGAGCTTGGTCTCGACCTTTTCCTTGGTCCAGGACTGACGCTCGTCGTTCTGCTGCATCTCCAGGGCGGAGACGGCCACGCCGCCGGCGTTTGCCGCCTTGCCCGGACCGTAGAGGAGTCCAGCCTCCTGGAAGATCTGCTGCGCCTCGGGCTCACACGGCATGTTCGCACCCTCGGCAACAACCTTTGTGCCGCCCTTGACGAGGGCCCTGGCCTGCTCGGCATTGACCTCGCGCTGGGTGGCGGAGGGAAGGGCCACATCGACCTCGACGTCCCACGGGGATCCCTCGGTGTGGAAGGTGGCCGAGGAGCGCTCCTTGGCGTACTCGCCCACGCGGGCGCGGCGCACCTCCTTGATGTCCTTGAGGAGCTCGAGGTCCACGCCCTCGGGGTCGTGAATCCAGCCGGAGGAGTCGGAGAACGTCACCGGCTTGGCTCCGAGTGCCAGCAGCTTCTCGATGGCGTAGATGGCGACGTTGCCGGCGCCGGAGAGCGAGACGGTCTTGCCCTCGAGATCATCGCTGCGGGTGGCGAGCATGTTCTCAACGAAGTTGACGAGACCATATCCGGTCGCCTCCTTGCGGATGAGGGAGCCGCCCCAGCTCAGGCCCTTACCCGTCAGCACCCCGGCATCGAACCTTCCGGTGAGACGCTTGTACTGGCCGTACATGTAGCCAATCTCGCGGCCGCCCACGCCGATATCGCCGGCGGGCACGTCGGTGTTCGGGCCGATGACGCGGAACAGGCCGGTCATGAAGGACTGGCAGAAGCGCATGATCTCCGCGTCCGAGCGGCCGTGCGGATTAAAGTCCGAGCCGCCCTTACCGCCACCGATTTGCTGTCCGGTCAGAGCATTCTTGAAGATCTGCTCAAAGCCAAGGAACTTGACCACGGAGGTCGTGACGGTCGGGTGGAAGCGCAGGCCGCCCTTGTAGGGGCCGAGAACCGAGCTGAACTGGACGCGGTAGCCGCGGTTGACCCGCACCTCACCGTTGTCGGTGGTCCACGGAACGCGGAACATGTGCAGCTGCTCGGGCTCCACAATCCGCTCGATGATGGCAGCGTCCCGATATTCGGGGTGTGCGTCGAGAACCGGCGCGAGGGAGCTCAAAACGACTCCGACCGCCTCGAGGAACTCCGACTGGCCCGGATTGCGCCGCTCGGTTTCCTCAATGATCTCTTCGATGTTTGCTGTAGTTTTCACGTGCTCACGCTAACCGATTCATGGGGACGCAGAAATCCTCGTCCATTGAGTTTTTTGTCACGCGGGGGCAAGGCCATACGTCCTCATCGGGCCGCCACGCACCCGGCTGCGAAGCCTTACACCCAGATTTTTAGCCGCTTTACCAGCACTTTTAGAAAAGACAAGAACACGTAGACGGTGCCTGCCGTCGGGCCTGCCGGCCCGCGAAGCCACGGTTTCATGCACCGTCAATTGCTCCACGGGTATTCACCAAGTGAGACGCGATGCGGGCAGGATACCCCAGATAAGGTCAGAAAATCGTCAATGCAAAGTCAGGGTTCTCCGCGGTTGTACAAGGAGGTGTCCGACGGTGAGGTTCGCGTTGCGGCTGCCGACGGGACGCCACTGCGGCTGCCGGCACGGTCGGCGTCAAAAGCCCCTGAGGGCCGGTCGGCGGTGATGGCAAGAAGAGCGGCCCCGACGTTGCCGTCGGGGCCGCGAGGGTGTGCGGTTAGGCGACGGGACCGGGCTCGGTGCCGGAGAGCTCGCTGACGGGGAAGGAGTATCGTTCCTCCCCCTCGATGACGAGGAGATCGCCGCCGGAAAAGCCGATGTGCCGGGCGGGCACGCCGGCCTGCTCTGCCCGCTCGATCACCTGTGCCATCTGCTGAGGGGTGCCGGCCACGAGACAGCGGGCCTGGGATTCGGAGAGAAGGGCGGCGTGATCGGACAGGTTGAGGCAGGAGATGTCGACGGAGGCGCCAACCGAGAACCGAGCCGCCATCTCCGCCAGGGCGATGAACAGACCCCCCTCGGACAGGTCGTGGGCGCAGGCCACATCGATGCTGCGCAGGACCTCGCCGAGGCGCTGCTCGGCCTTGAGATCCACCGTTGGCGGGGTGCCGCCAAGGTGGCCGTGGATCTCCCTGGCCCAGGCGGAGCCGCCAAACTCGGCCGTCGTGTCGCCGAGCAGGACGATGGCCTGGCCGTCCTCGAACCAGCCCGAGGGTCGCACGGTGGCGACGTCATCGAGGACACCGAGAACACCCACGACGGGGGTCGGGTTGATCGACAGGTCCCCGGAGGTGTTGTAGAGCGAGACATTGCCGCCGGTCACCGGAATTCTCAGCTCCGCGCAACCATCGGCCAGACCGGTCATGGCTTCAACGAGCTGCCACATGAGCTCCGGATCCTCCGGGTTGCCGAAGTTGAGGCAGTTGGTGACGGCCCGGGGCTCGGCCCCGACCGTGCACACATTGCGGTACGCCTCGGCAAGTGCTTGGCGGGCGCCGAGGCGCGGATCCAGCTTGGTGTACCAGCCATTGGCATCGGTGGCGATGGCAATGCCACGACCGGTGTCCTCGACCACCCGCACGACTCCGGCATCATCCGGCGCCGCGAGCGCCGTATTACCGCGCACGAACCGGTCATACCGGCGGGTCACCCAGTCCTTGGCGGACTCATTGGGGCTGTGGAGAATGGTGCGCAGCTGGTCGGCGAGCTCCGCGCCGGATGCGGGGGCGGGCAGCGAGTCCGGGGTATCGGCCTGGAGGACGTCCTGCCAGGCGGGCCGGCGGTAGGGACGATCGTAGACCGGGCCGTCGTGGGCGACGGTGGTGGGGTCAACATCAACGATCCGGTGGCCCTCGTGGTCGATGGTGAGGCGACCATCCCCTGTCACCTCGCCGATGACCTGGGCTTCCACCTCCCACTTCGCCATGATCTCCAGGGCCCGGTCGAGCTTATCGGGGGCCACCGTGGCCATCATCCGCTCCTGGGATTCACTCATGAGGATCTCGCCGGCGGTCAGGCTGGGATCGCGCAGCGCCACCTTTTCCAGGTCGACGTGCATGCCCATGCCGCCATTGGAGGCGAGCTCGGAGGTGGCGCAGGAGATGCCGGCGGCACCGAGGTCCTGGATGGCCTCGACGAGGCCCTCGGCAAACAGCTCGAGGCAGCATTCGATGAGGATCTTCTCCATGAAGGGATCGCCCACCTGGACCGAGGGCCGCTTGGCCGGCATGCCGCCCTCGAAGGATTCGGAGGCGAGGATGGAGGCGCCGCCGATGCCGTCGCCGCCGGTGCGGGCGCCAAACAGCACGACCTTGGAGCCTTCGCCTTCCGCGTTGGCCAGGTGAATGTCCTCGTGCCGGAGTACGCCGACGCACAGCGCGTTGACCAATGGATTGCCCTGGTAGGAGGGGTCGAAGTCGGTTTCCCCGCCGATGTTGGCAAGGCCGAGGCAGTTACCGTAGCCGGAGATGCCGGCGATAACACCGGAGGCCACCCGCCAGGTATCGGCCTCCTGCGGATCACCAAAGCGCAGCTGGTCCATGACCGCGACGGGCCGGGCTCCCATCGAGATGATGTCGCGGACGATGCCACCCACCCCGGTGGCCGCGCCCTGATAGGGCTCGACGTAGGAGGGATGATTGTGGGATTCCACCTTGAAGGTGACCGCCCAGCCGTCCCCGATATCAACAACCCCGGCATTCTGCCCCATGCCAACGAGCAGGTGGGTCTTCATATCCTCGGATGTCTTGGCCCCGAACTGGGCGGCGAGATGCTTCTTCGAGGACTTGTATGAGCAGTGCTCGGACCACATGACCGAGTACATGGCGAGTTCGGCGGCCGTGGGGCGCCGGCCGAGCAGCTGGGTGATGTGGAGGTACTCGTCCTCCGTCAGGCCAAGTTCGGCGTAGGGCATCTCCTCGTCGGGCGTGGCCTGGGCCCGCTCCACGGTGTCGTGCATTATCGTCCCTCCACGATCGCGCGAAACATGGCAAGACCGTCGGTGCCGGTGCGCGGGCCGGCAGCCCCGTCCGGGCCGAAGCCCACTTCCACCGCGTGCTCCGGATGCGGCATGAGGCCGACGATGTTCCCGGTCTCGTTGGTGATCCCGGCAATGTCGGCCAGGGAACCATTGGGATTGTCCACGTAGCGGAAGACGACGCGGCCCTCGCCTTCCAGCTCGGCCAGCGTCTCGTCATCGGCCCGGTAGCATCCCTCGCCGTTCTTCAGCGGAATGGTGATCTCCTGGCCGGAGTCATACGTGTGGGTCCACGCGGTCGTAACATTCTCTACCGTGAGCCGCTGCTCGCGGCAGATGAACTCCTGAGATTCATTGCGCATGAGCGCACCGGGCAGCAGGTGCGCCTCGCACAGGACCTGGAAGCCATTGCAGATGCCCAACACGGGCATGCCGCCCTTGGCCCGATCAATGATGGTGCGGACCACGGGGGCGAGCGCCGCAATCGCACCGCACCTCAGGTAGTCACCGTAGGAGAAACCTCCCGGCAGGACGACGGCATCAACACCGCGCAGATCGGCATCGGCGTGCCAGAGGGCCACCGGCGTGCCGCCGGCCAGCCGCACCGCCCGCGCGGCATCGACCTCGTCCAGGGATCCGGGGAACGTGACGATCCCGATCTTCACGCCCGCTCCTCATAGACGCCAACGACGTCCTCGATGATCGGATTGGAGAGGACCGACTCGGCGGCGCGCCGGGCCTCGGCGAGCGCCTCCTCGGTCACCTCTCCTTCGGTGTCCAGGACAAAACGCTTGCCCTGAGTGACGGTAAAACGGGTAATTCCTTGGTGTCCGAGGGCGCCGGCAACAGCCTTGCCCTGGGGGTCGAGGATCTCCGGCTTCGGCATGACTTCGACAATAATTCGTCCCATAGAAGACACTGTAGCGTGCCGGTCGGGCGCGCGGGGCCTACTGCCAGCGTCGTCCACTCAAGGTCTCGTAGACCTGGATGTAGCGCTCCCTCGTACGCTCGACAACTTCGTCGGGAAGCTCGGGGACGTCCGCGTGACCATCCCACCCCGAATCCAGCAGCCAGTTGCGGATAAACTGCTTATCCAGCGAGGGTTGGGGGACGCCCGGACGGTAGTCCTGGGCCCGCCAAAAGCGCGATGAATCCGGGGTGAGCACCTCGTCGGCGAGGATCACATCGTGGGATCCGGGATCAACCCTCGAGCCGAATTCAAACTTCGTATCGGCAAGGATGATGCCGCGCGAGGCGCAAATCTCGCTCGCTCGGCGGTAGAGGGCGATGGAACGGTCGCGCAGGGAGCGCGCCGCATGCTCGCCCACCTTGTCGATCGTCTGGGCGAAGGTGATGTTCTCGTCGTGCTCGCCCAGCTCAGCCTTTGCAGCCGGGGTAAAAATTGGTTCCGGCAGCTGCTCTGCCTCGTCCAAGCCCTCGGGTAGCTTCACCCCGCACACCGCGCCGGTATGCCGATAGTCGTGCAGCGAGGAGCCGGTGATGTAGCCGCGCACCACGCATTCGATCGGATACATCGACAGCCGCCGGGTGATCATTGCTCGGCCGGCCACCTGCTCGGGTACGTCGAGAGAGACGAGGTGATTCTCCGAGACATCGGCCAGCTGCTCAAACCACCACAGGGAGAGGGCCGTGAGGATCCGCCCCTTATCCGGAATCGGGGTGGGCAGGACGTGGTCGAATGCCGACACGCGATCCGATGCCACCATGAGAATGGTGTCCGATCCGGAGAACTGTGAGACATCGGTGGGCGCATACACGTCCCGCACCTTTCCGGAAAAGATGTGGGTCCAGCCGGGCAGATTCTCATGTGGCGCGGTGCTCATGGCGTCATTGTCCCACGAAAATCGGCGCCGCGTCAGCCCTCGGAGCCGCATATCGGTACTACGGGTACACCTCCCCCTCCGAGGCCGCCTTTGGGCGGCGCTCCGGGGCGATAGCTACCCGAATACTCGGGGCTGCTTCGTCCCGAAAATGTCCCGCTGACCTGGGCTATCTAGGCCGCGCCCGAATCGGGCTTGGCATCGGTATGGTCGATCACGGCGGGATGACCCGTTGCCCGCATCGTGGCCACCGTGAGACGAACCCGGTCGTTGAACTCCTCAACCGACTCATCCCGATGGGCGGTCATGGGCCGGCCGATCACCGCCTTGACGCGAGGACGGCCCGCCTTGGGCAGGAAGGAGCCCACGGGCATGGCCTCGTGGCCGCCGATGAGGGCGACGGGAACCATGGGAACATTGAGCTTCATCGACAGGGCCGCAGCCCCCGTCTTAAAGGTGCCCATGTGCCCGTCGCGCGAACGGGTGCCCTCCGGGAAGATGAGGATGGGGATGCCGGCGCGGAGCAGGCGCCCGGTCATGCCGGCGGCCGGGCCCCGGCCGCGCTCATCGCTGCCCTGCCCCTTGATGCCGCGCAGCGGCGCCTGAGCCTTGCCCTTGCGCTCCACCGGATAGGTATTGAACAGCAGGGCCGTGATCCGGGAGATGAAACGGCGGCGATAAAAGTAGTCGGCGGCGGCCCCGGTGGCAAGCCGCTCGGTCACGTGCCCCGGCAGCAGCGAGAACATCATCGGGGCATCAAGATGGCTCGTGTGATTACCCACGACAATGTAGGCGCCATCAAGCCCCGTCACATTGTCCTCGCCCTCCACCGAGGTGGAGACGACGGAGGCGATAACCGGGCGGATAAGGAGCTTGCGGATCGCCCGGCGGGCAATCTCGTGCCCGTGGGAGAGGTACTGGTCGAGGGGATGCAAGGTACGGTTCACGATCGGCCCCGATTGATCTTCTTGGCCACCGCGCGCACCGCCGCCTTCGGCCCGTGCTCGGCCGCGAACGAGATGATTTTGTAGCGCAGTGACGGGGTGGAGCGAACCTTACCCTTCGCGGTATCGGCCAGGCAGGTGGACACGAGCTTCTCCAGGTCGAGCCACAGGAAGTCCGGGATGTTCGAGGTGGAGATCCCCGCCCGGGCGTGATGCTCGGTGCGCACCCAGCCCGGCATAAACGTCGTCACGTGAACGCCCGAATCGGACAGCTGCAGGTAGAGGGAGTCCGAATAGACCCGCACCCAGGCCTTGAGCGCCGAATATGCGCCCATGGGCACGAGGCCGGACACGGAGGCCGTGTTGATGATGATGCCCTCGCCGCGCTTGGCCATGGCAAGCCCGGCAGCCGCGCCAAGCTCGAGCACGCACCAGGCCATGAGGTCCATGGCCGTGCGGTGCGGCGCCACATCGTCGGTGACGAGCGGATGATGCAGTCCCATGCCCGCATTGTTGACGAGGATGCCAACCGGCTTGGCCTCATCACGGAGCCGATCGGCCACCCGGAGCCGGTCCTCCTCGGCGGTGAGATCCGCCGCCAGCGGCTCCGCCTCAACCCCGTACCGCCAGCGCAGCTGCTCGCAGGTACGCTCCAGGCGTTCGCCGTCGCGGGCCACGAGAACCAGCGGATTTCCGCGGCTGGCCAACTGCCGGGCAAACTCCAGGCCAATGCCGGACGTGCCCCCGGTGATGAGGGCACGTCCGGCCAAGGCCGTAGCCGATGGGGACTTCCCCATAGGGGCGCTCCTTCCAATAGCGCGGTTAACGCATTTGCTTTCTAGCCTAATGCACAACGTCAAATCCGCAGTGAAATGGTCGAGGCCACTCGCAACTGTTCGGCAAAAGGTCTAGACTTCCCGTGTCCATCGCTTCCAGGAGATCCCATGGTGTCATTCGAGCTTCCCCAGTGGCTGGTCCCCAGCTACCTGCGCAGCGCGCAGGCAGTGGGCGCCACCGCCGACGATAAGCAGATCGAGGCCGCCTGCCTGGCCCTGCTCGAGCGGTGGAATTCGCCCGAGCGGCACCACCACGACGTTCGTCACCTCGCCGATATGCTGAAAAGGCTCGGCACGCTGGCCGGTGAAACCCACCATCCCGACATGGTCAACCTGGCGGCCTTCTACCACGGAGCCGTCTTCTCCACCTCTCGGCGCGACACCTACACCCGCAATGGTGGGGAAGACGAGGTGGCGTCCGCAGCCCTGGCCCGCACCGAGCTCGAGGCCCTCGGCATCCCCGAGGAGAACATTGACCGGATCTGCGACCTCATCACCGGCATGAAGATCCGCTCCCGCAAGGGTGGCGAGGACTGCGAGAAGACGACAACGTCGATGGAGGCCATTGATATTGACCTCCTCGCCCTGTGCGATGCTCATCTCGGCTCCCTCGCGGCCAATCCGCAGCGCTACGCCAAGTATCTCGACGAGATTGCCGAGGAATACGGCCACATCCCGAAGATGGCGTTCTTCCGGGCCCGGCGCAAGATCGTGCGCCGCCTCCTCGACCGCCGCCGCCTCTTCGCCTCCCCGCTGGGGCGCCAGTGGGAGAATCAGGCCCGAGAGAATCTCCAGGCCGAACTCGAACGGCTTGAGCGAAAGATTGACCAGCTCACCGAGGAGATCAGCACCGAGGACATCGAGGCGGCAGAAGAGCTGACCTCCGCCGACAGCGTCCCTTCGGCCAGCACCCCCGATGGTCCGCTCACCCCGAAGGAATACCGCCGGCTTCGCGAGCGCAAGGAACGAGAGAAGGCCGACGAGTCCGAGGCGCCCCAGGAAGATCCCCAGGACGTCGAGGTGGAAAAGGCCCCCGTGCGTGGCGGTGAGGATACCGAGCCGCGCCCACGGCCGGCCCGCCCCTCGGCCATGAGCCCCGAGGACTCCACGGACACGAAGTCCTCCCTCGAGGCCCTGCCCGAGGAAACCTCGGCCCCCATTCCCACGCGGAAAATGACGCCGGAGGAAAAGAAGAAGGCCGAACGCGACGAGATTGCCCGGCAGATGCAAGAGCGGATCGAGCGCCGCCAAGCCGGGCAGGTCTCCCCCGCCCATCCTCGCACCGCAGACACTCCCGCCCCATCAACCTCGACCCTCACGCCGGAGACTCCCACCCCGCCCTCACCCGCAAGCCCCGAGTCGGCTCCCTCCGAGGAGACCCCCGAGTGGATTGACGAAGATGACATCGCGGCCGAAGAGCCCCGCGCCGGCATCGAGGCCGAACCGGAGTTCTGAGCCCGCCCGGCCAAGCCCGTGGGCCAGTGACGCACACAGGTTTCGCCTCTCCCCCGAGGGGTGGCCCCAGCTCAACTCGCTGCGGCCGGCCGTGCCGGTGCGTGCCTGTGCCCGCGTGCCTTAACCCGCGGGCACAGTCTCAGGCTGGAGCATTCTCAGGCTCGCATATTCGCACGCCGGTATATCCTCGCGCGCTGCGCAGTTGTGGGCGGGCACCCGGAGGGCGACGTCTCGCCGTCGCCCTCGAATAGACGAAGGCGGGGAATGCTGTCGCATCCCCCGCCTTCTCACGTGTGTCACGCGGATGGGTTTAGTACATGCCCGCCATCTCGTCGGCACCCGGGGCGGCCGGGGCGGCCGGCGGCTCGGGCTTGTCAGCGACAACGGCCTCGGTGGTGAGGAAGAGGCCGGCAATGGAGGCGGCGTTCTGCAGGGCGGAACGGGTGACCTTCACCGGATCGTTGACGCCGGCTTCGAGGAGGTCCTCGTACTCGCCGGTCGCGGCGTTGAGGCCGATGCCAGCATCGAGGTTCGCCACCTTCTCGGCCACGACTCCACCCTCAAGACCCGCATTCTCCGCGATCTGCTTGAGCGGGGCGGCAACGGCAACCTTGACGATGTTGGCGCCGGTCGCCTCGTCACCGTCGAGCTCGAGGCCCTCGAAGGCCTCCTTGGCGGCCTGGAGCAGGGCGACACCGCCACCGGGGACGATGCCCTCCTCGACGGCAGCCTTGGCATTGCGCACAGCATCCTCGATGCGGTGCTTGCGCTCCTTGAGCTCCACCTCGGTGGCCGCACCGGCCTTGATGACGGCAACGCCGCCGGCCAGCTTGGCGAGGCGCTCCTGGAGCTTCTCACGGTCGTAATCGGAGGTCGAGTTCTCGATCTCGCCCTTGATCTGGGCGACGCGGCCCTCGATCTGCTCGGCGGTGCCGGCACCGTCAACGATCGTGGTCTCGTCCTTGGTCATGACGACCTTGCGGGCGTGGCCCAGCAGGTCGAGATCGGCGTTCTCGAGCTTGAGGCCGACGGTCTCGGAGATCACCTGGCCACCGGTGAGAATCGCCATGTCCTGCAGCATCGCCTTGCGGCGGTCACCGAAGCCGGGGGCCTTGACGGCGGCCGACTTGAAGGTGCCGCGGATCTTGTTGACGACGAGCGTGGCCAGGGCCTCGCCCTCGATGTCCTCGGCGATGATGACCAGCGGCTTGCCGGTCTGCATGACCTTCTCCAGCAGGGGCAGGAGATCCTTGACGTTGGCGATCTTCGACTCGACGAGGAGCACGTGAGCATCCTCGAGGACGACCTCCTGGCGCTCCGGATCGGTGACGAAGTAGGGGGAGAGGTAGCCCTTGTCGAAGCGCATGCCCTCGGTGAGCTCAAGCTCGAGGCCGAAGGTGTTGGACTCCTCGACGGTAACGACGCCTTCCTTGCCAACCTTGTCCAGGGACTCGGCGATGAGCTCGCCGATGGCGGGATCGCCGGCGGAGATGGCGGCGGTGGCGGCAATCTGGTCCTTGGTCTCGATCTCCTTGGCGTCTGCCAGCAGGCGCTCAGTGATCTTCTCGACCGCGGTCTCGATGCCCTTCTTGAGGGCGATCGGGTTGGCACCGGCGGCCACGTTGCGCAGGCCCTCGCGGACGAGCGCCTGGGCGAGCACGGTGGCGGTGGTGGTGCCGTCGCCGGCAACGTCGTCGGTCTTCTTGGCGACCTCCTTGACCAGCTCGGCGCCGATCTTCTCGTACGGCTCCTCGAGCTCGATCTCCTTGGCGATGG
>JAUNVM010000022.1:8930-35444 GCA_030537635.1 Flaviflexus sp. | reverse complement strand
AGCTCGGCGCCGATCTTCTCGTACGGCTCCTCGAGCTCGATCTCCTTGGCGATGGACACGCCATCATTGGTGATGGTGGGGGCGCCCCACTTCTTGTCGAGCACCACGTTGCGGCCCTTGGGGCCCAGCGTCACCTTCACGGTGTCGGCGAGGGTGTTGAGCCCGCGCTCCATGGCGCGGCGAGCGTCCTCATTGAAAGCAATGGTCTTTGCCATAGCGGTTGTCATCCTCCACGATTGTGGTTCATTCCGACCCATGCCCGCGACGGACGATCGGTCTCTCCCCGGTCCTGTCCCGGCTTGATCCCGACCTCATCGGCCGAAAACTGTCACTCTCCCTATGGGAGTGCTAATGCGATTCTGGCACTCTCAAGGGCCAAGTGCAAGATAGATTGTCATGCTCACAGCTGAGCGCAACTAGCGCAAAACAATGACGATATCGGCGTTACCGGTGGCACTTGCACTTTCCACAAAGAGATTGACGCCCAGGTTGGCGGCAATATTCTGGGCCGTCGAATACATCTCGGGTCCGGAAAAATAGACTGTCGTCTCCGTGGGAAGGGCCCGACCGTAGTTCCCGGTCGTCGTGTTCGAGTAACCAACGCCATTGAGCTGAGACGCGGTCTGGGCGGCATGACCGGTGCGACCCGAGCCGTTGAGGACGGTAATCACAGCATCGTAGGCAACATCCGCGCCGGTCTCCTCCGAGGGGGATTCCGACGGCGACTCCGACGGTTCTCCACCATCCCCCGACTCTTCGGGCTCGGCCTCACCCTCCTCGGTTGGGGATGAGGAGGGTTCGGTGGTGGGTTCGGCAGACTGAGAGGGCTCGGCCGATGCGGTCGGCTCGGCGCTCGGGCTTTCCTGCTCGGTATCGGTCGGATCTTCCGTGGCGGTCTGCTCGCTCGACTGGGACAGCGGCAGCAGATCATTGGAGTAGAGCTCGATGGTGGCCCAGGCGAGGGCCGGCGCCACGACGAGGACGAGGAGAAGTGGCAGCGCGGCGCGCAGCGGCGAGCGCCGCTTGCGGTGACCACCCTGGAGCTTGCGCTCGCGTGCGAGTTCGGAGAATTCATCTTCCGGAAGTTCCATATTCACCCCTTTAGCCTAGCGGAGCTAGGTCTATCATGACCACGAGTTGACGCGCCCCTCTCGTTTTCCCGGCGATCACGCAGACGGCGCAGCCGACCCACCGTGACGGGCCGAGCATAAATGGCCGCGGGATCATCGAGAAGGGCCGCCAGTCGAATGTGATAGCGCGTCATCGTCCAGCCAAAGACGTCGCGCACCGCATCCGACTTACTGGCATAGCTCGCCCGCCAATTCTCTTCCAGGTCGAGAATTGCGCAGTCTTCCTCACTGAGCTGGGACATGCAGCCTCCTTCACCGCTAATCTTAGGTCGTGGCTTCTCTCTCCGATCTCATTGCACCCGACTGGGCCGCCGCGCTCGCCCCGGTCGCCGATCAGATTCACGCCATGGGTGACTTTTTGCGCGCCGAGTTGGCCGAGGGGCGGGGATATCTCCCCGCCGGCGATCTCGTGCTGCGCGCCTTCACCCGCCCCATGAGCGAGGTGAAGGTGCTCATTGTCGGGCAGGATCCCTATCCCACCCCCGGACATCCCGTCGGCCTGTCCTTTGCGGTCGACCGCGCGGTGCGCCCCCTGCCGCGATCCCTCAGTAACATTTATGCCGAGCTGGAATCCGATCTTGGTATCCCGCCCGCCCCCACGGGGGATCTCACCTCCTGGCAGGAGGAGGGCGTCCTACTCCTCAACCGCGTGCTCACGGTGCGTCCCGGCGCACCCGCCTCCCACCGGGGTAAGGGCTGGGAGGCAGTCACCTCCCACGCGGTGAGCGCGCTCGCCGCCCGGGGCGGGCCCCTCGTCGCCATTCTCTGGGGCCGTCAGGCTGGCGAGGCGGCTGCCCTGCTGGGTGATACCCCCATCATTTCCTCCCCGCACCCCTCGCCGCTGTCGGCCTCGCGCGGATTCTTCGGCTCCAAGCCCTTCTCGCGAGCCAATGAGCTGCTTGTCGCTCAGGGCGCAAGCCCGATCGATTGGCGGGTGCGGTAATGCCCGAGGGTCATTCGATTCACCGCCTCGCGCTCGCCCTCGGCGAGCTGTTCGGCGGGTCCCACCCGGACGCCTCCTCCCCGCAGGGGCGCTTCTCCCAGGGCGCCGCCCTCTTGAACGGAGAATACGTCGGCCAGCCGAGCGCCTGGGGCAAGCACCTTTTCGTGCCCTTTGGCGACGAGGCCGAGATCGGCGAGGATGGGCCGCGCTGGCTCCACGTCCACCTGGGGTTGTATGGCTCGTGGAGGTTTGCGGGAGACGACAGCTTCGTGGCGCGCCATTCCATCGGCGCCCCGCGCCGCCGGATCGGGGAAAGCGAAACACCCGGAGCGACAAGCGAGCACTTCGAGCCGCCCGCCCCCGGCCCCAATGTCCGACTGCGCCTCGCCATCGACTCCGGCGTGGCCGACCTGTCCGGGCCGAGCCGCTGCGAGGTGCTGACCGGGGCCGAATGTCGGGGGATCCTCGCTCGCCTCGGCCCCGATCCGCTACGTAATGAGCCCGGTGACCGCCAGCGTTTCATCGACCTGGTGCGCAGGCGGGCCACCCCGGTGGGGGTGCTCGTTCTCGATCAGGCGGTGGCGGCCGGACCGGGCAACATCTACCGGGCCGAATGCCTCTTCCGCACCGGCATCAACCCCATGCGTCAGGGCCGCAGAGTATCCGCCCTCCGGCTCGGAGCCCTGTGGGACGATCTCGTGGCCGCCATGAACGAAGGGCTGGACACCGGCACGATCGACACCCTCGAGGCCCGTTATCTTCCTACCGATCCGGCCGATGAGAATGATCGGCGCTTCGCCGTCTATCACCGGGCCGGCCGCCCCTGCCCGCGCTGCGGGCGTGCCGTGGCACGCACCGAGATTGCCGGCCGCACCCTCTTTTGGTGCCCGGCCTGCCAGCGCTAGGCCCCAGCCCGGTTATCCGCGCCGATGCGCGGTGAAGCGGCGCAGGCGCAGCGAGTTGGAGACGACGAATACCGAGGAGAGGGCCATGGCGGCGCCGGCCAGCATCGGGGTAAGCAGCCCGAGGGCGGCCAGCGGGATCGCCGCGGTATTGTAGGCGAACGCCCAGAAGAGATTGCCTCGGATCGTCGCGTAGGTGCGCCGGGCGAGCCGGATGGCATCCGGCACGAGCGGCAGGTCACCGCCGACGAGGGCGATATCGGCGGCCTCGATTGCCACATCCGTTCCGGTGCCCATGGCAATTCCCAGATCGGCGGTGGCCAGCGCCGGAGCATCATTCACCCCGTCACCAACCATGGCGACGCGTCGACCAGAGTCGCGCAGACGGGAGATCGTGGCCGCCTTGTCCTCCGGGAGCACGCCGGCAATGACCTCGGTGATGCCAACCTCCGCGGCAATGGTGTTGGCCGCGCCGCGTGAGTCTCCGGTCAGCAGCATCGGATTCAGGCCCATATCAATAAGCTCGGCAACAGCCGTCGCCGAATGCTCCTTCACCCGGTCGGCCACCGCGATCATGCCGCGCACTCGACCGTCCCATCCCGCCACAACAGCGGTGGCGCCGCGCTCCCGCGCAGCCTCCACGCGGTCCGCCCACGGGCCAATCTCCAGCCCCTCCTCGGCGGCCAGCTCAGGTCGGCCGATCATCATGCGGCGGCCGGACACGAGGCCGATAACGCCCCGTCCCGCCCGGGAGGTAAACTCCTCGACTTCGGCGAGCGGACCGGCCTGAGCAGCCCTCCCCGCAATCGCCTGGGCAATCGGATGCTCGGAGCCGGCCTCGAGGGATCCGCAGATGTGGAGGAATTCGGCCTCATCCCCCTCGCAGGCGATCTCCTCAACGCTCATCTCCCCCGTCGTCACGGTTCCGGTCTTGTCCAGCACGACGGTGTCAATGGTGCGGGTCTGCTCAAGCACCTCAGGGCCCTTGATGAGAATGCCGAGCTCGGCGCCCCGGCCGGTGCCCACAAGAAGAGCGGTGGGGGTCGCGAGCCCGAGGGCGCACGGGCAGGCGATGATAAGGACGGCAACGCCGGCGGTGAGTGCCTGCAGGGCACCGTGGGAGGTGACAAGCCAGCCGATGACGGTGAGGATGGCAATGACGATCACGGCGGGAACGAAGACCGCAGAGACCCGGTCGGCCAGGCGCTGCACCTCAGCCTTGCCGGTCTGCGCGTCCTCCACCAGCTTCGCCATCTGCGCTAGCTGAGTATCCGATCCCACCCGGGTGGCACGCACAACCAGGCGGCCCTCGACAGCCACCGTGCCACCCGTCACCGGGTCGCCAGAGCTGACGTCAACCGGAACGGATTCGCCGGTCAGCATCGAAGCATCGATCGCCGAGGAGCCAGACACGACCGTGCCATCGGCCGCGACCTTCTCACCCGGCCGCACAAGAAAAGTCTCTCCGACGGCGAGCTGATCAACGGGAATGCGGAGTTCCTCGCCGTCTCGCAGCACGGCCACGTCCTTCGCTCCGGCATCAAGCAGGGCGCGCATCGCGGCGCCGGCCCGACGCTTCGAACGCTTTTCGAAGTAGCGTCCGGCAAGGAGGAAGAGGGTGACGCCCGCGGCGGTCTCAAAGTAGATGTGCTCGGCGGCCTCGCCCACCGTGAACGTGAATTCGTGGGTCATGCCGATCCGTCCGGCATCCCCAAAGATCATCGCCCAGGCCGACCACAGGTAGGCGGCACCCGTACCGACCGACACCAGCGTGTCCATGGTGGTCGCCCCGTGTCGAGCATTCGACAGCGCCGCCCGGTGGAAAGGCAGCCCGGCCCACAGCACCACCGGGGTGGCCGCCGCGAAGGAGAACCACTGCCAACCGGGGAACTGGAATGCTGGAATCATCGCGAGGATGATGACCGGAATGGCAAGGACGGCGGCGACGATGAGGCGCAGGCGAAGCGTCTCCAACTCATCATCCGGATCGGCCTGCTGCTCCAGCGGAGCTGCCGTGTACCCGGTCTTTTCCACCACCGCGATAAGATCCGCCGGATCGTAGCCTGCTGGGGCCTCCACCGAGGCCCGCTCTGTCGCATAGTTGACGGTGGCACTCACCCCGTCCAGCTTGTTGAGCTTCTTTTCCACTCGCGCCGCGCACGACGCGCAGGTCATACCACCAACTGAGAGTTCAATGCGTGTCTGACTCACGCCCTCACCACCCTTCGGCCCTGAAAGTACTCCCTGGCCGCAATCTAGGCAAGGAGTTAGCCCACCGGCGAACGAGAAGAACGCCGGCGCGCTTGCGAGAAAGGGACCCCGCACCGGTGCCCCGAAGGGCAGAGCGGTCCCGGTGCGGGGTCGGCTGGGTGGTCGGGTTTGTTAGTTGTGCTTGCGTCGGTAGGTGACCAGGGCGGTACCCACGGCCAGCAGGAGCAAGGCGGCCCCGCCCACGGTGAGGATGACTCGGCCAGCAGCACCGGTGATGGGAAGGCCAGGAACATCAGACTTCACGTTGGGGATATCCATGACTGCCTCGATGACAACATCACCGTTTTCCGCCTTGGTGTTAATCGTGAACTCGTGAACCTCATCAGCCAACACGAACCCGGCCGGAGCCTTGGTCTCCTTGAGGTAATACGTGCCCTCGGCAAGAATCTGGCTAGCCATACCCTCACCATCACTGACCAGCGTGACCACGGCATTCTCCCCCACCTGAGCATCAGCCTCAGTCAAGAACACACCAAACTCAGCACCCTCAAGCACCTTGTTTGCACCCTGCTCGAACTTGTGAACAGTGACCTTACCCCAGTACGTCTCCGGAGTATCAGACTCATGACCAAAGGTCTTACCTGGATCATCGACATACACCGTCGCGGTATTAGGAATGATGCCATCGGCACCCGGGTCAACCACCCGGGTCGGGAAGCTCACCTGAACCACCTGACCCTTGATCTGATCAAGCTTGGCAAGACCAGAATCGGTCAACACCACATCCACCGTCTGACCATCAACCTCAACGGTGTAATCATCACTGGTGAAATCACCGACCACCTGAGCACCCGGATCAGCGGCATAGGCCAGCCGATCATCAAACGTGTCAGAGACAATGAAGCTCTCCAAGGCCTCAGACTCATCAGGAACCATGACATCCACGGTCCACACCACAAGATCGCCACCATCTCCGCCAACCACAGCATCATCAGCAACCGACTTAGAAATCTCAGTCACCGAGTTCTTCGGATAGGCATGAACGTCATACAGCCAGCCCTGCTCATGAGGGAAAGGCACCGTGACAATAAACGGCTCGGCACGACGGGTGATGCTATTACCACCATTATCCGCGCCCTCCATCACCACATACACACCCATCTGCACATCAGCAAACGCGGCCACACCATCAACAGTCTCCTTGACCACCCACTGACCAAGAACATGACCATCAACCGAGCCATCAGCACCAACCTGCAGATCAGCAACCTGAGCCCACTGAGTCGAATCAGTCAAATCAATATCACTGACCCGAGCAATCTTGAACTCCACACCCGACAACGCCCGATCCGGAGTATCACCAATCTCGCTCCCATCACCAGCAACACCCGGATCATCAAAAGACGGGCCAGCAAACTTGTGAATAGTCAACGAACGAGGCACATCAGGATCAATATTGCCAACCTCAGGCTCACCAGCCACATCCGGAGCAGCCTGAGCAAGACCACCCCCCAACACACACACGAACGCCACGAGGACAGCGAACACAACGCCAATCCCCCTCTGAAAATTCACTACCATAATGGTTCCTTTCGTTGTCCTCGCCCGCGAGTGCGGATGAGGGGTGATGGTGAAGATGGATGGGTGACGCCTCTTCGGCGCCGGGGCGCTCACGCGTCCCTCCTGCGGCGCGAGGCGCCAGCGGTGAGAATCGCGAGGGCGAGAATGCCGCCGCCGAGGCCCAGGAAGACGAGGGAGGCTGTTCCGCCGGTGTGCGGCAGGTCGAAGGAGTAGGGCTCGTTGACGATGTCGCCAAGATCGATCTCGGCGACGCCGTCCGCCCCGATGGTGACGCGGTGGGGTGTCTGGTCAAGCTGGTAGCCGGCCGGGGCCTGGGTCTCGATGAGCTCCCACGCTCCCCACCGCAATTCCGCCACCCGGAAGGCACCCGGGGCTGGATTGGTGTCCGCTCCGGTGCACGGGTCGGCCGTGCAGTCAGAAATGGTGCGGGTCGGGCGCCCCTCGGTGAGCGGCCCGGCGGGCCGCAGCTCCCACTGCGACTCGGCGAGCGGATCCTTCGCGGGGGAAATCTTCGCGAAGGCGAGGGAGCCCAGCTTGTAGGCGATCCCCTGGTCGATGTCGGTGCGATCCGTGGCCTGAGCGAGGGCGATCTCGTCGCTGACCCCGGTGACGGGATCCCCGTCGGAGTCCGCGGCTCGATCATCACCCTCGCCCTTCGGGGAGAATTCCCGTTGGGCATCGAGGTTGGGATCGAAGGTGACGGTGTAGGTGCCCTCGCGCAGATCGGCGAAGATATAGCGGCCATCAGTATCCGTCCAGGCCTCGCGGGTCACGCTGTTGCCGAGATCATCGGTGCCGGTGAGGGTGACGTGGAAGCCCGCGACCGGAGTTTCCCCATCATCCTGGATGCCGTTGTTGTTCTCGTCATTCCACACGTAGTCGCCGAGCGAGGAGCCGATGACGGTTTCGGGGGCGTCGACCGGGCCGACGTTGAAGTCGAGTCCCTCGACGGCGCCCTCGACGCGGTTGATGTAGACGTCGCCGGCCGCATTGCCTTTCGGCACCATGGTGACGGTTGCCCGCACCTCATCCCCGGGGGCAAAGACGCCGGGCTTGAGGAGGCGCAGTCCGGTGACATCGGCCGCCGTGGCCGGGCATTCACCCTGGCCGTGCACAACGGTGCCACCCGGAGCGTCGCACCAGGCAACGCCGCTCGGGCCATTGGCATCCGACCTCGGATCGGTGTCCACGGCTCCCGAGGTGTAAAGCACCTGGACTCCGTCACCCGCGGTGACCGTGGTGGAGACGAATTCCATCGTCCCCGCATAGTCCGAGCCATGAAGGCCGGTGGCAATCGGTAGCGCATCGACGATATCGACATCACTGACCGCGGCCGCGGCATCGAGGTTGATGAGCGCGATCTCCCACACGTTCTCCTCCAGGGTCCCGTTAATCGGGTCATTGACCTGGGTGAGTGGGGTGAGCGCGGTCTTTTCGAGGCGCACGCCGGCGGCCGAGGTGACATCCACCTGGGCGACAGAGGTGCGGTTCTTCAGCGCGGTGGGATCCGCGGGCTCGGTTTGCACGGCTGCCATGTTCGTGTAGGTCTTCGTATCGGCGAAGGAGGACACCTTCGTCGTGATGAAGAGGGGATCCACCTCGGTATTCGGCTCGCGATCTTCGAGTCGGAAGCGCAGGTAGGTGCCCGCCTCGCAGGCAATCTCAGCGTCGGCCGGAGCCGGCGCGGGCTGGAGGACGGTCGGGGATACCGTGGCGGAGACGTAGGTGAAGTCCGGCGGCAGGCAGTCCTCGACGATGATCGGCTGGCCTGGGCCGTTCATGGCGGAGGCGGTGTTGATGGTGGGGCGCAGGCGCCAGGTCACTCGATCGCCGGCCGCAGCCGAGACGATGTTGGTGAACTCCGTGCCGCCCTCGAGCTGAACATCCTTGAGGATGCGGACGTAGGCGGGAGCGTAGATGAGGCGGTCGCCTCGTCCCGAGCTGCCGGAGTGATCACTCGGATCGTAATTCGTGTTGACCACCCGGATGCCATCGCCGCCGGCGAGGAGAGTGTCGAGGTCAATGAACTCATCCCCGTAGCCCCAGGAATAGGACTGCCAGTTGGGAATGATGGTCTTCGGCGCCTGACCGGGCACGATCCACAGGGCAATGTTGTAGTGCTCGCGGATGATCCAGTCGGCATCCTTCTTCGGCTCGGGAATCTTGGCGTGAATGCGGACGGCATTCACGGCCGTGTAGCGTCCCTCGGCGAGGGCCTCCGGATCGTTACCCGGCACCTCGGCCGGATCGGAATACCAGTCCCCGGTGCGGCACATTGCCTCATCGGTGGAGGGAATGCCGGAGCCGGAGTGGGAATTCCCCGAATATTCCACCTCGAGATTGAAGGGATAGTCCTTGGGATAGTTGAGTCGTCCACCGATCCACACGGCCTTACCCTCCGAGGCATACTGCTGCATGCCGTAGTTTCGGGCGGCCGGATAATCGCCATCTTGAAGCTGGGCTTTGGAGTTATCCCACGAGTCGCACACGACGCCGCTCACCTTTTGCGGATTGGACAGGTTCGAGCCGGAGAAGCTGATGGAGGAGAGGACGACCTCGCCAGGGCCGGCCGGAATGTCACCGGAGAAGAGGGTGCTCGATCCGGGTGGGCCCACAATGTAGGGATCACCGGGGGCGTAGTCACCGGCCGGGGTGTTGTAGGGATTCTTCCCGTAACCGGCCCAGTATTTCACCGCGCCTGCGCCCGGCGGCATGATGCTCACGGTTGCGCTGCGGTAGTTGTTCCACTCCTCATCGCCCTCGGTCTGCTTGGTGCCGTCGAGGCCGGTGGCCGAGAAGTCGCGGTACCGGTTGGTGTAGGGAAGGGACATGATGCCCGAGCCGGTGTCGGTGCCCAGATCGCGCACGGCATCAACCGGGATGGCGATGCGAACAAGAATAGATGTGGCAAGCGCCTTGCCGGCCGGGATTTCCGAGGATGGATTGGGGATTTCCGTCGGATAGGTGTACAGCGACCAATCAACGTCATTGAGCACAATCGTCGCGTTCTCGCCCGCCGTGTGATCGCACGTCGGGGTGCCCGAATCACGCACCGAATGATCCTGGTCCTTCGGAGCGTATCCCTGACCAACCTTGGGATTGGGCATTTTATACAAGAAGCCTTCGGCATCGCACTTGTAGAGGCGCGGCGCATACTTCTCAACGTTGGCCGGATCATCCCAGAAGCCTGCCGGAACATCGACATTCTCGTAGAACAGTTCCGGGTCAAGCTCGTCGATAAGGGTGACGGGGCCGGTGAGCGGCGTGAGTCCCTTGCCTTCAGCCTTCGCACCAATGAGCAGGGTATGGGCGGTATTCCAGCAGGCCCGCTCGTTATCCCACGGACAGGGCCTGGCCACCCTGCCAACGTATCCAGTGTTCGGATCCTCGGCGAGGTGGTTCTTTGAGACATCCCAGCGCGGGGCGGCCGAGACGGTGAATCGCTGAGCCATCTCATCATTCGCCGAGCCATGGTCGAGGGTGAGCGTGCCGCTCGCCGGATCGAGCTGGGTGCCGTTTGGCACCTCGGAGCGCTGGAAGGCGGGGATGAACAGGGAGCCGGAATAGTTCTTGTCCAGCTCAACCTTGCAGGTCAGGGTCTGGGCGGGAAGCGATTCCCACGAGGTGGCATCGAGCGGAACAAGCGGAGCTCCAGCCTCGGGGCTGGGCGTGGCCACCTGCGAAGGATTGTTGGGATCTTTGCACCAGCCGGGAACCTTGCGCACTTCCTGGCCGCGCGGCACGTGGAATTCGAGCGTGCCGGGTCCACCGAGCGCGGTGGCAATCTGGAATTCATAGTTGACGATGTCGTTGGTGCGGATGATGTCGTTATCCGGCCCGGTGTCCAGGCCCGGACCCGCCTCATCATCAAAGTCTGGGGTGCCGGTCTTCGCCCGCATGACCAGCTGCGGATCAGCGCCACGCTGCACCTGTCGAGGAGACAGGGAACGGGTCGTAGCCGGCGCAGCTCCGGACTTCGAGCCCGCCGCGGAATCGATGTTCGGGCGCGAATCCGCACCGGTCACATCCGCCCCGCCATCACCCACCAGGATCTCGTTGCCCGCCGCGGCTTCGGTGACGGCGTCGAGGTCGAGCACCTCATCGGCCGGAACCTCGCTTGGCGTCACGGCAACCGGCTGCTTAGCCCCACCATCATCATCGGGAGCTACAACCGAGGCCCCCGCCGGATAGATAAGCGATCCGCACAGCGTGAGGGCACCGAACGCCCCAGGGCGGAACGCCACACGGACCCCCGTGTTCGTCCAGTTTGTTTCATCGCGATATCCTTCCGCTCGATCATCCGCTCACCGCCGGTGAGTGAATGTTGTTACGAGAATATAGGAGCGCGAAACGGAATTTAGCCGCTAATTGTCACCGCGAATCCCTTGAAAAAGGAGGAACCCCCCTCCATCTTGAGGATACTTTATGTGTGTTTCAACATTCTTATGCTTTCGATCGCAATAAATGAGGTAAGCATAGACCTGTCACCTTGATATTTTCCTGGTCAGAAAGTTGCCCGAAATCTATCCAAGAAGAGCTGTTAGTCCGATTGGCTGAATGGGGTTTTTCGCATCTGGACTCGATCCAACCTACTTCGCAATGCAAGGCCAATCATATTGCCCAATGATTCGCGTCATAATGGACGCCTATTTGCGTTTTTCTTTCGGTTTTGTACATGTTGCCGTATCGGAGCTTCCGCCCATATGAGCGGAGTGGACAGTTCCACTCTCGGCCCCCAGATCCCCACTATCCGGATAGCTAAGCACAAGAGCCTTCGGGTTGACACCGCGTGAGGCCCCGCGGGGCCGCCGGGGCGGGCCGACAGAAGAACCGACTGTAGAATCTGGCGCATGAACGATACGCCGATCGCCCCACCCGCGCTTGCTCCCAACCAGAAGATCGCGGTGCTCTCGCCGTCGATGGCGGCGCCGGCCTACGCGCCCGCGATCCACGAGCAGGCCATGACCCGACTTGCGGAGATCACCGGCCGGGAGATCGTCGAATATCCGACGACGCGGCAGCTCGGGGCGAGTGCGGCCGACCGGGCTCGGGATGTCTGCGCGGCCTTCGCCGATCCCGAGATCGGGGCAGTCATGTCCACGGTGGGCGGCAATGATCAGATCACGGTGCTCCCCCACCTGGACGAGGCGGCAATCCTCGACAATCCCAAGCCCTTCCTCGGATACTCCGATAACACGCACCTGCACAACTGGCTGTGGAGCCGGGACATCGCCTCCTTCTATGGCGGCTCCACCCAAGTACATCTCGGCGCCGGCCCGAAGGTCGATGAGGAGCAGAGGACTTCGCTGCTCTCGGCCCTGAACGGCGGCAGCCTGGAGCTCGTCAATCCGCCGCTGAGCGAGGATTACGGAGTCGACTGGTCGGACCCAAAGGCACTCACCGAGACCGGGATTCGCCGCAGCACCCCCGACTACCAGTGGTTCGGTCCCACTACCGAGGTGACCGCCCACACGTGGGGCGGATGCGTCGAGGTCCTCGTCGACATCCTCATTGCCCGCGCATTTACCGGCGATGAGAAGCTTGACGGCGCCATTCTCCTGCTCGAGCTTTCCGAGGATGTCATGTCGCCGATGACGTACGGTCGCTTCCTGCGGGCACTCGGCGAACGCGGGCTGCTGGGCCGACTGGCCGGGCTCATGCTCGCCCGGCCACCCGCCACCTCCTTTGACTACAATCCGCCCGAGGATGTTCAGGAGTCGCATCGACGCAATCTCGTCGAGCTCACCGCCGGGGCCATGGAAAAGTACAATCCAAAGGCCGTGGTCGTCTACGGGGTTCCCTTCGGCCACACCCGCCCGCAGTGGATCGTCCCCTACGGTGGACGGATCACCCTTGATCCGCGCACTCGCACGGTGCGCGCACACTACCGCTGAGAGGGGCCCACCACCTCGACCTCAAGCTCGGGGACAAAGCCGCGATGGAAGGGAAAGAGGGGTGCGCTCAGGTTCCGGTGCCCGATCCGCAGGAGGTCCTGATCGACCGCTCCCGAGCTCAGCGCCATCACCCATCCGCGCGCCGCGGCGGCAAGATCGGGCTCGAGGTAGCCGATCTTGCAGACGATGATGCTCTGGGCTTCCAGCGGCTCGCCAGCCGCCTCGTACTGGTTGGCCCGGGCGTATTGGGTGCGCTTGGCGGTGGCGATGACGCGGACCTGCCCGGCCTGGACAACGGCTGACTCGACGCCCTCGCTGTCAAAGCAACGCAGCACCCGCCCCTCGATCTCGCGCCCGCCGAGGCAGAATACTCCCACCCCGCCCTCCCCAAGCTCGCGAGCGCGCGCCACCGAGACCGGATCAAAGAGGGCGGCAAACAGAGCGGGCATCTCAGCGTCCAGGAGGGCGTGCAACACGGCCGGGGAGTCCCCGGTTCCGCCGGCTCCGGGATTATCGCCGGTGTCGGAGATGATGAAGGGGTGGTCGCTCGCCTCCCGGGCAAGCTCGATGGCGCGGGGGACGGTGGCGGTAGGCCCGACGAAGCTGAACTCCTCCGCCGCGGCCCACAGCCGCCCGGCCATCTCCCCCGCAGCCTGCCCTACCGCCCGCTCATCATCCCCGTAGGCGACGACGGCGGCGTGGCACCTGGGCTCGTCGGCCCACGGAAAGCCCATCCACACTGACACATCATGCACACCCGGGCCCACCAGCTCATCGATTGAGCGGTAGATGCTCGCGGCGGGCTCCACCGAGGTCGAGGTTTGCTCACCGGGCAGGAGGATCGGGACGGCAACCCGGGCCTTGGCGGGGCGGCGCCCGGCCCGCAGTGCTCCGCACAGCTCGCGTGCGGCGCGCAGCCTCGTCTCCCAGGTGTCCACGTGCGGGGCGGTGCGATAGCAGGTGAGAATGTCGGTGGCCGCGAACAGCCGGGGCGAGACATTGCCGTGCAGGTCCATGGGGGCGGCGATCATTGCCTCCGGCAGCATCTCGGTGATCTCGGCGGCGATCATCCCCTCAGCATCCCTCATGTCCTGGACGGTCATGGCCCCGTGAATGTCAAAGAGCACCCCGTCAATCGGGGCCTCGGCGTGAGCGGCTGCGAGCCGGTCAAAGAAGTCGGCGTGCCAGGACTCGAAGAACTCCCGGGAGACCACCCCGCCGGGCAGGGCGCGGGCGTGCACAAGCGGCACCCACTGCACGTCGGCAAACTCACCCTCGGGATCCGCACCGCCGATCCACGGATAGCGCCCCAGTAGCTCGGTGCCGCGAAGAACCGTGAAATCCTCGGCCCCGGACACGTACGGGGTGAAGGTTGATGATTCGATATGGATGCCGCCGATGGCGATGCGCAGGGTGCTCACGGTTACCGATTCTATTCCCGCGCCGCCCCGATGCGAGCGCCTCGCCCCTCGCCACGCGGACCGACCCGACAGGATCCAACCGGCGCGGGCACCGCCCCCGCTGCGAAGCGGTCAGTGCCCGCCGTGGGCGACTCCGCGCCTCCAATATCCGGTGATCGAGCAGTGCTCCTTCGGCGCCCCCAGCTCATCGCGCGCCCACCGGCGAAGCGGCTTGAGCATGCCGGCCTCCCCGGCCAGCCAGACGCAGACCCGCTCCGGGTCGGCGTCGATGTCGAGCGCGCGAGCCGCGTTGAGCGTGGCATCGCTTTCCGCACCTCCGGTGTGCAGCCAGGTGAGGCTCACCCCGTCGGGAAGATCAAGCCCCTGCTCGCTTCCCCGACCTGGTACCTCGACGATGATGGCGCCTCGAACGGCCGCGGGGGCCTCCTCCGCCCATCGCGCCACCGCCGGCAGTGCCGTCTCATCGGCAATAAGAACGTAGAAGTCATAGTCATCCGGAATCATCCATGCCCCGGGTGGACCGGCCACGGGAAACGTCTGCCCCACCTGGACCTGCCTCGCCCAGTCAGAGGCGATCCCGGACTCGTGGACAACGACATCCATGTCGATCTCCAGATCATCGGGCCGCCAGGCCCGGATCGTGTACTCACGGCACGTGGGGAAGGGCCGGGGCCAATCGAGCCTGTCCCCGTTTTCCGTCGGCACCCGCAGCTCTCCCGTCTGCGGATCCGGGAAGATAATCTTCACATGCTCATCAAAAGCCTTGGAGACAAATCCCTTGGCGCCGGGCCCGCCACATGTCAGCCGGAGCATTGTCTCGGACACCCAGACTCGGCGCAGCAGCTCAAGCTCGCGAATCCGCACGGGAAAACGCTCGTACATGACGGGGCTCGGCATATCCTTAACGTCCTTTCAGCAGTTCCGACACACAGCAACAGTCAATAGCGCAGCCTTACCTTAGTTGTGCGCACTTTATCAAAAGCCCCAGCTGAGCGAGCCTGCGGCCTGTTAGCATGACGGGGATGAGGAGGCAGTATGGACAACAGGTATAACGGCTCAGACGAGGGACGCGGCAGCTGGTACGGCAGCGGCGGCGACGGGGCGGGCGGTCCCGAGGACACCCCGCGCTACGACGACTACCGCAGCTCCGGAAACTACCCCGGCGGCTACAACGACTATGGCTACGATCGCCGGGGCTACGGGCCTGGCGGTTATGGGGACTACCCTTCCTCCGGAGCCCCCGAGGGCGATCCGCGAGACAGTCTGGGCCAGTGGGTGGTCAGCCTCATCATCACCCTCATCCCCGTCGTGGGCCTCATCTACCTTATTTTCTTGGCGATCTCGAAGAACACGAGCCCGGCCAAGCAGAATTGGGCCCGCGCCATGCTCATTGTCTCCGCATTCATTCTTGCCTTCCTCCTCATCTTCGGCGATCCCACGGGAACACTCATCGTCGAATAGGTTTCCCGCGAGCCAGGGCCTGCCGCACGGGTCCCGGCCGCGGCGTATCACCACCGCGAAGGACACCGACCCGCCATGAACCAGCCCGATCCCACCGACGTTATCGCCCTGCCCCACATCACTCTCGATCAGGTGCTGTGGGGGCTCGGGGTGTTTGTCTGCGGCGTCATCCTGTCCTATCTCATCCGCTTTTTGCTCCGCAAATACCTGCTGTGGCGCGGCCGTTCGGACAGTGCGGCCATGGTGTTCTCTCGGGTGACCCAGTTCTGCGTGGCCCTCATCGCCCTCGGCGCCGCCCTCGCCATCATCTTCCCCTCGGTCAAACCGGTTGACGTTCTCGGCGGCCTCGGCATCGTCTCCATCGCCGCCGGCATTGCCTTCCAAACCGTTCTTGGCAACGCTTTTGCCGGCATGGCCATCCTCGCCCGGGACCGGTTCCGGGTGGGCGATCAGATTCTCATCGATGGCTACGCCGGGCAGGTGGCCGCCATGCACCTGTCCTCCACGGCAATCCGAACGTTTGATGGCCGCATGGTTCTCATTCCCAATGCGCTGCTGCACACCGAGGTGGTGACCGTGCAGACCGGCTACGAGGAGGTGCGCACCTCGGTCATGGTCGACCTTGATGATCGCACCGATCTCGCCCGCGCCACCCAGGTTGCCATCCAGGCCATGCACGACGTGCCCGGGGTGGCCAACCACCCCGAACCCCAGGCCCTCCTCACGTCGGTTGGCTCCGGAACCGTCAGCCTCGAGCTGCGGTTCTGGTCCGGGGCCAGGCAGCTGGAAACCCGGGAAGCCCAGCACGCCGTCATCGAATCCGTCCTCGCCGCATTCGATGAGCACGGGGTGGCCACCGGCGCGGACGTCCAGGTGGTCGATCAGCGCCCCGCCACGCCCACGACGACGGATGGCCGGCCCGCAACCTGACTCGCGTCAACTCCCTCGCCACCTCGACCGCACATCGTGCCGCCTAGTATCTGAGCAGATCAAGCGTCAGCTCCGCGAACAGCTCGGAGAGCTCGGGCGGCTGCTGGTGGCCCATCCCCTCGATGAGGCGGAACGTGGCGGGTGCGATGGCGCGGGCAAGGCGGGAGCCTTCGGCGGGGGCAATGACGGGATCCTCCGCCCCGTGAACCACGACTGTGGGCACTACAATCTCGGCCAGCCGGTGGGCCCACGGCTCACTTGCTTCCATGGCGCGGCGCTGCCGCTCCCAGCCCGCCCAGCTCACTCCCCGGGCCCACATGCGCCCAGCAAGGGCCTCGATGTCAGGGGCAGCACAGGGATAGCGCGAGCCGGCAATCTCGGGAAGGGCCCCAAGTTCATAGTCAATGAACTGCGCGCGATCGTGGAAGGGCGCGGGGGCGGCCGGGCGCGGTTCGCGCCTGCGGTCAGACGCATACGTGTAGAAGAGCCCAAGCCCGGCCACATCACCCGGGTGGGCGAGGGCAAGAAGCTGAGCAATCGCCCCGCCCATCGACCGCCCGGTGACGATGGCGGGAGGGCCGAGCTGGCAGATCAGCTCGTGCACATCCTCGGCCATATCCGCAAGCCGGTAGTCCGCCTCAGCCCGGAAGGACCGGCCCACGTCCCGATTATCCACGCTCACCACGTGCGCACCGGCCTCAACCAACAGGTCAAGGTAGGCATCGGGAAAGGAGATGTGCTGGGCGCGATGCCCCTCGAGGTGGATGATGGGCGGACCGGAGGCATTGCCCCGGCGGGATATGCACAGCTCCCCGGCCGCCACCGAGATCAGTTCCTCCACCGCTACCTCCTCCGGCCGTGCGGACCAGCCCGCATCCTCCCGGGCATGCGCCCACCCCTACCCTAAATGAGGGGCGGGAATTCGGTGAGCGAGAAAACCTTCTCGACGGGAACGTCGAAGTAGTGGGCGATGCGCAGGGCGAGGGCCAGGGAGGGAGCATATTCGCCGCGTTCGAGATAACCGATGGTCTGGTAGTGCACTCCCAGCGCCTCGGCCAGCTCCCGACGGGAAACCTTACGGTCCGCGCGGAGCACCGCGATCCGGTTGTGAATGCGCTCTTCTGCCATCAAATTCCCGCTTGCGTGCGAACCGTCGATTGAATCTTCTCAAGCGAAGAGATCGACTGCTTCCTCAAACTCGTATTCACCAAGAATACCGCGAGAATGAAGCCGCCAATTGCCCAGGCGAGAAGGACGGCAAGCGCGAGGAGCGGCTGGAAGGATCCGGAGATCTCCGCCGCGCCGGATCCCTCGGGCAGAAGGATGGCGCGGGCAAGATGACCGCCCCAGTAGAAGGGGAGAACCTGCTGGATGGCCTGAATCCAGCCGGGAAGCATGTCGAGCGGGAAGGGGCCGCCCGAGGTGGCGAGCACGGCTATCCACCCCAGCGTGCCGAGCAGCATGGAATAGGTGCCGCCGACCACGGCCCCGCTGATGAAGCCGATGGGGGCGCTTGCCGCAATGATCGGGACGAGGGCGAGGAACGCGAGAATCATCTGTCCCACCCCGAACTCGGCCTCGGGGAGGATGATGCTCCCGCCGATGAGGAGGACGGCGAACATGACGATCACGAGAAGGGATGCACTCACGGTCTTCGCGAGCGCCCACACAAGTGAGCCGTGGGGCAGGGTGCGGATTCGCAGCAGATTGCCCGAGACCCGCTCCAGGTACATCTCGCTCATGATCTGCATGCCCACCATGCCGGCGAAGGCGCCGAACATGCCGGCAATCATGAAGGTGCCATAGGAGGCCACCATCGAGGCGTCCACGTGATCGGCCACCTTAGAAAAGCCGATGAGGACGATCGGGGTGATGGCCGTGGACAGCAGGCCGAGGCCCACGAGATTGGGGCGCAGATCCGCCCAGAATTGGGTGCGCACGGCGCGCAGCAGAGCCGGCAGATTCATTCCGGTGTTCCTTCCCTCGCGTCAGCCGGAGCCCCGGTCTCGACAATCCGGCCGCGGGCGTCCACGGCGGTTCGCTGTTCCGCCCGCTCGGTCTTGATCTTGCCTACGAGCTCGAGGTAGGCATCCTCGAGGCTGGGGCGGGTGATGGTGAGCTCGCTGATCGATTCCAGGTCGAGCTGGGCCACGAATTGTTCGACCTCGGTGGTGGAGTGAACGAAGAGATCATCGCCCTCCCGCCAGGTGATCTCCGAGGAGCCGAGCAGGCGGCGGCGCAGCTCGTGGGCCGTGCCATCGGCGAGAACGGAGCCGGAGCCGAGGATGACGATGCGGGAGGCAATCTTCTCGGCCTCGGCGAGGTCGTGGGTGGTGAGCAGGACCGTGGTGCCCTCGTCCTGGCATTCGCAGATGAGATCGTGAATCTGTGCCTTCGCCACCGGATCCAGTCCCGTGGTCGGCTCATCGAGGATGAGAAGGCTGGGGCGGCTGAGTAGCGCGGCGGCAAAGTCGATGCGGCGGCGCTGACCGCCGGAGAGCTTACCCAGTGGGGCGGATGCCTGATCTATCATGCCGAGGGCGTCGAGCAACTCCCCAGCATCGCGCACCTTCACACCCTCGCTTTCATAGCAGGCGCCAATCCAGGCGAGCTGGTCCTTGACCCGCCACTTGCCGTGATCGTTCCAGTGCTGAGACATGAAACCCAGGCGGGACCAAAAGGACGGGCCGACCCGGCGGGGATTCTCCCCGAGCACCCGCACCGTTCCGCGGGCCGGGGCGAGGGTGCCGAGCAGGTTTTCCACGAGCGTCGTCTTGCCTACCCCGTTGGGGCCGAGCATGGCCACGAGCTCACCGGAGCCGATCTCGAGGCTGAGATCCTCAAGCACACGGTTCTTGCCGTACGCAAAGTCCACGCTGGCAACGTCAATGACCGCCACGTTTCTCCTCTCGTTGTTCAGGATTCCGCCCGACGCACCGTTGGCCGGTAGCCTTCCACGTAGAAATGATAGTACTTGTGCTACATTTACTTGTCAACCCACAACATTACCCCCGAGTTTTCCGGGCAATTCCTTGTTTCGTCCCGCCTTGTGGACGGGTTCGCGGACGAGCGAGGATGTCTGCCTACACTCTGGCCATGTCGAACCGCGCCTTGATGATGACCATGCCCTGTGTGGGCATGGTGGCGCGAATGTGCATGGACAACAACTAACCCCCAGTTCTTGTCCACCCGGCCCGAAGCGGCCTTGAAGCACATAGGTTCCCATGATCTCCGCACATACTTCTCCTACATCCGCACACCATTTCGCCACGCTGGCCGAGGCCGCAAGTGCCCTCGCCCACGGCGCCACCCCGCAGGGACAGCTCGATCCGAGAGCTACGGTGTCTTTCGAAGTCATGCCGCCGCGCAATCCACAGGCGGCCCCGAAGTTCTGGTCGACGGTGGACCGCCTCGTGGCGGCACGACCCGATTTCATCTCCATCACCTATGGCGCGGGTGGCCAGGACCGGCGCGGGGCCCGCGAGGCCGCCTCGATCATTGCCCGTCATTCCCCGACTCCCCCGATGGCACACTTCACCTGCGTGGGCACCTCGGCGGCGGAGATCCGGGCGATCACGAACGAATATTTGGATGCTGGGATTCGCACCTTCCTCGCCCTGCGCGGGGACCCGCCCGCCGGCAATCCGAACTGGCGCCCGGCCGATGATGCTCTGACCTCGGCGGCAGATCTTATCCGCCTGTTGCGCGAAGTGGAATTCACCCGCTGCGCGGCTCATCCCGGCACGGCACTGCGCGGCTCGCTCTCCCCCTTGCGGATCGGGGTGGCCACCTTCCCCTGCGGTAATCCGGCCGCCGGCACCACGCGCGAGCAAGAGGTGGAGCGGCTCGTGGCCAAGCAGGTGGCGGGAGCCGATTTCGCCATCACCCAGATGCTGTGGCGGGCCGAGGACTATCACCTATTCGTCTGTGCGGCCCGGGCCGCCGGCGTGACAATTCCGATCATTCCCGGAATCCTGCCGCCGGTGGAGGTGCGCCGCCTGCATCGGGTGGCCGAGCTGACCGGGGTTGAAGCCCCGCGCGATCTCCTGCACTCGCTGGAGGCCTGTGTGACCGAGGCGCATACCCGCACCATCGGCATCGGAATCGCCGCCCGACTCGCCTCCGATCTCATCGAGGCCGGCGCCCCCGGTGTGCACATCTACACGTTCAACCGGGCCGAGCCCGCGCTTGCCACCCTGCACGCCGCCAAGCTCCTCCTCCCCTCCTAGCCGCACGTCCGCCAGCTTCCGGGCCCCAACCACTTGACCACCACGTTTTTCTCACCACCGCTTTCGCACCGTAACCGAAAGGATCGACCATGTCCCATCTCCCCTCCACCCCCCTCGGATATCCCCGCATTGGCCCGCGCCGCGAACTCAAGCGAGCCCTGGAATCCCACTGGGCCGGCAAGATCAGCGCCGCCGAATTGGCGGCCTCGGCCTCGGAGTTGCGCACCGCCCTCTACGAGCGGCTTGCCGGCCTCGGGCTCACCGAGGAGGCCTCGATTCCGGACAGCTTCTCCCTCTACGATCAGGTGCTTGACGCCGCGGTCGCGGTGGGGGCAACCCCGGCTCGGTTCGCCGACCTGACCGGCAGCGAGCTCTACTTTGCGTGCGCCCGGGGCGATGAGACGCGCCCGGCCCTGGAGATGACGAAGTGGTTCGATACGAACTACCACTACCTCGTGCCCGAGATTGACGCCGACACTGCCATTGCCCTGTCCGACACCTCGGTGGTGGATCGCTTCACCGAGGCTAAGGAGGCGGGCTACACGGTGCGACCGGTCCTCGTTGGCCCGCTCACGCTGCTCGCCCTCGCCAAGGGCTCCGAGGCCGATCCGGACTTTGATCCGCTGGAGCGCCTTGACGATGTCGCGGGCGTCTATGAGGAGCTGCTGTCCGCCCTCGATGAGGCGGGAGCCCCGTGGGTGCAGCTTGACGAGCCCGCCCTCGTCACCGATAACCTGCCAGCCTCGCGCGCCGATCTCCTTGACCGCGCCACCGCGCTGTACGAGCGTCTCGCCGGGGTCGAGCACCGCCCGCAGATTCTCCTTGCCCTGCCCTACGGGGATTCTTCTACCGCCCAGGAAAGGCTCGCCGCCACCGGGGTGGAGGCCCTCGCCGTGGATCTCGATCGCGGCCAGCTAGCCGACGCCGACTTCTCCGGTATCACCATTGCGGCCGGCGTGATCGATGGTCGGAATGTGTGGCGCACCGACCTGGCCAGCGCCACCGAGCTTCTCGACAAGGTGGCCGCCACCGGCGCCCGCGTCGTCGCCACCACCTCAACCTCCCTGCAGCACGTCCCACACACGACGAAGGGCGAGGTGTGGGAGGCCGGACACGAGGAACACCTGGCCGGCCGGCTCGCCTTTGCCGACGAAAAGATCGGCGAGATTGCCACCCTGGCGAGGGGGCTGGCCGACAGCTGGGATGCCATCAAGTCCGAGATTGACGAGGCTACCTCGGCCATCGAGGCCCACGCCCGGGCCGAGGGCGTCAAGGTTCCCGAGGTGCGCGAGCGCCTCGCCGCCCTCACCGAGGCCGACCGCAAGCGCGCTTCCGGGCGGCGAGCAGCCCAGGAGGAGCGGCTCGGTCTGCCGAAGATTCCCACCACCACGATTGGCTCCTTCCCGCAAACCCAGGAGATCCGTTCGGCCCGCGCGGCCCATGCTCGCGGCGACCTTTCGACGGAGGACTACCGGGCTCGGTTGCGCGAGGAGATCGCCTCGGTCATCAAGCTTCAGGAGGACATCGGTCTCGATGTTCTCGTCCACGGCGAGGCCGAGCGCAATGACATGGTGCAGTACTTCGCCGAGCTGCTCGAGGGCTTCGCGGTGACGAAGAACGGCTGGGTGCAGTCCTACGGTTCGCGGTGCACCCGCCCCTCGATCCTGTGGGGCGATGTTCGCCGCCGCTCCAACCTTGGCACCGAGTGGATCACCTACGCCCAATCGCTCACCGCTCGTCCCGTCAAGGGCATGCTCACCGGCCCGGTGACGATCATCGCCTGGTCCTTCCCCCGCAAGGATATTCCGCTGCCCGAGGTGGCCGACCAGATCGCGCTCGCCCTGCGCGACGAAATCGACGACCTGCAAGAGGCCGGCACCGCCATCATTCAGGTCGACGAGCCGGCCCTGCGCGAGCTGCTGCCCCTGGAGAAGACCAAGCACGCCGACTACCTCGACTGGTCGGTGGGCGCCTTCCGGCTCGCCACCTCGGGAGCGGAGCCGGCCACCCAGATTCACACCCACCTGTGCTACTCGGAGTTCAACCAGATCATCGACGCGCTCGCGGCGCTGGATGCCGACGTCACCTCCATCGAGGCCGCCCGCAGCCGCATGGAGGTGCTGCCGGGAATCGCGGACTCCTTCACCCGGCAGGTGGGCCCGGGCGTGTGGGACATTCACTCCCCGCGCATTCCCCCCACCTCCGAGCTCGCCGAGCTGCTCACCCTCGCCCTCGGCTCCGTACCCGCCGACCGCCTGTGGGCCAATCCCGACTGCGGCCTCAAGACCCGCGGATATGAGGAAACCGAGGCAACCTTGCGCAACCTCGTGGCCGCGGCAGCCCAGGTGCGCGCCTCGGCCGAATAATCGGTCGGCTACCAGGGCCGGGTCATCCCCCGCCGCCCGGTAGCCACCCGGTGGCGGGCCCCGCATGCGGGGCCCGCCGTCTTACGCCGCGCTGCACCCGGGCTATTTCCTCCCGGAGCCCGCCCGGGGGACAATGGGGGCATGCCGATTGAACCGAGCAACTGGATCCGGATCATCGAATCCAATCCCGAGCACACCCAGCGATACATCGAGCGCTTCCACCGCATGGCGGCACAGGGGCATGATCTTGGCGGGGAGGCCCGCTTCGTGGACGCCATGGCCGAGCGAGAATCAACGATTCTTGACGCCGGATGCGGGCCGGGCCGGGTGGGCGGACGCCTGCATGCCCGGGGCCACCACGTCATTGGCGTCGATGTTGATCCCGGCCTCATCGAGGCCGCCGAGAAGGACTATCCGGGGCCGACCTGGGCGGTTCAGGATCTCGCCGCACTCGACCTCGAATCCCTGGGCACGAGCACGGTCGACATTATTGTGTGCGCCGGCAACGTCATGACCTTCCTTGCCCCCTCCACCCGTCAGCTCGTCCTCGACAATTTCGCGGCCGCCCTTGGCGCGGAGGGTCGCGCGGTCATCGGCTTTGGGGCCGGACGGGGATATGACTTCAACGAGTTTTTCGGCCAGGTCGCCCAGGCCGGGCTCACCGTCGACCTGGCACTCTCCTCCTGGGACATGCGGCCATTTTCCCCGGGCTCAGAGTTCCTCGTCGCGGTTCTCTCTAAGCCCGCTGTCACCCAGGTTCTCGGGCTCTAGCCAAAGCTTCTGACCACGGACACGGGGTGCCTGTAAGCTCAATCACCCCGTGGGCCTCATCACCGGAGAAATCTTCAAAAACCGCGTGGCGCAGCGAACAGCGGACCCGGAGGCCGATAAGCAACGTTCATCAACGCACAGAACGTGATGTGGCAATAGTCTTGCCGGCGTCAAGGAATGACAACGAAATATTTGTGGCCAGTCCTGGCCGAAAGGTCCGATATTCAGTACGATTCATTGCCTCGATAGGTGCTTTTGACGGCGTCTTGCTAGGATTCAACTCGCACGTTTAAGACGTCAGATGTTCTATTGCACGAGGTATGAACTATGAAGTTGCTGGTTTTTGCTGCGGTCATTGCCCTGGGGTTATTCCTCAGCGTGACCGCCCGTTATCGCGAGGGCTATCGGCGCCCTCTGATCGCCCTCTACTGCGTCATCGCAGCCGGCTATCTGATCTGGCGGGTGGGCTGGACGCTACCCACGGAGGGAACCGTTAACCGGGTGGGTGGCATCGCCTTCCTCCTCCTGGAAATCATTACCATCATCCAGACCGTTGGCTTTGGTTTGCTGTTTTGGAAGCCGGCGCCGAATCGGCGCGGACCCGCCCTTTTCCCGGGGCGTTATCCCACGGTTGACGTCTTCATTGCCACCTACAATGAGCCGTCCGACATTCTTGAACCCACCATTGTCGCGGCCACCCAACTGGATTATCCGGCCGATCGGTTCAAGGTGTGGGTATGTGATGATGGGGACCGCCCCGAGATTGCACAGCTCGCGAAGAAGTGGAACGTGGGCTACCTGCGCCGCGATGATCACAAGGGTGCGAAGGCCGGCAATCTCAACAACGCGCTCACTCACACGAACGGCGAATTCGTTGTGACAATGGATGCCGACATGGTGCTCAAGCCGCAGTTCCTCGCGCACATGGTTGGCCATTTTGCCTCCTCGGACGTGGCCTTCGTCCAGGCCCCGCAGGCCTTCCACAATGCTGACGTCTTCCAGCACAACCTGTTTGCCGAGCATGCGGTGCGCAATGATCAGGACTTCTTCATGCGCCACATCGAGCCGCAACGGGACATGCACAACGCGGCCATCTACATTGGCTCCGGCGCCATCTTCCGCCGCTCCGCTCTGGACAGCATCGGCGGCTTCGTCACCGACGTCATCACCGAGGACATGGCCACGGGTCTGGTGCTGCAGAATGCCGGATGGCGGGCGGTGTACGTCAACGAGGTGCTCGCCACCGGCCTCGCCGCCGAAACCTACGATGAGCTGCTCAAGCAGCGCATTCGCTGGGGCCGCGGCAATGTCCAGGTGGCCAAGAAGTACGGCGCCCACCGGTTGCGCAATCTCTCCCTCGCGCAAAAGTGGCTGCTCTACGATTCGGTGCACTTCTGGTTCTTCGGTATCTACCGCCTCGCCTTCCTCCTCCTTCCCATCATCGTCCTGTTCACCGGCGTACAGATCCTCTCGGTCAAGCTCACCGACTTCCTCCTCATCTGGGGCGCCCAATTCGCCTATTCACGCTTCGTCTACGACGCCATCACGAAGGGCCGGTTCAAGACCGTGTGGACCGCCGTCTACGAGCTCGCCCAGGCCCCGCAGATCTCCGCCGCGGTCCTCCAAGAGCTTCTCTTTGGCACGTCGATCGGCTTCCAGGTCACCACGAAAGGTGCTTCTCAGGACCGGGCCACCTTCTCGCTCAAGGCCTGGCCCCAGCTCCTCCTCTTCATTGCCTCTCTTGCCGCCCTGGCCCACTGCGGGATCCAGATTGCCGCCCACGGCTGGGACTTTGCCCTGCCCCACGCGGTGCCCATGGCCTGGCTGGCCTACAACACCATGTGTCTCATCGGCGCTCTGGCCGCCGCGATCGATCATCCGCGTCACCGCCACCGCCTATCGATCTATCAGGCCCCCGGCCGCGCCCACATCTCTCACGCCCCCTGGCCCGTCCAGATTGAGGCCCTGCACACCCAGAAGATCTGCTTCTCCGTGCCCGCCGAGCGCCTCGCGGAGGTTGCTCCGGCAGGCTGGCTCGAGCTCGAGGGCTTCGATCCGCTCGACATCGAACTGGAATACGCCGAGGAGGTCGGTGGCACCGGATACGTCTTCGCCCTGCTCACCGATGTCAGCCCGAGGAATTATGCCCGGCTCATCAGCCTGCTCAACCACCTCAACACCCAGCGCTTCCAGACCCGTCCCTCGGCCAGGCGCGTCGGCATGTATGACGCCACCGTGGGCATGATGTGGCGAGCCCTCGTCCGGCCGGACCGGATCATGGGCGGTGGCAAGCGCCACCAGCTCGAACTCACCGCCCAGGCCGCCCGCCCAACCGTGGAGGCATAGGCCCACGAGGCCGCTCAGGCCACCACGTCGACACATCCCCGCATTGAGATGAGGGCCGAGATCTCGGCCCTCATCTCCTATCCACCGGCTATCTCAAAGCCGACAAGGCCTTCACGAGGCGGCGCCAGATCGCCCTTGACTGCGCCATCCTCGCCCCACTCCACCAAAAAGTAAGGTTCTGCTCCTCGCGCCGGCGGATACTTTCTACGATGTCAATGAAGGTCAACGCAGGCCTTCTCAAGCAGAAGGGTGGTCATGAGCGGCTCGAATGGCAATGACTTCATGCCGGATAACGAACGGGGCTTTGACGAGCAGTTCACGCCTCCCCC
>JAUNVM010000022.1:0-8830 GCA_030537635.1 Flaviflexus sp. | reverse complement strand
CCCAGGCGAGCCTCGATCCCGGCGAGGAGTCTGGACCGGAGCAGGCAGAGGAGACCGAGGAGGGCTCCGAGCCGGAAGAGATTCCCGCCGAGGCACCGGCTCCGGCGCCCGCCCGGCCCGCCCTTGCCGACCTCACGTTCGCCGAGGCTCCCCTCGGGATTGCCGGCATTCCCGCCAGCCAGGAGGTCACCGCGGTGGATCCGATTGGCCCCTACCTCATTACTTACGATGACGAGTGGGGCAAGCATCGGGTCCTTCGAGTCGAGGGCTCTCGAGCGATTGAGGTGGAGATGCCCGAGGGGCGCGATTACGGGGCGAGCGGAGTGCTGGACGGAGTGGTGTACTTCAGCGATGCCCCGTACCACCCTCCCGCGGTGTGGGATATCGAGAGCGGAACGACGACGGAGATCTCCCCGCCGGGCGGGCCCTGGCTCATTCCTAGCATTGCCCCGATCGACGCCGATCGGATGGTTCTCACCCTCGAAAACGAATCCGATTCTGCGGTCGCGCTCATGGAAGGCGACGACATCGTCTGGAAGGTCTCCCTCTACGACTTCGTCAGCTCCGTTGACGATCGCCCCCTGGTCCGCGCCGCCGGAGACCGCTCCTGGGTGATCGTCGAGGTGGCATATAGCGATGTTGTGGCAATCAATGTCGAGACCGGACAGACCGTGGACCTGGCGCATGGTCACGTTGTCGGCGCCTACCCCGAGGGTATCGTCGTCAAGTACGCCACCGAGGGTGATGAGCTTGCCGTCCTTGATCCGAGCGGCACAAAGCTGCAGTCCGCCACCGGGGATGACGCCCTGTTCTTCGGGCCCACGCACCTTCAGCAGCTGGTGAGCTTTGCTGACCTCAACGCGGCCGTAGAGAAGCTTGCACGCGGCGAGGTTCCCTACCGGCCGAACGATAATTTCGGCTACTACACCGTCGCGCCCGGTGGCGATGTGGTCGCCGAATATGTCCTTGGAGTGCAAAGCTCCATCATCGGCGATCACTACTTCGAATGCGACGGATATAGCCTCATCCTGCACAACACCCACCGCATTCTTTGCTCTAGTCACGCCGGGCTTGCCGCCTTCGATATCCCCACCGAACCCCTCTCTGCCGCCGAGGATGTCTTCGCTCATGAGCTGCCCGCCTTCGCGGACGCGAACAGCGGCGAGCAGGCGCAGATGTGGGTGTACGGTGCCGTTCCCGACTGGGAGATCCCGTCCGCGAAGAAAATCGACTCCTTCCAGCCATTCGATGGCGACACGTGGGTCATGGTGGCGCACCGCCCCTACATTCTGCGCTAACCGGCTCGCCCGTGGCCCGGGCGGGAAAGTAGAGAACCAGAGAAGGAAGCGTCGAGCGGACAGGTCGCGCGCGATCATGTGACGTGGCGCCGAGTCCTATCGAATGAAGAGTCCGAGGCGGCGCGAGAGCTGTCCTCCTTAGCAACCGTCAGGCGGCGTTGGAGTGTCTCCGCGTTGCCGGGCGACTAGTCTTCCGGCGGGTTTTCCATCGCCGAGATCATCGCGTCGAGCAGGTCAACGGCGGCGTAGGCGTCGAGATTCTCCGGCGGCGACATTTGCGTGAACTCGTCGTAGTTGACCATAGCGAGGAAGGTGTAGTCATCGACGGTGGCGGTGGCCTGAATGAGATGGCTAATCTTCGGGATGTTGCTGTCATCGTCCTCGGTGTACAGGGTGGTGATGAGCCCGAACTGGTCTTCCGCCCCGAGGTCGAAGGGTAGCTCGGTGAAGACCACGCTTTCGGTGAAGGTGTCCGACTGACCGTCGTAGCCTTCCATGTCGATGCTGATTTCCATGCCGCTGCAGTCGTTGATAACTGACTCGTAGGTGGATCGGTCCATCGCCTTCATCGCTCCGGAGCGCACCACCGTGGCATCAACCGAGCCCCAGTAGGTTGTCTCAATCTCCTCATCGGTGTCCGGGCTCTCGGAATAGTCCCGGCCAAGAATCGCCATTTCCTCCGGCATGACATCGAAGTCCAGGGACGGGCGAAGCACCGGGTCAAGAATGTACTCGCAGCTTTGGGGGCTCACGCTGATCTCGGTATCGAGGCCAATGGCCCCGAAGATCGCTTCCAGGCCATCCCCGCCATCACCCAGCAGATCTTTGAGGGCCTCAAAACCCTCGGTCAGCTCGTCTTTGCTCACCGTCATCGTGTACGTGTTGGCCAGCTCGGTCTCCACGCTGCTCAGCCAGCTCAACTGCGCGTCGGGGTGAAGGGTGCGCCCCTCCGCCCCGCCGAGTCCCACGCTTCCCGTCGGGAGGGTGGCAAATGCTGAGCAGGCGCAGGCCGCCGAGATCGAGGCGGCAATGATGGTGGAACGTCGCATGCTGGCTCCTTCGCTTGTCTGCCTTCATCCTAAGAGCGCGGAGTCTGGCCTACGAGGCTCCCCCTGCCCCAATTCTGAGGCCGCGATCCGTGCGGCTCCGCTCACCGCGCCCCATCTTCCACCCTCCGTTTACCCCCGCTTTTCCACCCGCCCTCCCCACCATCCGGCATGTGGCGGGCGGGCGGGATGGCAGGCAGGCTTGCGAGCAGGGCTTTTTCTCTCCTTTCTCGGCGGAAGAAAATCCGTGTTCCAAGCCCGCTTTTTCGCCTCTGTGGCGCGTCTACAATGGTGAAATCTCAACGACAGGAGCAGCCCATGGATGATGCCGTCCGCCGCCTGAGCGATCCGCACTGCCCGCTGCCCGACATCGTCGCGATCGCCACCGCACATCCGCAGCTCCACCATCTCGCCGCCGGACATCCGGGAGCCGATGGGCAGCTGCTCCGCTGGCTGGCCACGACCTCCCCGGATCCGGCCGCCCGCGATCTAGCCGGACGCCGGCTGGCAGGAGACCCGAGCGACCCGCCGGCTCCCCAGTATGCCGCGCCCTCCACTCCCCCTCCTGGCCAGTGGGGCGAACCCAAGCGTTCGCCCGCGCTCATGATCCTTGCCGTCCTCGCCCTCCTCCTCATCTTGAGCGGCGCCGTCTTCGGCATCCTGCACATGAGATCAGACGACCCAGCCCTCGGACCGACACCGTCCCCCACGGGTGGGCAGGCCGATCCGAGCGAAGACCCATCCACCGACCCGAGCACTGATCCCACCGCCGATCCAACCGGTGACCCCACGGCCGAGCCAACCGAGGAGTGGCCGACGGTCATTCCCGAGAGCCGGGGCGGATACTACTCGGAGATGAGAGTGGAGGAGGGCGCCCAGCCGATCGAGGGCCTTGGCCCCTTCGAGGAACATTTCGATACCGATTCTGCCGACCCCTACATTTCCCACAACACGGAGATGTTCGAGCTGCGCGATGGCGGGCTATTTCCGCTGTTTGGCGGAGGGGACAAGATCTTGCGGGTGAACGATTCCATCGTCACCTTCGGCAATTACGACCGATACAACAAGCGCCTTGTTGACCTGCGCACGAATGAGGAGATTCCCATTCCGCAGGAGGTTGACGGCCTCATCTTGTACTTCGCGGGTTCCGTCGACACCGATCTCATTCTCGCCTTCTATAAGGATGCGAATCCGAATGACATCTTGAACAAGCTCAGTGACCGCCAGGCCTTTGTCGCCTTCGACCGGGCGGGCAACGAGGTGTGGCGGATGATGGAGCATCCGGCACCGGGCTGCGCCATGGGCATGTTCACGGCCGAATGGGGACAACGGTTTGCCGAGATGACGGGGGATGGATGTGACTTCGTCCTCGATCAGCACACCGGCATCGTCTACGACGATACCCCGGGAGTGATTGTCTCGGAAAACGATGATGCGCTGTTCACAGCCCGCCTCACCGGGGTGTGGATCTATGACCTTGAGGATTACTCATCCGTCGAAGAGTTTGACGTCGACAACGTGGAGCGGATCGACGGGGATACCGAGGACGTGCGGGCGGCGTTGACGAAGCTGGAGGAGTATCCGCGGCCCGATTCCGACATTCAGATCCTCGCCGGCGGCAACGTGGTCGAGTACTCCTACGATCTGCCCAGCCACACGGTCGAGTGGGCGGGCAAGACCTATCCCTGCGGCCGTCATCCCGTCTTTATCGACTACGGCCGGCAGATGATCTGCCCGGCTGAGGCCGGAGACGAGGCCGCGGTGTGGGAAAAGGGCGCCGAGGCTCCCCTGCTCACCATCCCGCAGATCCAAGACGGCCCGTACCTCACCCGGTTCAACACCGATCAGTGGCTGCTGCAAAACTACACCGACTACGCCTACCTGCTCGAGCCGGCCCAGTAGAACATCGATCACCACCAAAGCCCCGCGCATAGACCGGGGGCCGAGGCATGAGCCTCGACCCCCAGGTCGTTACGTCAGTGAAGGTGACGGCGCCGGTGGCTAGAGCAGGGCCGCGTAAAGCTCGCGGATCTCATCGCGCGTGACGGGCCGGGGATTGCCCGGGGTGCACACGTCGGCGTAGGCATCATCGGCCAGGCCATCCAGACCCTCCTCGGTGACACCCACCGCGGAAATCGTGGTCGGGTTGCCGATCGCCTCGGTCAGCTCGGCCACCGCATCGCACGCGGCCTTCCGGGCCTCCTCCAGCGGCATCGTCTGAGCATTCTCCACGCCGAAGGCCTCGGCAATGTCGCGGTACTTCTCGCCGGTGTATTCGGCGTTGAACCGCATGATCGAGGCCAGCAGGATGCCATTGGCCACGCCGTGCGGAGCATCGTAGCGCCCGCCGAGCGGGTGGGCCATGCCGTGCACGAGACCGAGGCCAACGTTCGAGTAGCCCATGCCGGCAATGTAGGAGGCGTAGGCCATCTTCTCCCCAGCATCGAGATCGCCCTCAACGGACTTCTTGAGGTTCGCGGCAATCATCTTGATCGCGGTGAGGTGGACCGAGTCGGAGAGCTCCCAGGCGCCCTTCGTAATGTAGCCCTCGATCGCGTGGGTGAGCGCGTCCAGGCCGGTCGCGGCCTTGAGGCCGCGGGGCATGGAGTCGGTGAGGTCCGGGTCAACAATCGCGAGGACGGGAATGTCGTGGGGATCCACGCAGACGAACTTGCGCTGCTTGTCGGTATCGGTAATGACGTAGTTGATCGTCGTCTCCGAGGCGGTGCCCGCCGTGGTGGGAATGCCAATGATGGGAATGGAGGGGTTCTTCGTATCGGCCACGCCCTCGAGCGACAGCACATCGGAGAACTCGGGATTGGCGGCGATAATGCCAACCGCCTTGGCGGTGTCCTGCGGGGAGCCGCCACCCAGGCCGATTAGCACGTCGGCTCCGGAGGAGGTGAACTTCTCCACGCCCGCCTTGACGTTCTCCACCGGCGGGTTCGGCGCCACATCGGAGAAGATCTCGTAGGGGAAGCCAGCCTTGTCCAGGGCATCGGTCACCTTCGTTGCCACGCCGTCCAGCAGCACGGCATCGGTGACAAGAAGGGCCTTGGTGAGATTGCGAGCCTTAAGCTCGGGAACAAGATTGTCGAGTGCGCCGCGACCGAAGTACGCGGTCTGGTTGAAGATCATCCGATAAACCATCCGTCTGCCTTTCTAGCGAGAGTGTCAATCCGGCTAATGTTTGCGCTATCACTCTAGTAATCGGGAGGCAGAAATACCCGGGCCTTAAGTACTTTCTTGCACGCCAATGAGGTGCTGGAGAGTGGCATATGCTGCACACCGGGACCTTCGCCATAGGCAAACGCGTCCCTCAAGGATTCCAAGGATTCAGCGGGAGCCTCGCCGGCGCGGAGCGCTCGTCACCAGTTGCACCCGCGCCGTGGGAGAAGCGCCAGCAAAGCGTCAGTCATCCTCGCGACCCACGAGGGTGACGAGGAAAATGCCGCCGACCGCGCCGATCGGGAACCACAGCCAGAAGGGATGAAGCACAAAGCCGAGAACGAGGCCGAGACTCACACCAAAGATCAGCGCGCGAACAAAACGCCGCTCCGCCGTCTCACTGGTTTCTGGCTCGCTCACCCTGTCATCCCTTCCTCCTTCATTGCCGGTCCACAATCAGGCTAACAGGATTATGTCCCCCATCTCGCGGCGTATGCGAAGGACGTGTGGAGCGCCCCCGGAGGGAAGGCAGCGATCGGACGTGGGGCTGCCTGCGCGGCTGCGCGACAGCAGGAGGGCACGTGCAGGTCCGTGGAGGCGGTTGCGCGAAAGCGGGTGGGCAAGCGCAGCCACGCGGAAGCTGGCGCGAGACTGCCGGGCGATTCGGTTAGATATCGACCTCGACCACCGGCTTGCCCCTTGAGACCCACTGGCGGACCGGATCGGCGGTGATGGCGAGAACGGTGAGGACGGCGAGGGTGGCTTCGATGAGGCCGGCGGCCTCGAATTCTCCGGCCGCGGTGAACTCGATCATGCGGAGGATGGCCATGGCGACGAGGACGACCATGAGGGCAACGCGGGCCCACTGCTTACGCGCGATGGTGGCGACGCACAGGAAGATCTGGACGAGGGCGAGCGGGGTGAGCAGCAGGGCAGTGGAGAGAGCCTCACCGGCGTCATCCACCCCGGGCGGCAGACGGTCAATGCCGAGCCCAATCCACAGGCCGGCCACGACAAGGGCGTTGAGGGTGATGAAGGCGGCGGTGAGCAGGAGCTGGATGGGAGGCAGGATACGGTCGCGCTTGCGGGGCCGCTCGGGCGGCATGGCCACCTCGTCGGCGGCCCGCTCGTAGGCGCCGGTGACGTCAAGGATCGGCATATCCCCGTCCGTTTGCACCCGGTCCCCGCCGCCGTTGCGGTGATGGTAGGCGGTGGAAAAGTCCTGGATGACCTCCACCCCGCACTCCGGATCCGCGTACCGCACGGAGTTGACGATGTAGTCGCGCTCAAGATCGATGTGCTCGTCAATCTTGTGCGTCACCTGCAGGGTGAAGGCGGACAGGCCAACCGAGGTGTCATACGAGCCCGCCGCCATCCACTGCGCCCGATGCCCGCCGGGCAGCACCCAGCCGTCTGGTACCGGCCAGAAGCGCACGTGGTGGCGCTGGGAGGCATTGCCATCCACCTCCTGCTGGTAGGCGAATTCGTGCCGGCGACCAAACAGGTAAAGGTCGGAGACCGGGGCGGACGGATAGGAGGTACCGAAGACGGAGGACTTGACGATGCCCCAAGACGAGCCGAGCGTAATCTCATCCGCCATCGTCCAGCCCGCCCGCTGCATGGCGGCATGAATGTCCTTCTCGGACCCATCGAGCGCGAGGTTGACCGGATCTCCCAGCACCCCATCTCCCGTTCTCGTCCGGCCGATGAAGTAGTCGGGTACGTAGATGGTGGAGAAAAGCTGGTGGGCACGCGGCAGACCCAGGTAGGCGATAAAGGCCCAGAAGACGATGATGTAGATGATTCCGGTGAGGTTGAGCTGGCTGCCCTGCTTGAGCAGCAGCGCGGCCAGCCACGCCACGAGGAAGAGGGTGATGGCGATGACGACAATGTCAACGAGGGCGAATAGCGGGAAGCGCCGCCCCACCCTCATCTTCCGCGTCCCCTCCCGGTATTCGGGAGGCTGATGCGGAATCGGGTAACGAATGGAGTGTCGCGCCATACGCCGAGCATAGGCATACTCTCCGCCCGCGCGCACCGGGAGGCCCATTCCAGGCCCCCGCCCGGAGCATCGGCCCGGCGGCCGAGGCCGGGCGCCGAGGAGAGCGCCTACTCAGTCATCGCGTTAATCAGGTGGATCGTGAAGTCACGAACATCATCGAGGGACGCCTCGTAGTCTCCGCCCACGCTCAGCGTGTGATTGCCCTCTGTGCGCAGCTTGCACGTGGGCGTGGACTCCAGGCCGTTCATGTACCCACATGCGCCAATCTTGCCGAGCGGCTCATCGGTTCCCTGAAGCAGCTCGATCATGTACTCGACCTCAGAACTAGCAAACACCAGAGTCATGTAGCGGCCCGAGTCGGCGTCATTGAATTCCACCTGCACCGCGTCATCGCCCAGGCCCGAGACGACCATGGCCTCGCCGGTGTAGCTGCCCACCTGCTCGGGGATCTTCATATCGGCGGTCAGCTCGGTGAGCTCGGGATCGGCGAGCTCGGCCGGGCTTCCGGCCTCCGACTCGGCAGGCTCCGGCTCCTCGGCCGTCGTCTCCTCCGCCTCGGTGGCGGGCGCCTCCTCCGTAGTGGCCTCCTCGGCTGAGGCCTCGGTTTCTTCCGCCTCGGTGGTCTCCGCAGCCGCGGTGGTTTCCGTGGCCTCGGGAGCCTCGGGCTCATCCTTCGATCCGCAGCCGGACAGGGAGAGGGCTAGTGCACCAGCGAGAATCATCGCGTTCATCTTCGAGATCTTCATGGGGTGAGCTTATCCTGAGTCAAGGCATAAAAGGTGGGGGTTTGAGCACGGATTTCACGCACTGCCCGGACCGCCTTTCCGCGTGCGCTCAATGGCCAGCGGGAACTCCTTGAATCGACCCCGGTTCAGAGAATCCGATACCGACCGGATCGCCTCCACGAGCGCAAGGAATAATGGCGCCACCAGGATCACCTGCTACCTCACCGCCCGGCTTCCTAGCAGCCTTCCGGCTCGACCTTTACGGTGGCTTGCAGCTGCGGTTTCTCGCGTCAAAGGTGCTGGCCGGTGAGCTGAGCTCACCGGCCAGCACCAAACACCGAGTGAAACGAAATCAGCCTCGGTACGTGGCCCGACGCAGTGCCAGTCCAGCCATCATGAGCAGAACCGCCATGCCACCAAGCGTGAGCACACTCGTTCCGGTAAACGGCAGGTCCGGCTCATCGGGAACCGGAGGCTGCGTGCTCGGCGGATCTGACGGAGGCACGACGGGAGGCGTGCTCTCGGACGGCGTCGGCGTAGGTGTCACCGAAGGCGTAGGCGTGGGATCCGGAGTCGGATCCGGTGTCGGTG